>NZ_JBIUXR010000007.1:0-444934 GCF_044744085.1 Streptomyces sp. NPDC087428
GACCCTGTGGGAGAGTAGGACGCCGCCGAACTCCTTTTATAGTTAAGCCCCGTGCCCTTGTGGCACGGGGCTTTTCTGCGTTCCCGACCAGAAAGACGGACTGCGGGATGCGCGCTGCGGACTGCGGGACGCCGCCGGAATCTGTTTGCACGGTGCGGGGCGGCGGGTCAGGATCGGTGCATGGACTACGTGATACGCCCGGTGCGTGCCGGGGAATGGCAGCTGGTGAAGGGACTCCGGCTGGCCGCGTTGCAGGATCCGGTGGCGCCGGTGGCGTTCCTGGAGACGTACGAGGACGCCGTGGAGCGGTCCGACGACTTCTGGCGGGAGTGGACTGCCGCTGCGTCCGAGGCGGGGGACGGCGAGGTGCGACAGTTCGTCGCGGAGGCGCCGGACGGAAGCTGGGCCGGCTCGGTGACCGTGCTGATCGAGCGGCCGGACGGGGAGAACGTGTTCGGTACGGCGGCCGATGTCCACCAGGCGCATGTGGTGGGGGTGTTCGTACGCCCCGAGGCGCGGGGCGGGGGCGTGGCCGCGGAACTGTTCCGGGCCGGCCTGGATTGGGCGTGGTCGCTGGGCGAGCCGCGGATCGAGCGCGTACGGCTGTATGTGCACGAGAACAACCCGCGGGCCTCGGCGTTCTACCGCCGGATCGGGTTCGTGCCCACCGGGGAGACCGTGCCGATGCAGGGGGACCCCACGGCCCGTGAACTGGAGTACGCGGTGGCCCGGCCGTAACCGTCCTGGTGCGGGCGCTGGCGGGGGCTCAGGGGATGCTCGGCGTGCGGAGCTGCTGGGTCCAGCGGGCGCGGCCCTGTTCGGGCGAGCGGAGCAGGGCGACGGTGGGCAGGCCCTGGTTCATGCCGGTCGCCAGCAGCTCCGGCAGCCGGGGCAGGGGCGCCACGGCTGCGACGTCGTCGAGGACCAGCGTCATTGGTGGGTCGAGCCGACCGTCGGATGACCGTGCGGCCATGCGGCGGCCGTGCTCGACCACGTCTGAGGCGAGCGCCGTGAGCAGCGGCATGGCTCCGGGGCCCGAGCGGGGGTTCTCGATGGGTTCACCCACCACATAGAGGGTGCCCCCCTCGTCCGCGAAGGAATCCAGCGCGAGCGCATCCGCCCGATTGGGGGTGCAGGCGTCGCGGATGTGGACCGCGGAGAGTGCGCCGAACGCCCGAACGGTGAGTTCCTGGGCCATCTCGCGGCGTTCGGGGTGAGCGGTGAGCGCGGACTCCAGCAGCCCGGCGAGTCCGGACGCGGCCTTGGGGTGGGTACGGAGCAGCCGCACCGGTTCGTGGGCGGTGCCGCCCTGTGCCCAGCGGTGTACCTGGCGGAAGGGGCGGCCGTCGATGGCGGCGGCGTGCAGCCAGCACTGGAGGAGCGTTTCGGCGGTGTCGGCCGTCGCCGCGTCTGTACGGGCCTGCGGCCGGACCGGGGCGAGGAGGGCCGCGGCGCGCGCGGCAGCCCGCTCCGGTAGCTCGCAGCCGGCGGTGGGGGCCCAGTGGAGCCGGGCCGGGGTGTCGCAGAGGTGGCCGGGATCGTAGATGAGGACCGGGCCCAGCTTGGCGCGGGCGTCCTTGGTCTCGGCCCAGACGCTGGGGTCGGAGGTGACGACGAGCACGCGTCCGTCGGCTTCGCTGATGGCCTGGACGACGGTGGGCCGGCGAGTGGCGGCGGGTCCGTAGACGACGAGGGGCGCGCGGGGGGAGGGCACGGCGAGCGGCGGTGCGGTCGCGAGGAGTTCGGCGGTGTCTGCGGTGGTGGCGGTGGTGGCAGTGGTGTCGGCCAGCGGTGTGGCCTGTGGCTGTTGCTGCGGCGGTGGTGCGGTGAGGAGGGCCGTGGGCTCCTGGGCCGGGACCTCGTGCGCGTACTCCTGCCGCTTCCTCAGGTCGGGCCGCTGCGGGGTGTGTTCCTGCTGGGGGTGCTCCAGTTGGTCCAGCCGTTGGGCGCGTTGCCGTGACCGTACGCCGCGCCAGCGCGCGACCACGCCCATGACGAAGATGGTCAGCACCACCAGCACCATCAGTTCGCCGATGAACAGGCCCCAGAACAGGCCGTACCCGGAGAACTCCCCCGCGGGTGTGGCCGGCCAGGCGGCCGGCAGGTCGTGCGGGGCCTCCACCAGCCGGCGCATCGCCAGCGGGGTCTCGGCGAGGGTGACGCCGTGCGGCCAGGCGCCGTGCGCGAGGAGTCCGGACAGGCCGGTGGCCGTCCAGGCCAGCAGGGTCAGCCCGAGCAAAAAGGCCAGCAGGCCGATCAGCAGCCCGTCGGGGATACCGCCGCCGCCTTCCTCGTTGCCACCGGGCCGTGCCTCGCCGCGCCGTGCCATGTCATGCCACCGTTGACTCGGACGACTCGTTGAGCCGCTGCTGGTTCTCGATCCGGGCCGCGCGCTGTTCCGCCTCCAGTTCGGCGGCCCGTACGTCCTCCGGGAGCAGGTCGACGACGGAGGACTCGGTCATCGCGCGGTCGGTGAAGACGAGGGGGCGTTCGGCCTCGGTGATCAGGTGTTTGACGACCTGGACATTGCCGTTGACGTCCCAGACGGCGATGCCAGGGGTGAGCGTGGGGATGATCTCGACCGCCCATCGGGGCAGCCCGAGCACCCGGCCGGTCGCTCTGGCCTCGTCGGCCTTCTGGGCGTAGATCGTGCGGGTCGACGCCATCTTGAGGATGGCCGCCGCTTCCCGTGCCGCGGCTCCGTCGACCACGTCGCTGAGGTGGTGGACGACGGCGACGAAGGACAGTCCGAGCCGTCGGCCGAACTTCAGGAGGCGTTGGAAGAGCTGCGCCACGAAGGGGGAGTTGATGATGTGCCAGGCCTCCTCCACCAGGAAGATGCGTTTCTTCCGGTCGGGCCTGATCCAGGTGTGCTCCAGCCAGACACCCACGATCGCCATCAGGATCGGCATGGCGATCGAGTTGCGGTCGATGTGGGAGAGGTCGAAGACGATCAGCGGGGCGTCCAGGTCGATGTCGGCGGACGTCGGCCCGTCGAACATGCCGCGCAGGTCGCCGTCGACGAGCCGGTCCAGGACGAGGGCGACGTCCAGGCCCCAGGCCCGTACGTCGTCTATGTCGACGTTCATCGCCGCGGCGGACTCGGGCTCCGGGTGGCGCAGCTGGTCGACGATGTCCATCAGGACGGGCTGGCGGTCGGCCTTCGTCTCGTTCACGAAGGCGTGCGCGACCTTGAGCGCGAAGCCGGACCGCTCGTCGAGGCCGTGGCCCATGGCGACTTCGATGATCGTGCGGAGCAGGGCGAGCTGTCCGGTGGTGGTGATCGCGGGATCGAGCGGGTTGAGTCGGATGCCGCCGTTGAGCGCGGAGGTGGGGTCGAGGCGGATGGGGGTCAGGCCCAGCTCCTGGGCGATGAGGTTCCATTCGCCGACGCCGTCCTCGCCCTGGGCGTCCAGGACGACGACCTGTCGGTCGCGGAAGCGGAGCTGGCGGAGCACGTACGTCTTCTCCAGCGCGGACTTGCCGTTCCCGGACTCGCCGAGCACCAGCCAGTGCGGGGCGGGGAGCTGCTGTCCGTACAGCTGGAAGGGGTCGTAGATGTAGCCCTTGCCGGAGTACACCTCGCGGCCGATGATCACGCCGGAGTCGCCGAGGCCGGGGGCCGCGGTGGGCAGGTAGACCGCCTGGGCCTGTCCGGTCGAGGTGCGGACGGGCAGCCGGGTCGTCTCCACCTTCCCGAAGAGGAAGGCGGTAAAGGCGTCCGACATCGCGGACAGCGGATCTCGCATGGCGTGACCGACCTCCCTCTCGTCTCTCTCGGTTCTCTCGGTCGTGTGCGGCTAGCGGCGGATGCCGGTGGCGAACGGCAGGGTGTTGACGAACGCGCGGTGGTGCTCGCGGTCGCACCACTCCAGCTTCAGGTACGACTTGCCGGCCGAGGCCCGGATCGTCCGCTTGTCACGGGCGAGGGACTCGGGCGAACGCGACGACACGGTGATGTACCCCACCAGGTTCACCCCGGCCGCGCCGCTCGCGAGATCTTCACCCCGCTGGTCGAGCCTGCCGTGGGCGGCGATGTCGCGGGGGTCGACGGTGCGGTTCATCTTGGCCTGGCGGCTGGCCTCGGCCTCGTCGTTGGTCTTCTCGGTGAGCATCCGCTCGATGGCGATCTCGGTGGGTTCGAGGTCCATGCAGACCGCGACCGTACGGATCACATCGGGGGTGTGGACGAGGAGCGGGGCCAGGAAGTTGACGCCGACGGGTGTCATCGGCCACTCCTTCACCCAGGCCGTGGAGTGGCACCAGGGCGCGCGGGTGGACGACTCACGGGTCTTGGCCTGGAGGAACGTCGGCTCGACCGCGTCCAGTTCGGCCGGCCAGGCGTTGCGCTTCGTCATGGCCTGGATGTGGTCGATGGGGTGGTCGGGGTCGTACATCGAGTGGACGAGGGAGGCCAGGCGGCTCTGGCCGAGCGGCTGGCGTACCCGGATGTCGGCCTCGGCGAGGCGGGCGCAGATGTCGGTGAGCTCGCGCGCCATGACGACGGCGAGTCCGGCGTCCCGGTCGAGCTTGCGGCCGCCGTGCGGACGGGCGGCGCGGGCCATGGCGTTGGCCTCTGCGGCGAGCTCGCGGTCGAACTCCATGCAGGCGACGAGGTAGGCGCGGTGCTGCTCGCTGGAGGTGGAAACCATGGACTGGAGCTGGTCGTAGGACTCCTGGAGCCAGCCGGGGGAGGCCTTGTCGCCGCGCTGGGCGACGTCCTTGGCGTGTGCGTCGGGGTCGGCGGGGAGGGTGCGGGCCAGCATCTGGATGCGGGTCACGAACCCGTCGCCGTTGGCGACGTGCTTGAGCAGCGTGCCGAACCGGTCGACGAGTGCTTCCTGGTCCTCGCTGTCGCGCAGCCCGACGCCGGGGCCCTCGATCTCGATCGCGGCGGTGACGGTGCGCCGGTCGGCGTGCAGGAGTACGGCGATCTCGTCCGGTCCGAAGGGTGCGGCCAGCCAGTTGATCCGGCCGATGCCGGGGGGCGGGCCGATCTCGACCTCACGCCCGTCGGCGCTCACGCCGGCCTCCATGGCGGCGGACTTGTACGCGGTGCCGCGGCGCAGGGAGCGCTTGTAGCTGCGGTTGATCTCGAACCACTTGTAGAAGGTCCGGTGCTTGTACGGGACGTAGACGATCGCCAGGGCGAGCAGCGGGAAGCCGGTGAGCAGCACGATCCGCATGGAGAGGACCGGGACGAGCAGCCCGCTCATCATGCCGAGGAACGCCCCGCCGATGATCAGGGCGATCTCGCCGGTCTCGCGGTTCTTGCCGACCATCGCGTTGGGCCTGGCCCGGCCGATGAGATACGTACGGCGGGGCGCGATCGGATGGGACTGCGTGCTCAACGCCCGCCACCTCCTGTGCTGTTGTTACCTGAACCGCCTGATCCGCGGCGTGGGCCGCGGCTGCTGTGGGGGGTGCCGGAGGTGGGACCCGATCCGCTGCGGGGCGGAGGTGCGGCGGAGGGGACAGATCCGCCGCCGACTCCGCTCCCGGAATTGCGGGAGCTGTGGGCGGCGACTCCGCCGCTGACCGGATTGGCGGGGCGTCCGCCGCCGCTGTTGTTGCCTCCGCCGCTGTCCTGGCCGCCGCCGCCGCGGCTGCTGTGGGTCTTGATGCCCTGGGAGACGAGTGCCGCGGGCGAGCTGATCATCGCGGCGGCCTGGGAGCCGTCGGTGGCCTGCTTGCGGTTGGTGCGGGCGCCCTGGATCTCGTCGCCGAAACCGGGGACGAAGCGGTAGATCATGCCGGAGGCGAAGATCGCGAGCAGGATGATGGCCAGCCCGGAGACGACGGCGGAGAACGCGTTGGGCCCGTCGTCCGACGACAGTGCGCCGGCCAGGCCGAGCACGATGACGATGACCGGTTTCACCATGATCACCGCGATCATGATGCCTGCCCAGCGGCGTACGTGTCCCCACATGTTCTTGTCGACGAGTCCCGCGTACACGGCGGTTCCGAGCAGGGCGCCGACGTAGAGCAGGGCGGCCCGGATCACGAGCTCCAGCCAGAGGATGCCCGCGGCGAGGATCGACACCAGCGAGACGACGATCAGCATGATCGGCCCGCCGCCGATGTCGGAGTCCTTCTTGAGGGCCTTGGCGAACGACCCGAAGAAGACGTCCGTCTGCCCGCCGGAGGACGAGGCGATGACCTCGGTGACGGCGTCGGTCGCGGAGACGATCGTGTACAGGATCAGCGGTGTGAACGCGGAGGCGAGGACGGTCAGCCACAGGAAGCCGATGGCCTCGGAGATGGCGGTGGTGAGCGGCACACCCCGGATCGCGCGCTTGGCGACGGCGAGCAGCCACAGGATGAGCGTGAGCACGGTGGAGGCGGCGAAGACGATCGCGTACTGCTGGAGGAAGCGGGTGTTCGTGAAGTCGACGTTGGCGGTGCTTTTGACGGCGTCGCTGAGCTTGCCGACGATCCAGGCGGCGGCGTCGGCGCAGCCGCGGCCCAGGGAGGTGAGAGGGTCCAGGGCGGGGTCGGTGCTTTTGGGTGCGTTGGACTTGCTGGTGCCTGCGCCGCCTTCGCAGTAGTCCTTGGCGGGGCCGCGGATCAGGTCACAGGCGTTACTGCCCTTGCTGGGCGTTGGGCTCGGCGAGGGTGCTGCGAATACGCGACTGGCCAGCAGCACCAGAGAGACCTGCGCAGTGCCCACAAGGGCTGTCAACGAGAGGGCGCGCCTCTGTCGTTTACCGGGCATACGTGAACCCTCCGAACTGTTCCACGGCATCGGCCATCTCTCCGGCGGGGGAGGCAGCCTGGTCACGGCCGACCGGAGCGGGGCCGTCCTTCTGCGTGAAGTCGGTGACCTTCCAGTCGCCGTCGATCCACGTGAGATCGAAGGTGTTGGTGAACCAGCTCTCGGAAACCGGGTTCTTTGAGCCCTCGCCGGCCAGACCGAACAATGCTGAGTACCAGACAGAGACGCTGGCGGCGTCGCCGTTGAACTTCACTACCTTGGTTCCGACAGGATTGGAACGTGAGATGAAGGTCTGCCCGGCAGGGGCGGTGCCGTCGGCGTTCAGGCCGATGTTCGCCAGGAAAGCTTCGCCGGAGTACACCTTGTCGAGGGCGTCTTGGCGGGCGGTAGCCACTGCCGGCGCGTATACAGCGGTTGCGATCGCACGTCGACGGTCTTTGTCGAACATCTCCGCGGACCCGAGCGCCACGGAATAGTTCGCCGCCGCGCTCTGCGCCCCCTGCTCGTCATGCGCGAACCCCGAGGGAATCGAGCCGTTCTTCCCCGTCACCGGCTTCGTCCCCGTAGCCGCGGTAGGCGCTGAGCCGGCCTTCTTGCCCTCGCTTCCCGGTGTGCCGTCGCCGCCGCCCCCGTCGCCGCCACCGCCCATGTTCGCGAAGGCGATAGCGGCCAATAGCAGGACCACCACGCCGATGACCGTGAGGAGGGAGCGGGATGTGCGGGCCGGGCGGCGGGGGCCGTAGCCGTCGCCTCCTTGGCCGTCGGGTAGGCGGGTACGGGTCTGGCGCGTACCGCCGAGGGTGCTGTAGCCGTCGTGCGAACGGCCGGAGTCGTTGCCGTAGCCGTCGTCGTCGCCGGGACTCATGCCGCGTACGCCCCCTCAACCGTTGCCTGAACCGCGTCGTGGTACGACGGTAGCCGTGCTGGTTCCCGCGCGGGCGCGGTGTGGTGACTCGACATCAGGGAGACGCAACCTCTGCCGGTGGGCACGACGGACGGATGGTGGGGACGGGGCGGGAGTGCCCCCGGACGCGGGCTGACGGCTGGTTAGACGGCCATCCCGTAGACGATGGTGAACAGGGTTCCCAGCGATCCGATGATGAACACACCGGTCAGCCCGGCAACGATCAGCCCCTTGCCCTGCTCCGCGCTGAACGTGTCGCGCAGCGCCGTCGCGCCGATCCGCTGTTTCGCCGCTCCCCAGATCGCGATGCCGAGGCAGAGAAGGATGGCGATCGCCATCACGACCTCGATCATTACGCGGGCCTCGTTGCCCAAGGTCCCGAACGGGCCCCAGTTCGGGGCGATTCCGCCGATGATGGTGGTGATGTCGCCCTTTTCAGCTGCCAGGATCATGTAAGTCACCGCCCCTGTTGGGTAGTTCGGTGCCCGTACCGCTCGGCACGAGTCACCCTCTATCTTCGCTGATGAAACTGCCTTCGCACGACGACTTGGCGGCTCTCTTTACCCGGATCTCGCACATTTGACCGGTCTGACCGCCCTGACCTGCGGATCGAATCGGTGTGTGAGTGAATTACGTATCGTTACTCTGTGTATCACGGAGCGTGACGTCGGGCAATGATTGCCATCACGCCACCTTGGCCGATCCCTGTGTCGAGGCCGGAACCGCACCCATCGGGGCAGAGGTGGCGAGGTGGGGGTGCGCATCGTTCAGAGGAGCGAGCGGCGGGGGTTGGGCGGTCGAGGGGGTGTCGTCCAGGCCGATGGTGGCCGGAAATCGCACCAGGAGCCGTCGAAGGGAAACGTTCCGGCCTCGGCGAGCCGTGCCACCGTGTCGCCCTCGGTCCGGATGGCGGCGGCTTCTTCGGCCGTCCAGTACGCGGGGTGGCCGGTCTTCTCGGCGAAGGACTGCTCGTCCTTCCAGCGCCAGGTGCGGTCCGGCGCCACGTTGAGGTCGAGTTCGTGGTCGGCGATGTCGATGTCGTCACCGTGGTGGACCCGGCGTTCCAGATTGACGTACCAGCCGCGGAACTTCTGTCTGCGCCCGAAGAGCCACAGGACGGAGTGGGCCGCGCCGGCCGGCTGGTAGAAGAGGGCGTTGCCCATCGGCCACCGGTCGGGGGCCACGGGGTAGCCCTCGGCGGGGCGGTCGTGCGGGGCGATGTCCCGCAGGTGGGTGGCGCCGCGCGGGAGGACGGTCCGCCACATCGGGGTGCCGGTCTCCATCCACACCAGCTGGCCCGCGGTCGTGCGTTCGACGAGGCGCACGGGTACGGAGGCGCTCAGGTGGCCGCCTATGAAGAAGTTCCAGTGCAGGATCTGCCCCGGCTTGTCGCTCGCGTCCTCGCCCGTGCCCGCGTCCATGCCGATGATCATGCCCGCGGCGGGGTGTCGGGACACGTGGCCGGCGGTATCCGTCGGGAGCCGGCCGCGCTCCGCCCCCGGCTGGCGCCCGCCCGCGCTGCCGCACCGCCGCCGCGGGGCGCGCGGAACCCGGCCGGCGCATACTTCCGGCCACCTTCGGCGGTACCGCTTCGCTCTTTGATGTGGTCAGGCCTCTGATGCCCGGGTGGCCTCGGCCGCGACGTCGTGGTGATCCCGCGCGGAGTCTTGCGTGTTGAGTGATTCCGTCTGATGGTGATGGTTCTTGTTGTCTTCCGTTCGGAGTCGCTTCATGAGCGCATACCGTCCGAGCCGTCGTTCCGTCCTTTCGACCGGTGCGGCCCTCGCGGGCTGGGCCGTCTTCTCAGCCCAGAGACAGGCCTTCGCCGCGGACGGTCCCGCCCCCGAGTGGTTCCAGGTCGGCAGAGAGGCGGCGCGGTCCCGGCTGGTGCCGTACGCGAGCGGCTCGGAGGCACTGCGCGGAGACATGGACAAGTCGCCCTACTTCCGTTCCCTGAACGGGACCTGGCGCTTCACGTGGTCCAGGAACCCCGACGCCCGGCCGACCGGTTTCGAGGCCCCCGGCTACGACGACGGCGGCTGGGACCGGATCCCCGTACCGTCGAACTGGGAGATCGAGGGCTACCCGGAACCGATCTATCTCAACATCCGCTACCCGTGGATCGGCTACGAGACCCCCGAGCCGCCCGCGGTTCCGCACGACTTCAACCCGGTCGGCTCCTACCGCCGCACCTTCACCGTGCCGCGCGACTGGTCGGGCCGGCGCACCCTGATCTCCTTCCAGGGCGTGAAGTCGGCGTTCTTCCTCTGGGTCAACGGCGAGCGGGTCGGCTACAGCGAGGACAGCTACACCCCCGCCGAGTTCGACATCACCGATCACGTACGGCCGGGCGACAACACCCTGGCCGTCGAGGTCTACCGCTGGTCCGACGGCAGCTGGCTGGAGGACCAGGACATGATCGACCTGTCCGGGATCTTCCGGGACGTCTATCTGTACGCGGTCGCGCCGGTCCACGTGCAGGACCTGTTCGTGCGGACCGCGCTGGACGACGCGTACCGCGACGCGGTCCTCACGGTCACCACGACCGTGCGCAACCGGGGCGGCGCCGCCGCGGGCCGCCACCGGGTCGAGGCGGTGCTGTACGACGGCCGGGGGCGCCGGGTCGGCCGTCCCCTCACCGGAGACGTCGACCCGAAGGGCTCGGGCGACGCCGAGGTGACGCTGACGGCGGACGTCGCAGCGCCCGCGCTCTGGTCGGCCGAGGACCCGAACCTCTACACCGTGGTCCTCACGCTCACCGACGGCTCGGGGCGGACGGTCGACGTCCAGCGGACGCGTACCGGCTTCCGCGAGGTCGAGTACGGGCCCGGGAAGTTCACCGTGAACGGCAAGCCCGTCATGTTCCGCGGCACCAACCGCCACGAGTCCGACCCCGACCACGGCCAGGCGATCCGCGAGCCGCGGATGCTCCAGGACATCCTGCTGATGAAGCAGCACAACATCAACGCCGTGCGCACCTCGCACTACCCGAACAGTCCGCGCTGGCTGGAGCTGTGCGACGAGTACGGCCTGTACGTCGTCGACGAGACGAACCTGGAGACGCACGGGGTGCGCGACACCGTGCCGGCCTCCCTGCCGGAGTGGACCGACGCCTGTGTCGACCGGATCCGCTCCATGGTCGAGCGCGACAAGAACCACCCGAGCGTCGTGGTCTGGTCGCTGGGCAACGAGGCCGGTGGGGGCTCCAACTTCCGGGCGATGGCCGACTGGGTGCACGCCAGGGACGCCTCCAGGCCCGTGCACTACGAGGGCATGAACGAGGTCGCCGACCTGCACAGCGAGATGTACACCAAGCCGGCGGACGTGGAGGCGTACGGCAGGTCGGGCAAGGAGACGCCCTTCATGCTCTGCGAGTACGCGCACGCCATGGGCAACAGCAGCGGCAACCTGAAGGAGTACTGGGACATCTTCGACCGCTACCCGAATCTGCACGGCGCGTTCGTGTGGGACTGGGTGGACCAGGCGATCCGGCTCCCGGTGCCGGGCGACGCGAGGCACACGTACCTGTCGTACGGCGGGGACTGGCACGACGGATATCCCACCGACGCCAACTTCTGCTGCAACGGCCTGGTCGCGGCCGACCGCACGCCGCACCCCGGTCTGCTGGAGCTCAAGAAGGTCTACCAGCCGGTCGCCGTCGACGCCGCGGACCTCGCGGCCGGGACGGTCACGGTGCGGAACAAGCACCTGTTCAGCGGCCTGGACGCGTACGAGCTGCGCTGGGACGTGACCTGCGACGGCCGCAGCGTCCAGCACGGCAGGCTCGCGGCGCCGAAGGTGGCCCCGGGCGGCGAGGGGACCGTGCGCATCCCCTACCGGAAGCCGCGGCAGCCCGAGCCGGGTGCCGAGTACTGGCTGAACGTCTCCTTCGTACTGAAGACGAAGGCCAGTTGGGCGGATGCCGGGCACACCGTGGCCGCCGAACAGCTCGGCCTCGACTGGCACACCCCGGCCCCCGCCGACCCGGCCCCCGGCACACTGCCCGCCCTCGACCTCGACGAGACCGACGCGCGGGTGCGGATCAGCGGGCGCGACATGGACGTGGTCCTGGACAAGTCCACCGGCACGCTGGCGTCGTACCGGGTGAAGGGGCGGCTGCTGCTGGCCGGCGGTCCGGTGCCGAACTTCTGGCGCGGACCCACCGACAACGACATCGGCCGCGGCGCCCAGAACTCCCTGCGTACCTGGCGGGACGCCGGCACCGACCGCGAGGTCACCTCCGTCACGACCGGCCGCCCCTCGCCCGGAGTGGTCACCGTCGAGGTGGAGTGCACCCTGCCCACCGCTCCCACGCCCTCCACCTGGACCACGGTGTTCACCGTGCGCGGGGACGGCGAGATCCGGGTCCGGCACACCCTGGAGGCTGCCGACGGGCTGCCCGATCTGCCCATGGTGGGCGCGCTGCTGACGGTCCCGAAGGGCTTCGAGCAGATCGACTGGTACGGGCGCGGCCCGCAGGAGAACTACTGGGACCGGCACACCGGCGCGTTCGTGGGCCGCTACCGCTCCACGGTCGACCAGCAGGTCGCGCCGTACGTCAGGCCCGAGCAGACCGGCAACATGACCGACGTGCGCCATCTGTCGGTCACGGACCGGTCGGGGACCGGACTTCTGGTGCGGGCCGATCCGGACGAGGGCGGACCCATGCTGGAGACGAGCGTGCTGCACCACTCGCCGTTCGACCTGGACGGGCCCAAGCACCCCCACGAGGTGAAGCGGCGCGACGAGACGATCCTGGGCGTCAACCACCGGCAGATGGGGGTCGGCGGCAACGACTCCTGGGGAGCTCCGCCGCTCGCGGAGTACCTGCTGCACGCGGGGCGCACCTACACGTACGCCTACCGGCTGCGGTCCGCGTAGCCCAGCCGGTGCCCGAGCCCGCGGGGGGCGTACCGACCCCGCGGGCCGGGCACAGCCCTCAGGCGATCGCCCCGCCCGTGCCGGTCGCTCCGCCGATGTAGTCGGTCATGCCCGCCCCGTCGTACACCGTGATGTCCACGTACGCGCCTTCGGGGATGTCGAAGTCCCAGACGCCGCGGTCCACCACGGCCGAGGTCCCCGGAGCCGAGTGCGTGCCGAGGTTGTGCGTACTGCCCTTGTACGAGTACTGGACGTGTACGTAGAACGTGTCGCCGTCGTTCCTGGTGTCGTAGACGTAGAGCTTCTCGTCGTTCGGATGGAACTCCACCTTGCCGATGAACCAATCGCCCGCGGAGAGTTCCATCTTGACGGCGTAACCTCCGGGATCGCGCTGGAAGTACGTACCGTCGAACGGGTCGCTGAGCGTGCCGCCGCTGCACGGGCATTTACCCGTGTCGCGGTAGTACGTCTTGACCGTCGGGTTCGGGCTGTAGGCCTGAGCCGGAGCGGCCGTTGCGGCCAACGCCCCTGCCAGCAGGGCCATTCCGGTGAACAGCCCGGCAACGCGTTGTTTGTTCCTCATCTCGTTTCTTCCCCCGTTCGGACGGGCGCCGTTCGGCGTCCGTCGGTCAACTCTTGCCACTGTGGCAGAGAGGGAAGAGACGGGATAGCCCACGAATGGGTAGAAGAATGAGCCGAGTTGAGGAAGAGGAACGTCCGGGTCGGATATTCCGTAAGGATGTGCGATTCAATCGAGGAAGGGGCCGGGAAAGCTTCGGGAAGGATTCGTGAATTCCCCTTCTCCTGGGCCGGATCCCGACCGGTGGCCGCCGCCCCGGCTGTGGCCGGCCGCCCGGCCGTTGACCGTCTTCGCGTCTCATTAGGGTGGTCGGGTGCGGGATTTCGTCCGGGTGCGGCCCTGCCCGTGACCTCGACGGCCGAACCGCGTTAGGAGAGATGTGCCCAAGACTGTCATCTCGCAAGAGACCGCCGCCTCGCCGTCCGTGAAGCCCGTCCCGCAGCCCTTCCTGCTGACCACACGTCAAGGGGAGGCGGCCCGCGCGCTCCTCTCGTACGTGGCAGAACTGCCGCTCGGGTCCGTCGACGCGCAGTTCCTCGCCGTCGTCGTGGCCATCCGCGCCGCGCGGGGCGGCGTGGGCAACCTCACCGGTACCGACCTGCGCTCGCTGAGGCTGGAGGACCCGCGCCGGGCCGTGGCCGATCTGGAGGCCGTCGGATGGCAGGTGCCCGGTCCGCTGGTCGACGGGGACCAGGACGTCCCGGTGGGGATCAGGGTGCCGGACATGAGCAGTGAGACGGACCACCCGCTGCCCCTGGGCAAGGGAACGCGGTCGCGGGTGTCGGGCTGGGCCATGCGCGCGCGGATCGCGAAACCGGTCAAGAAGACGTCACCGGCCACCCGGCTGGCCGCCCTGTTCCTGGCGGCCCAGAGCACCTCCGAGCTCCACGGCCGGATCCCCGACCGGCTGCCGGAGGCCTGCCGCGCCGCCGTGCCCGAACTCGCCGTCAAGGGCTTCCTCGCCGATCTCTCCGGCGACACGTACCGGCTCGACCCGGCGGTGCGCCACCTCGCGGGCCGGTTCCGTACCCCCGCCGAGATCGCGGAGGAGGCGCGCGTCGAAGCGAGCCGGACGCACTCCGCCCCCGAACCGGAGCGGATCGGCCCGGCCGAGTGGGACGCGTGGAAGTCCGGCGCCAGTCCTGCTCTGCGGCGGCACGTCGAGGCGGTCGAGCACTGCTCGCTGTGCCGGTTCTCCACCGGGCGGGTCGCGAAGGCGTTCATGTACCCCCCCGCCGACGTCCCCGCCCCCCGGTCCGTGCTCACCGCCTACGACGCCTGGGAGGACGGGCATCCCGACCGCGGTCCGCAGGCCGCGGGCTTCGCGGCGGCGTTCCGCGCCGAACACGGTCACGGCCCCTCCTACGGCCAGCTGTGCAAGGGCCTCGGCTGGAAGCTGCCGCGGTCGCTGCGCGGCTTCGTCGTGCACCGGATCGTCGCCGAGGACTGGCTGACCGACACCTCACCGGTGCCGTGGACCCTGCGTCCGGGGAGGGTCGCCCAGGCCCATGGCATCGCCCTGCCGGGGCAGGCGGCCCGCAGCGCCCGCTGACCGCGCCGCGGGGCCGGTCAGCGATCGAGCGGGGGAAGGCCGGCCAGGCCGGTCTCGGTCATGATGCGGGCCGTCGTGGCGGTCAGGCCGCTGTCCGGACCGATCACGGATTCCGTGCCGCCGGGGAGCAGGTCGCGGGGCCGGTACCAGTCGCGCAGCTCCGCCTCCCCGTACTCGTCCGCCTGCGGCTTCGTGGCGTGCCGCCGCAGTGTCTCGTCGAAGTCGATGTCCAGGTAGTAGCAGTGGGTGCGGCCGCGGTGGTCCTCGCACAGCCGCATGAGCATCGGTCCGTAGTGGTCGGCGTACAGGATGCCTTCGAGGACCACGTGGTACCCGGCGTCGAGCGAGTAGCGGACGACGGCGTCGATCAGGCCGATGTTCGCGGCGCCGGGGCGGTCGCGCTCGCGCAGGACCGTCCGGCGCAGGTTGTCCTGGCCGGCCAGTGCCAGACCGCGGCCGAACCGCTCCCGGAGGCCGGACGCGATGCTCGACTTGCCCGAGGCGGAGTTGCCCCGCAGCAGAACGAGCCGGGTCTCGGCGGTTCCCACCTTCACCCGGGCCACGCTACCGCCGGGCGCGGGAGCCGGGTGCGGGGGCGGTGCGATGGCGGGGGCGAGGGGGCATCAGACGGTTGACGACGCCCTCGTGGCACCGCGTGCGGAGAGGGTCAGCTTCGCGGCGATGAGGAGCGCGGCGAGGATGCCCGTGACGAGGACGGGCGAGGGTGTGAACGTTGCGGCGAGAACGGCGGCGACCGCGACCGGGTGCACGAGGTCGGCTGCTCCGCGCCCCACCGGGGTGGAGCGGTGCAGCAGCCACACGAGGGCGATGAAGACCGCGACCGGAACGGTGTAGGCCGCTGCCGCCGCGTGGTCGGAGAGGTGGCCGTGTCCCGCGGTGTGCGCCACGTTGAGCGCGAGGCCGGCGCCGACGGCGGCCGCGGAGGCGAAGACGAAGTAGTGCCCGTAGCCCCAGAGGAGCGCGACGCGGAGGGTGGTGAGCCGCCGGGGCGCGCTCTGCGCGAAGTACAGCCACCACAGGGCGAAGACGGTCAGGATTCCCCCGACGACGAGCGCCGCGAGGTCACCGAGAGCCGCGTGGGTGTCGAGGGAGGCGCGTACGGCACCGGTGGCGGCGGTGATCGACTCGCCGAGCACGATCAGCGTGAACAGGCCGTACCGCTCCGCGATGTGATGCGGGTGCCAGGTGGTGACGGCCGCCCGTTCGGCCAGGACGGGGACGGCGATCTCGGCGAGCACGAGGACCGCGAAGGTCGCGAGTCCACTTCCTTCGGGCAACGCGAGACGGACGACCCAGCCGGCCTGCACCACGAGGATCCCCACGGCGTAGCGCAGGCAGCTGCGGCGCCGTTCGGGATCGGCGCGGGCGGCGCGCAGCCACTGGGCGGCCATGGCGAGCCGCATGATGACGTAGCCCCAGGTGATGACCGTGAAGTCCTCGTGCCGAACCGCCTCGGTCGCGCCGGCGGCCAGGACGAGCGCGCCGGTGATCTGTACGAGGGTGAGCAGCCGGTAGGGCACGTCGTCGGTGTCGTACGCGGAGGCGAACCAGGTGAAGTTCATCCAGGCCCACCAGATCGCGAAGAACACCATCGCGTAGCCGAGCACCCCGTGGCCGATGCGCCCCTCGGCGAGTTCGTGCTCGAACGCGGTCGCCGCCTGTGCCACGGCGCTGACGAAGCAGAGGTCGAAGAAGAGTTCCAGCATGGTCGCGGTGCGGTGCTGCTCGTCGGCCAAGCGGGCGACCATCGGCCGGTGCCACGCGGACTCGTTGCGGGCGGGCTGTGAATGGCTCATGGGCGCGCATTCTTCCTGCCGGGCGGGCCGGGGCGCGGTTGATCGCGCCGGGTGGTGAAGGAGGCGCCGTTGCGGCCGCCCCGGCGATCCGGCGATCCGGCGCCCCGGCGATCCGGCGCGAGGTGCGGGGGTCCGGTTCTGGAGGACGGCACCGCGCCGGAGGAGCGTGCGGCGCGTAGGGAGAGGCGCCCCGGTCCACCGTTCGGGTGATCCGGTGGCGGTGGCGCTCCGTTGGGGGGCCAGGCGAGCAGGGGGGCTGCCCGCCTCGTGACGCAGGGAGTGCGGCGTGTCGTGGCTGCCCGGTTTGGCACAGTGCCGCTCCACGATCAAGGAGCGGGGTGAGCGGTGTGGCCGTTGTGGGGCAGCCCGGGGGGCGGCAGAGGCTGAGCGACCTGGGGGCCGGTGGTGGTGGTGGTGGTGGCGGTGGCGGTGGCGGGGACGAGCTGAGGCACAGCGACGGGGTGTGGGTGCGGGCCGCCGGTGGCGCGGAGGGGATGGCCGTGCACCTCGGGCCGGTGAGGACGGAGCTGGAGGTGGCGCACGAGGGCCTGCTCGCCGGCACTGCGGGGCTGAGTGCGCTTGCGGAGCTGGGGGCCGTACGGGAGTCGTGGGAGCGGCGCTTCGAGTCCGCGCGCCGGGAGTGCGGGTCCCTGGCCGGGAGCCTGCGGACCGTCGCACGTACCCAGGGCGAGACGGACGAGACCGTGAAGTCGTCCTTCACCGCCGTGGCGAGCCGCACGCACGGAGTCGAGCGTTGACGCCGCAGGCCGCCCCGCTGACCTGGGGCCAGTTACGGGACCTGAAGTGCGCCGAGCTGGAGGGCGCGGCCGACGGATGGGGGAAGGCGAGCAACCGCGCCGACGCCGGACGTGACCGGATCGAGAAGCAGCTGCTGAACGGCTTGCGCGAGACCCAGCAGGGCGCGGCCGCGGACGCGGCGGTGGGCAGGCTGCGGCAACTGGGCCGGAACCTGCAGTACGTGTACACGGAATGCGGCCTGGTCCGTACGGCCCTGAACAGCCTCGCCCACGAGATGAGGGCCCAGCAACGGGTGTTGCGGGACGCGTTGGACGATGCGGAGGCGCTGAGGTTCACCGTGCACGCGGACGGCTCGGTGACCTACCCGGCGGCCGGAGAAGGCCTGATCGACGGGAAGCCGTTGGCGGGCGGCACGGCGTCGGTGGGGGCGGCGCCGGGACTGCTGCCGCCGTCGGGGCTGGTGGCCCCGAACCCGAACGCGGCCAAGGCGCAGGACATCGCGGACCGGGTGACGAAGGCCGTACGGACGGCGGCCGAGATCGACTGGCGGTTCGCCGGAATCCTGCGAGAGCTGAAGGCCGAGGAGGGCCTGAAGGTCCCGGACCGGACGTGGACGGACGCGGCGCGCGACGCCGCATCGGTACGGGACGCGGCGCGCGGCTACCTGAAGGCGGGCATCCCGCTCGACGCGAGTCCGGCGGCGCGCCGGGCGTGGTGGGCGGGCCTGACGGACGAACAGCGCGAGGAGTACCTCGCGGTGTACCCGGACCAGATCGGCAACCTGGACGGCATCCCGGCCCTGGTCCGCGACGCGGCGAACCGCGACAACCTCCAACTGCTGATCGGCAAGCTGGAGGGGCGGGGCGATGCGGGGGCGGAGACGCAGTTGGCGGGGCTGCGGGAGATCGATCGGCAACTACGAGCAGGCCGTAAGCCTGGAGAGCCGCCCATGTACTTGCTTGGCATCGGAGATGAGGGGAATGGTCGCGCGATTGTTTCGTTCGGAAATCCAGACGCGTCTAGGAATATTGCTGCGTACGTTCCAGGTTTGAACACTTCCCTCGACAAGGAGTTTGCAGATAGTGATCTGAAGCGGGCGCGTGATACGGCGATCGGTGCACGGTATTACGATCCATCGAGTGCGGCAATTGTGTGGCTTGGTTACGACGCGCCGCAGTCACCAGATGGGATTAATAGTCTCGATGTAATGGGCGACGAGCGGGCCGAAAGAGGCGGCGCCGCTTTCGATCGCTTCATGGCTGGTGTTTCTGTCACGAATGAGAACCAGGATCCTCACGTGACGGCGATTGGTCACTCTTACGGTTCGCGAACAGTTGGCGCGGCGACACAGTATGAGGGAGGTATTCCAGGAGTGGATGACATTGTTCTGGTTGGAAGCCCGGGGGTGGGCGTTGACCGCGCTGAGGACCTTGGAGTGGGCAAGGATCATGTATTCGTCGGTGCGGCAGAGAATGACATCGTGACCAAACTTCCATCGAAGAAGCAGGTCGCCCTCGGTGCCGTTGGCTGGGCTGCCGCTGGCCCTGTTGGCGCGCATCTTCTCGGAGAGGTAGCGGATCAGGGAGATGATGATCTTTGGTTCGGTAGAGACCCGGCAAGTAGGGCTTTCGGTGCTCGACGTTTCCAAGTGGACGACGGGCCCAAGTTGGTAAGTGCCGAAGGTCTTTCAATTGATGCGCACTCTCGCTATTTCGATCCAAATAGAGATGCGGTGTCCGCGAACAATATTGCCCTTGTGGCAGCAGGGCGGCCGGACAAGTTGAAGACCGAGGAGTATCGGTGATGCGTGGTGCCGTCGGTTTGGTTATGGTGCTGGCTTCGTGTGCGTTGATCTCTTCTTGTGTGAGTGATGTTCGAAAGAATGGCGACGAGGGGGGCAGCATGGATATGCAAGAAGCAGCCGAGCGCGCTGACGGGCTGCTTGATGACGTCCTGAAAGAGGTTCGTCCAGAAGTCCAGTGGATGCATGGTCCGACCACCACGGGGAGTTGTGATGTGACCCGCAGAAGGGTGATCATGACCACTATCTCTACTGAGCGTCGCGGAAGCTTCTTGGGTCTGGTTGATCGGTTCTGGAGGAAGAGTGACTACAGGATCAAGGCCGTCAATAATGATGTTGATGTGCCAGCAATTTTTGCGCAAACGAGGGATGGTTTCGGGGTTAGCTTGATCGTTGGGGGCAAGGGGCAGATCTTTTTCGAGGTCGACAGCCCGTGTGTCCGAGAATCGGAGGTTGCTGAGCCCACGACTGAGCCGAACGGGCCGAGCTACGCGGATGCTGAGGTCATCCCTCGCCCCAACGTCCACTCGGACTTCTGGTCCGCCGGAGCGTCCTGATGGGCCATCAGTGACCCCGATGACTCGTACACACCGTCGAAAACGCCCATGAACCCGTCCCCGATGGGGGATGGTTGAGGGGTGCGGAAATTCTGGATGGTGGGTGGGATCGGTGTCGGGGCCGCCATGTGCTTCGTGGCGTTGCTCGTCGTCGGTACGTACTCCGCCGCGGCCGGCCTCGGGGGCGGCGGCGGTGGGGCTGTTGGGCTGGCCAAGGGGGCCGTGCCGGCCAAGTACCAGCCGCTGGTGGAGAAGTGGGGCAACCTCTGTCCGGCCATCAACCCCGCCCTCCTGGCCGCCCAGCTGTACCAGGAGAGCGGCTGGGACCCGGGCGCCGAGAGTCCGGCCGCCGCGCAGGGCATCGCGCAGTTCATCCCCGGGACCTGGGCCGGGCACGGGATCGACGGGAACAACGACGGCACCCGGGACGTCTGGGATCCCGCCGACGCGATTCCCTCCGCCGCGTCGTACGACTGTGAACTGGCCGGGTACGTGAAGAAGGTGCCGGGGGACGCGACGGACAACATGCTGGCCGCCTACAACGCCGGCGCGTACCGGGTGATCAAGTCGGGCGGGGTCCCGCGCATCGCGGAGACGGAGAACTACGTCAAGATCATCCGCTCCCTGGAGAAGAGCTTCGCCAAGCCCGTGGGCCGGGTGCAGCCCTCGCAGCAGGCCGCGGGCGCGATCTACTTCGCGCAGAAGAAGCTCGGCACGAAGTACCTGTGGGGCGGCAACGGCACGGCTGAGCAGGGCGGGCGGTTCGACTGTTCGGGGCTGACGCAGGCCGCGTACCGGACGGTGGACATCGAGCTGCCGCGGGTGGCGAACGACCAGTACAACGCCGGGCCGCACCCCTCGCGCGACGAGCTGCTCCCCGGCGACCTGGTGTTCTTCTCCGACGACCTGAACAACTCACGGGCCATTCACCACGTCGGCCTGTACGTCGGCGGCGGATACATGATCAACGCTCCGTACACTGGTGCCGTCATCAGGTTCGACAAGATCGACTCGCCCGACTACTTCGGTGCGACACGCGTCACCAAGGACGGTGCCGCAGCTCTTCCGACCACGCAGCCGGCGGCCTGACCGATGGACGTCGGTGGCCGGAACTCTCTGTGAAGCCTGGGCCCTGAGCTGCGACGATGAGTCACTCTTCGATAACGTCATGGTGATCATTCGGTGGAGAGTGGAACGTACGCACGGAACGCGTCGTTCTCTGGTTGGACCGGGGCCGCAGCCACTGACCGAGCGTCGTCCCACGTACGTGATCGAAGCGAACACGGGGGTTCGTCAAAGCGGTGCACATGGGTGTGTGCCGCAGTACCAACAGCAGACAAGGCAAGGGGCCGCGGCAGATGGCTGGACTCGCACTGGATGGGTCGAACCCCGACGTCAGCCTGCTCTACGACATCAACGGGCTCGCCAAGTCCGCTCCCACCTGGTTCGACCGGGTCATGGAGTTCATCGGCGAGTACGGGATCATGCTCGGCATGGTCCTGGTGGTCCTGTGGTGCTGGTGGAGTGTCCGCAGGCGCGGCACCCTCGAGGATTCGGTGACGGCTGTCTCCGGCATCGTCTGGGCGCCGCTCGCCGCGGGGATCGCACTGCTCATCAACATCCCGATCCGCGGATTCGTTGAACGGCCGCGGCCGTTCAAGGACCACCAGGGGCTTGACGTCCTGGTGGACGGGAAGAACGACTTCTCCTTCGTGAGCGACCACGCCACGATGGCGATGGCCCTCGGCGTCGGACTCTTCGTGGCGAACCGCAAGTTCGGTATCGCGGCGATCGGGCTCGCGCTGCTGGAGGGGTTCTGCCGGATCTACATGGGCGTTCACTACCCGACCGACGTCATCGGCGGTTTCGCCCTCGGCACGGCTGCCGCGCTGCTTCTCGCGCCGCTCGCGATGATGCTGCTCACGCCCCTGGTGGGCGCCGTCTCGCGGTCTCCCCGGCTGGGCCGGCTCGTACGGTCACGCCGGCCGCTGTCGACGGCAGGGGCGGGAAGCGGGGGCGAGGCCCTCGGGATTCCCGAGCCGCGGCCCGGATCGGGCGGCAGCGGTGACGGCGAGAAAGGTCTCGCGGCGTAAGGGCGCGGACGCTTGACGACGACGCAGGTGCCTGACGGCTCAGCCCCCTGATGGCTCAGGTGCTTGACGGCTCAGCCCCCTGATGGCTCAGGTGCTTGACGGCTCAGCCCCCTGATGGCTCAGCCCCCTGATGGCTCAGCCCCCTGATGGCTCAGCCCCCCGACGGCTCAGCTGCCCGAAGCCGCTGGGCCGCTGGGCTGCTTGGCCGCCGGCGGTGTTCCTCAGCCGCCGCTTCCCCCCCCCACCAGTTCACCGCGAAAGCGGTCCGGTGCCGGGAGAAGCGGCGGCTGTTCGGGTTGGCCGCCCCGTACTCAGAGCGACTGCGGGAACGTGAAGAGGCCGTCCGGGTCGTACGCCTTCTTCACGTCGCCGAGACGGGCGGCCGCCGTGCCGTAGTAGGCGTTCCGCCAGTTCGTCAGCGCCGGGTCCACGTAGTTCTGGTACGCCGCTCCGGAGGCGTGACGGCGTAGCGCGGAATGGGTGTCTTTCAGCCACTTCTGTTGTGCGCCGCCCGAGGTGCCGGGGCGCCAGGCGCCGATGTACTGGGCGAGCATCCGCGAGCGCCGGTGGACGAACGCCGTGGCCTGCGGGGCGACCCGGTTGATGGCCCCGCCCAGCGCGGTGAGCGCGATCGAACCCCCGCCGCCCTGGTCCGCGTCGAGCCGGGTGAAGGCCTCCGTCCGGTCCAGGAGGGCCTGGACGCCGGCCGGGGACAGCGAGTGGTCGAAGAAGTCGGAGGCGGCCGCGTACGTCTCGCGCTGGAGGGTGCCCCGCGAGGTGCGGCCGGGTGTGGTGCCCGGCAGGTGGCACTGGGCGTCGGTGATGCCCGAGCAGCCGGCGTACACGAGCATCGCCTCCTGGTAGCTGCGGCGGCGCAGGGAGACGGAGGAGGCGGGGGCGCCGATCCGGTCGGCGAGGCGGTCGACGGCGTTCTGCAGGTCGCCGTACGTGCCGAGGCTGAACGCCGCGACGGACACCGTCGGGTTGCCGCCGCCGGGGCCCGCCGCGAGGTGGGCGGAGGACCAGATCTCGTCCGGCTGGTCCGGGCCCCACTGCTGCCAGGCGGTGACGACGGAGCGGGCCCGCGACCAGGGCCAGGACATGTACGCGGTGACGGTCTGCGGGGCGGGGCGGGTGCGGAAGCGGAGTTCGGTGACGACGCCGAAGTTGCCGTTGCCGGCGCCGCGCAGTGCCCAGAAGAGGTCCGCGTGGTGGGTGGCGTCGGCGGTGAGGGTCTTGCCGTCGGCGGTGACGATCGTCGCGGCGGTGAGGCTGTCGCAGGTCAGGCCGTAGGCGCGGGCTGCGACGCCGTGGCCGCCGCCGAGGGTGAGGCCGGAGATGGCGACCGTGGGGCAGGAGCCGCCGGGGATGGTCACGCCGTGCGCGGCGAGGCCCTGGTAGACGTCGAGGAGGCGGGCTCCCGCGCCGATCGTGCCGTTCCCGTCGACGCGGGAGAGTGACGAGACGTCAACGACGAGCCTGCCGTTGCCGCTCGACCAGCCGCCGTAGGAGTGGCCGCCGCTGCGGATGGCGACGGGTGTGGAGCTGCGCCGGGCGAAGGCCAGGCACTCGCGGATGTCGGCCTCGTGCCTGACGTAGGCGACGGCGGCCGGCTTCTGGTTGTCGTACCGGGTGTTGTAGAGCTGACGGGCGGTCCGGTAGGCCGCGTCGCCTGGGCGTACGAGGGATCCGTCGAGGCTCTTGGCCAGCGCGGACCAGTCGGCCGGGCCGGAGGGCGCGGTCGTCGACGGGGCCGCGGACGTGCCGGTGGCCGTCGGTGTGGCGGACGGCCTGGCCGGGGTCGAGCCGCCGGTGGGGGTGCTGGATCCGGTGTCGTCGCAGGCGGTGGCAGTGGTTCCGGTGAGTACGGCTGCGGCGCCCGCGGTCAGGACGGTGCGTCGGTTCGGCAGGGTCATCGGACCTCCGGGGTGGGGGACGGGTCCTCGTGGGGCATGGGGGCGGTCCGGTCAGGGGGCCGCGCGGTGCGCGTCGGCGTCGGCGCGGGCCCGGTCGCGGGATCTGCGGGCCGGTCCGGACCAGCCGCAGCCGCACCGGGCGGTGCAGAACGAGCCGCGTTCGACGGTGGTGGGTTCGTGGGCGGACCGGGCCGGTGGGACGGCCGGCGGAACCTCGGCGGTGTGTTGGTCATACACGCGTCCACGGTACTGGGCGGGGCCGTCCGGCGGTGAGGGGTGGGAGAGCGGCGTTACGGGGGACAGGGGCCGTCGTTATCCGGAACGGGTGGGGGGCTCGGGCAAGCGGTACGGCGTTGGGGGTTGGCAGGCGATGGTGGTGCGGCAGCACAGATCCGGAGGCGGGGCGCGCGCTGTGTGTGCCCTCGCCGCGATGGGCGTGATGGCGGCGGCCGCCGGTTGCTCGGGCGGTGGCGGGGGCCGG
Source organism: Streptomyces sp. NPDC087428 (assembly GCF_044744085.1). Taxonomy (NCBI): domain Bacteria; kingdom Bacillati; phylum Actinomycetota; class Actinomycetes; order Kitasatosporales; family Streptomycetaceae; genus Streptomyces; species Streptomyces sp. NPDC087428. Next base: position 24,057 of record NZ_JBIUXR010000007.1, read on the forward strand.
GCCGCGGCCGACGACCGGGCCGGTGCCGGGGCCGTCGAGGCGGTGCGCCGGGCGGCGGTGGTGCTCAGCGGGACGGGGCCCGGCAGCGCGTCGCCCACGGGGAACCCGGGCGCGGAGAACCGGTCCGGGGCCGGAACCGCCAAGGTGAGTACGTCGATGGAGACGGCGGCGGGCGGCACCCGGGTGACGATCAGGGGCAAGGGGACGTACGACTTCCGTACCCGGTCCGGCCGGCTCAGGGTCGTACTGCCGCAGGACGCCGCGGGTGAGGAGGAGCACCTGCCCATCACGGAACTGCTGGCCCCCGGCGCGCTCTACATGATGAACCGCGGCGCCGGGGTGCCGAAGGACAAGTGGGTCAGGATCGACACGGAGGCACTGGCGGACGGCAACCTGGTGACCGGTGGGGCGACCGATCCGATGGCGGCGGCGGAGCTGCTGCGCGGGACGCGTGCGGTGACGTACGTGGGCGAGACCGATCTGGCCGGGGTGACGGTGCGGCACTACCGGGGCACCACGGACATCGCGCGGGCCGCGCGGCAGGCCTCGGCCCCCTCGCGGGGTGCGCTGACGGCGGCGGCCGAGGGGTTCCGCACCCACACGGTGCCGTTCGACGCCTATCTGGACGAGCAGGGGCGGCTGCGCAAGGTGCGCCACCGGTTCACCTTCGCCAACGAGGGGCCCGCGGTGGAGGTGGTGTCGACGACGCTGCTGTACGGGTTCGGGGTGGCGGTCTCCGCACCGATCCCGGCCGAGCGCGACATCTACACCGGTGCGATCGAGACCGGTGAGATCGAGCGGGGGCGGCAGCCGTGACCGCCCCGGTCGCCCCCGGTCCCCGCGAGCCCGAGGTGGTACGAGTGGCTGGTCCTAGGCATCTGGCCGAGGCGAAATGGTCCGTCCGTGCCATGCGCGGCGTGTGGTGCGCTCCCTACCCTAGGAAGTCGGCGACGGCAGTGAGAGGTGAGTGACGTGGTGACGCTCAGCGCACGGACCGTATCGGACCATGTGGCACTCGCCGAGATCGAGCTGTGCGGGGAGCTGATGATCGCGGCGTCGGCGGCGATCGGGGAACGCCTCAGCGCGGACCGCATCGACGAGGTGCTCGACGTCAAGGTGATCACCGAACGCACCACCGTCCCCCGGCAGGGAGAGCACCGGGGGTGACGGGGGCGGGGTGACGGGCGCGACAGGCCCGGCGCCGCGGCAGCGCGTGCCCGTGTCCCGGGTACGCGGCGGCTCTCAGGTACGCAGCAGCCGGGCGATGGCCTTCGTGGCCTCCTCGACCTTCGCGTCGATCTCCTCGCCGCCCTTGACCGCCGCATCGGCCACGCAGTGGCGCAGGTGCTCCTCCAGCAACTGGAGTGCGAAGGACTGGAGCGCCTTGGTGGACGCCGACACCTGGGTGAGTATGTCGATGCAGTAGACGTCCTCGTCGACCATGCGCTGCAGGCCGCGGATCTGGCCCTCGATGCGCCGCAGGCGCTTGAGGTGCTCCGCCTTCTGGTGGTGGTATCCGTGTATGCCCCGGTCGTGATCGGTGACGATCGCGTCCGCGGGAGCCGTGGCGTCCGCCGGGGTCGTGACGACCGCAGCGTCCGGCGACTGGGCCGCCCCGGTGGCCTCGGTGGTGCTCATTACTGCCTCCCGTTTTCCCTTTACCCTGCCGTTTATATACCCCTGGTGGGTATATCCTAACGAATTCAGCTGAAACGTGACCGGGGCCCCGTGCTGATCACTGTGCCTGATGCGCGACACTGAAGAATGCCGGTTAGCCGTGGCCGGATGATGCGCCTAGCATCAGCCTGACCGAATCCAAAGCACCCCGAGGACCCCACGTGCGCTTTCGTCTGACCCCCAGGGAGACGAGCTTCTACGACATGTTCTCCGCGTCTGCGGACAACATCGTCACGGGCTCGAAACTCCTGATGGAACTGCTCGGGGCGGATTCTGCCTCCCGAGTCGAGATCGCGGAGCGTATGCGGGCAGCGGAGCACGCGGGGGACGATGCCACCCACGCGATCTTCCACCAGCTGAACTCCTCCTTCATTACGCCGTTCGACCGCGAGGACATTTACAATCTCGCGTCGTCGCTCGACGACATCATGGACTTCATGGAGGAGGCAGTCGACCTCGTCGTGCTGTACCAGGTCGATGAGCTCCCCAAGGGTGTCGAGCAGCAGGTCGAGGTTCTGGCACGGGCGGCGGAACTGACCGCCGCGGCCATGCCGAACCTGCGGACCATGGACAACCTCACCGAGTACTGGATCGAGGTCAACCGCCTGGAGAACCAGGCCGACCAGATCCACCGCAAGCTGCTCGCCCAGCTCTTCAACGGCAAGTACGACGCCATGGAGGTGCTGAAGCTGAAGCAGATCGTGGATGTGCTGGAAGAGGCTGCCGACGCGTTCGAGCACGTCGCCAACACGGTGGAGACCATCGCGGTCAAGGAGTCCTGAACCACGTGGACACCTTTGTACTGATCGTGACCATCGGCGTCGCGCTCGGTTTCACGTATACGAACGGCTTCCACGACTCGGCGAACGCCATCGCCACGTCGGTCTCCACCCGGGCGCTCACCCCGCGTGCGGCACTGGCCATGGCGGCGGTGATGAACCTCGCCGGCGCGTTCCTCGGCAGCGGGGTCGCCAAGACCGTCAGCGAGGGCCTGATCGCGACTCCCGTGGGCGACAAGGGGATGGGCATCCTCTTCGCCGCGCTGGTCGGCGCGATCATCTGGAACCTGGTCACCTGGTACTTCGGCCTGCCGTCGTCGTCCTCCCATGCCCTGTTCGGCGGCATGGTCGGTGCCGCGCTCGCGGGCGGGACGCTGGTGCACTGGAGCGGGGTGCTCGACAAGGTCGTCATCCCGATGTTCATCTCGCCGGTGATCGGCCTGGTGGTGGGCTATCTGGTGATGGTCGCCATCATGTGGATGTTCCGGAAGTCCAACCCGCACAAGGCCAAGCGCGGTTTCCGGATCGCGCAGACGGTCTCGGCCGCGGGCATGGCGCTCGGTCACGGTCTCCAGGACGCGCAGAAGACGATGGGCATCGTGGTGATGGCCCTGGTCATCTCCGGCCACGAGACGTACAGCGACCCGATCCCGGTCTGGGTGAAGCTCGTCTGCGCGCTGATGCTGTCGCTGGGTACGTACGCGGGTGGCTGGCGCATCATGCGGACGCTCGGCCGCAAGATCATCGAGCTGGACCCGCCGCAGGGTTTCGCCGCGGAGACGACGGGGGCGTCGATCATGTTCGGCTCGGCGTTCCTGTTCCACGCGCCGATCTCGACGACGCACGTCATCACCTCGGCGATCATGGGTGTGGGCGCCACGAAGCGGGTGAACGCGGTGCGGTGGGGTGTCGCGAAGAACATCATCCTGGGGTGGTTCATCACCATGCCGGCAGCGGCGCTGGTCGCCGCTGCGAGCTACGGGATCGTCGTGCTGCTGTTCGGCTGACGCCGGCCCGGTCACCAGGGGCTTGATGTGGGTCCGCCCCGCTCTCTTGTGGAGAGCGGGGCGGACCCTTCGCCTTGCGGTGGCACCGCCATGCAGCACCTCAAGGCCGTCTGGGGGAGGGGTTCCGGCTCAGCCGAAGCGGCCGGAGATGTAGTCCTCCGTGGCCTGGACCGACGGGTTGGAGAAGATGCGTTCCGTCTCGTCTATCTCCACGAGCTTGCCGGGCATGCCGACCGCCGCGAGGTTGAAGAACGCCGTGCGGTCGGAGACGCGGGCCGCCTGCTGCATGTTGTGCGTCACGATGACGATCGTGAAGCGTTCCTTCAGCTCGCCGATCAGGTCCTCGATGGCGAGGGTGGAGATCGGGTCGAGGGCGGAGCACGGCTCGTCCATCAGCAGCACGTCCGGCTCGACCGCGATGGCGCGGGCGATGCACAGCCGCTGCTGCTGGCCGCCGGAGAGGCCGGAGCCGGGCTTGTTCAGCCGGTCCTTGACCTCGTTCCAGAGGTTCGCGCCGCGCAGCGACTTCTCCACGATGTCGTTCAGGGCGCTCTTGCGGTAGTTGCCGTTCAGCCGCAGGCCGGCCGCGACGTTGTCGAAGATCGACATGGTCGGGAACGGGTTCGGGCGCTGGAAGACCATGCCGACCGTGCGGCGCACGGTGACCGGGTCGACGCCGGAGCCGTACAGGTCCTCGTCGTCCAGCAGCACCTTGCCCTCGACGCGGCCGCCGGGGGTGACCTCGTGCATCCGGTTCAGGGTGCGCAGGAAGGTGGACTTGCCGCAGCCGGACGGGCCGATGAAGGCGGTCACGGAGCGGGGTTCCACGGTCATGGAGATGTCGTCGATCGCCTTGTGGGCGCCGTAGTAGGCCGACAGGCCGCTGATGTCTATGCGCTTGGCCATCTGAATCACTGCTTTCTCTTGGCCGCCTCAGCGGCCGGCCACGCGGCGGAGCCGCATATTCAGTGCTGTGGGGCCTTCCAGCGGGCGATGCCGCGGGCCACCAGATTGAGGATCATGACGAAGGCGATCAGGACCAGGGCGGCGGCCCAGGCGCGGTCGTAGGACGCGGTCTCGCCGATCTTGTACTGCTCGTAGATGTAGAACGGCAGTGAGGACTGGGCGCCTTCGAAGGGGTTCGGGTTGATCAGCTGACTGCCGAAGACCAGCAGGATGATCGGTGCGGTCTCTCCGGCGATGCGCGCGATGGCGAGCATGACGCCGGTGGCGATGCCGCCGATCGCGGTCGGCAGGACCACCTTCAGGATGGTCCGCCACTTCGGGATGCCGAGGGCGAGGGAGGCCTCGCGGAGCTCGTTCGGTACGAGCTTCAGCATCTCCTCGGTGGAGCGGACCACGACCGGGATCATCAGGATCGTCAGGGCCAGCGCGCCCATCAGGCCGGAGGGTTCGAGACCCGCGATCAGCATGATCGAGAGGATGAACAGGCCGGCCACGATGGACGGGATGCCGGTCATCACGTCGACGAAGAAGGTGACGGCCTTGGCGAGCGAGCCCTTGCCGTACTCCACCAGGTAGACCGCGGTGAGCAGGCCGAGCGGGGCGGAGATCACCGTGGCGATGCCGACCTGTTCCAGCGTGCCGATCAGCGCGTGGTAGACACCGCCGCTGTCCTCGGACCCCAGGACACCGGCCATCGAGTGCGTCAGGAAGTAGAGGTCCAGGCGGCCCGAGCCGCGGCTGACGGTCGTCCACAGGAGCGAGGCCAGCGGGACGATCGCGATCAGGAAGCACACCCACACCAGGCTGGTGGCGAGGCGGTCCTTGGCCTGCCGGCGGTTCTCCACGACGCTGGTCGCGACGTACGAGATCACCAGGAAGAGCAGGGCGGAGACCAGGCCCCACTGGACCCGGCTGTGCCAGCCGGCGGCCGCACCGGTGCCGACGCCGAGGGCGATCGACAGGGCGGCGAAGCCGAGCGGGGCCAGGCGGGGGAGCGTCCGGCTGCTGAGGCTGTTGCCCGGTGCGGGCGGTATCGGGGCCCGGCGGTCCTGGACGCTGGTGGATGAGTGGCTCATGCGTTGGCCCCCGAGTACTCCTTGCGGCGGGCGATGATGAGCCGCGCGGCGCCGTTGACCAGCAGGGTGAGGACGAAGAGGACCAGGCCGGAGGCGATCAGGGCGTCACGCCCGAACGCGTCGGCCTCGCCGAACTTCGCGGCGATGTTCTGGGCGAACGTCCCGCCGCCCGGGTTGAGCACGTGCAGCGAGATGAGGAAGCTCGGCGACAGGACCGTGGCGACGGCCATCGTCTCGCCGAGCGCGCGTCCCAGGCCGAGCATCGAGGCGGAGATCACACCGGAGCGCCCGAACGGCAGCACCGAGAGGCGGATGACCTCCCAGCGGGTGGCGCCGAGCGCGAGCGCGGCTTCCTCGTTCATCTTCGGGACCTGGAGGAAGACCTCGCGGCTGACGCTGGTCACGATCGGCAGGATCATGATCGCGAGCAGGATGCCGACGGTGAAGAGGGAGCGGGCGACGCCGACCTCGGTCTTCTCGAAGATGTACGTCCAGCCGAAGAACTGGTCGAGCCAGAGGTTGAGGCCTTCGAGGTACGGCACGAGGACGAGCGCGCCCCAGATGCCGTAGACGATGCTGGGCACCGCGGCGAGGAGATCGACGACGTACGCGATCGGGGCGGCCAGTCGGCGCGGTGCGTAGTGCGAGATGAAGAGGGCGATGCCGACAGCGATCGGAACCGCGATGACCATCGCGATGATCGAGCTGACGACGGTCCCGAAGAGCAGGACCGCGATGCCGAAGACAGGGGGGCTGCCCGCCGGGTTCCAGTCGAAGGTGGTGAAGAAGTTGCCTTCGTCCTTCGAGAGGGCGATGCCGGCGCGGTAGCTGAGGAACACGGCGATCGACGCCATGAGCACGAGCAGCAGGATGCCGGAGCCCTGGGACAGGCCCAGAAATATCTTGTCGCCGAGGCGACCGGTCGGCCTGGGGCGGGTGCGCCCGCCCGGCCGGGCCGGTGGTGTCTCTGTCTGTGTGGTGGAAGCCATGGTCTTTCCGGTCTGTGTGGGGGAGCGGAGGGCTCCCCTGGCGGCGGTGCACCGGATGGGGGTGGTGGGGGCCGGCCGGTCCGGAGGGGTGTACCGGACCGGCCCGCCTGTTGCGTCTGCGTGCGTTACCGCGGTGGTGCCTGTGGTGCGGTTCGGTTACGAGAGGGAGGCGACCGTCTCGCGGACCTTGGTGTTGATCGCCTCGGGGATCGGGGCGTAGCCGGCCTCGGTGAGGAGCTGCTGGCCCTCGGTGGAGGCGGTGTAGCCCAGGAAGGACTTCACGGTGCCGAGGGTGTCGGCCTTGTTGCCGGTGTCGCAGACGACCTCGTACGTCACCAGGACCAGCGGGTAGGCGCCCTCGGCCTTGGTGGTGTAGTCGAGGTCGAGCGCCAGGTCCTTGCCGGTGCCCTTGACCTTGGCGGCGGCGATGGCCTTGGAGGCGTTCTCCGAGGAGGCCTTGACCGGGGCTGCGCCGCCGGTGTTGATGTCGACGGTGGTGATCTTCTGCGACGAGGCGTAGGAGAGCTCGAAGTAGCCGATCGAACCGTCGACCGCCTTCACCTGGGAGGCGACGCCGGAGGAGCCGGACGCGGCCTGGCCACCGGGGGCCGGCCACTTCTTCTCGGCCTCGTACTTCCAGTCGCTCGGGGCGGTGGCGGCGAGGTACTTGCCCAGGTTCTGGGTGGTGCCGGAGTCCTCGGAGCGGTGGAAGGGCTGGATCGGCTTGTCCGGGAGCTTGGCGCCGGGGTTGAGCTTGGTGATCGCCTCGTCGTTCCACTTCTTGATCTTGGTGTCGAAGATCTTGGCGAGCGTCGGGGCGTCCAGCGTCAGGCTGTCGACGCCGTCGAGGTGGAAGCCGACCGCGATCGGGCCGCCGACCATCGGGAGGTTGATGCCCTGGCCGGTCTTGCAGATCTTCTTCGAGTCGGCGACCTCTTCGGGCTTCAGCGCCGAGTCGGAGCCGGCGAAGCCGACGGTGCCCTGGTTGAAGGCGACGATGCCCTCGCCGGACGAGGAGGAGTTGTAGTTGATCTCCACGCCGGAACAGGCGGCCATGTAGTCCTTGACCCACAGGTCCATGGCGTTCTTCTGGGCGCTGGAGCCGGAGGCGCGCAGCTGGCCCTTGGCGCCGTCGCACTTGACGTTCGAGGCGGCCTTGGTCTTGCCGCCGCTCCCGCCGGTGTCGCCGCCGCTGTTGTTGTCCGAACCGCACGCCGTGAGGACCAGGGCGCCGGAGACGGCGAGGGCACCGAGCGCGGTGGCACGAAGCCGGTTCTTGCGCTGAAGCTTCACTTTCGGGTGTTCCTTCCAGGAGCCGCCGAGGTTGTTTTCGTTCTACGACGGCGTGCGAGGTGATGGGTGGTACGGATGTTCTGCGCGGTGCGGGAAGTTTTTTTGGGTGGTGCGGTGGTTCGCCGCGCACCGTGTACTGCCGAAATTAGGCAGAAGAGGTGAAGCGGTTTGCGGGGGTGAGTGAACGGAAGGTGAACCGTGTCGGGCGGCCTGGTTCCGGGGCGCGGATCGGGTTCCGGGCAGCGGTTTTCCCGGCCCGGGACCGGACGGGGGTCGCGGCATCGGAACGCCGGCCGGACCGGAGCGGGCCGGGAGGGGCTACGGCTGCGGCAGCGCCGGGCGGGCCGTGTCCAGCAGGGCGCGGTCGCGCGGGTGGGTCAGGCGGGCGCGGGCGGCCTCCGGCGGGAGCCACACCACCTCGTCCACCTCGCGGTTCGGGACGAAGGCGCCCGCCGTGGCCTCGGCGGACCAGTACGTGACCTCCTTCGGGCGTCCGTTCGCCAGGTACCGGACCATGGGGAGCACGGCGCCCGGCACGCAGTGGTGGCCCGTCTCCTCCAGGACCTCGCGCAGAGCCGCGTCCCGCGGGGACTCGCCGCGTTTCAGCTTGCCCTTGGGGAACGACCAGTCGTCGTAACGCGGCCGGTGCACCAGGCAGATCTCCACGCCGGCGGCGCCGCCCGCGCCGGGCGCGCCGTGCGGCGGGCGGCGCCAGAGCACGCACCCCGCCGCCCGCACCGTGGTGCTCATCGCGCGGTCACGGCCGCCGCGTACGGCCAGGTCTCCCGGAACACCGCGCGCGCCGCCCCCACCTCGTGGCGCTGGTCGGCGTGGAGCACCCCCAGGGCGTACGCGGTCGCCGGTGCGATCCGCGGTGTGCGGGCCGCGGACGCCGCGGCGGCGGCGGCCTCCGACGCGTCCCGGTGCAGGTCGAGCGCGTGAACCGGGCCGGCCAGGACCGGGTCGGGGGCGCCGCGCACCACCTCGTGGGCGTACCGGTGCAGCCGCAGCAGCAGCCGGGTCTGGTGCCAGGGCGCGTCCTGCGCCTCGTTGTACGGCTCGGCCGTCCCGTCAGCGGAGAGGGCCGCCACCGCGCCGAGCAGCCGCTGTTCGGCCCGGTCCGCGGGCTCGCCCAGCAGTTCGGCGGCGGGTTCGGTGGCCACCGGGGCGAGCGGGACCTCTGAGGCGAGCAGCGCGACCGCGTCGGCCACCGCGTGGAAGCGGGAGGAGCCGAGCGCCTGGAGCGCCGCGGAGTGGGCGCGGGTCCGGGCGAGGGTCAGCTGGCGTTCCAGCAGTGCGCCGGCGCGCGCCGCGCCGACGCCGAGACCGGCGCGGTCCTTGGCGGCGCTGTCACCGGAAGAGGAGCGGGCCGCGGGCAGCGGTGTCCCCGAGAGCCCGTGCAGCGCGTCCAGGAGCCGGATCAGCCGGTCCGCGTAGGCGTGCTCGCGGGCGAGCGTGCCGGAAAGCCAGGCCAGTTCGGTGCGCAGTTGTTCGGCCCAGAGCGGGTCGAGCGCGCTCCGGAAGGTGTGCAGGGTGCCGCTGATCCGGCGGGACGAGCGCCGGAGTGCTCCGGCGGCCTGTTCGGCGGCCTGCGGACCGGCGTCCGTGGGGGCACTGTTCTCGCGGTGCAGGCGCAGGCTCCGCAGGAAGTCCGCCGCCTGTGCCCGGAGGTACGGTGCGAGCACCGCCCCCGCGGTCACGTCCGTCTGGGTCTGGTGGTCAGGGCGTCGCACGCCGGCGCCTCCGCGCGTCAATGAGCATTTCCTGTACGTGCCGCAGCGGCCGGCCCTCCGCGTCCGTGGCGTGCCGGGTCCAGTTCCCGTCGGGGCCCAGGTGCCAGGAGGAGGTGGTGTCGGCCATGCCCGTCTCCAGGAGGCGGCTGAGCGCGGCCCGGTGGGCGGGGTCGGTGACCCTGACCAGGGCCTCGATGCGGCGGTCGAGGTTGCGGTGCATCATGTCAGCGCTGCCGAACCAGACCTCTGGCTCGCCGCCGTTGCCGAACGAGAACACCCGGGAGTGTTCGAGGAAGCGGCCGAGTACGGAGCGGACCCGGATGTTCTCGGAGAGGCCGGTGACGCCGGGGCGGATCGCGCAGATGCCGCGCACCCAGATGTCGACCGGGACACCCGCCTGCGCGGCCCGGTAGCAGGCGTCGATGATCGCTTCGTCGACCATCGAGTTGACCTTGATGCGCACGTAGGCGGTGCGGCCGGCCCGCTGGTGCGCGATCTCCTTGTTTATCCGGGCGATCAGACCGTCCCGCAGCGACTTCGGGGCGACCAGCAGACGGCGGTAGGTCTCGCGGCGCGAGTAGCCGGAGAGCCGGTTGAAGAGGTCGGAGAGGTCCGCGCCGACCTGCGGGTCGGCGGTGAGCAGGCCGAGGTCCTCGTACAGCCGGGCCGTCTTGGGGTGGTAGTTGCCGGTGCCGACGTGCGAGTAGCGGCGCAGGGTGTCGCTCTCCTGGCGGACGACGAGCGAGAGCTTGCAGTGCGTCTTCAGGCCGACGAGCCCGTAGACGACGTGGCAGCCCGCCTCCTCCAGCTTGCGCGCCCACTTGATGTTGGCCTGTTCGTCGAAGCGGGCCTTGATCTCGACGAGTACGAGGACCTGCTTGCCGGACTCGGCGGCGTCGATGAGGGCGTCCACTATCGGGGAGTCGCCCGAGGTCCGGTACAGGGTCTGCTTGATGGCGAGGACGTCCGGGTCGCCCGCAGCCTGTTCCAGGAAGGCCTGGACGGAGGTGGAGAAGGAGTCGTAGGGGTGGTGCAGCAGCACGTCGCGTTCGCGCAGGGCGGCGAAGATGTCGGGCGCGGAGGCGGACTCGACCTCGGCGAGGTCGCGGTGGGTGCCGGCGATGAACTTGGGGAACTTCAGCTCCGGCCGGTCCAGCGACGCTATGCCGAACAGCCCGGTGAGATCGAGCGGTCCGGGCAGCGGGTAGACCTCGGCGTCGGACACCTTCAGCTCGCGGACCAGCAGGTCCAGCACGTACGGGTCGATGGACTCCTCGACCTCCAGGCGGACCGGCGGCCCGAAGCGGCGCCGCATCAGCTCCTTCTCCAGGGCCTGGAGGAGATTCTCGGCGTCGTCCTCCTCGACCTCCAGGTCCTCGTTCCTGGTGACCCGGAACATGTGGTGCGCGAGGACCTCCATGCCCGGGAAGAGCTCCTCCAGGTGGGCGGCGATGATGTCCTCGATGGGGACGTAGCGCTGCGGGGAGGCCTCCAGGAAGCGGGTCAGCAGCGGCGGGACCTTGACCCGGGCGAAGTGGCGGTGGCCGCTGACCGGGTTGCGCACGACGACGGCGAGGTTGAGCGAGAGGCCGGAGATGTAAGGGAAGGGGTGCGCCGGGTCGACGGCCAGCGGGGTCAGTACGGGGAAGACGCGCTGGCGGAAGAAGGTGAACAGGCGGGCCTGCTCCTTCTCGGTCAGCTCGGGCCAGCGGATCAGCTGGATGCCCTCGTCGGACAGGGCGGGGGCGACGTCCTGCTGGTAGCAGGCGGCGTGCCGGGCCATGAGTTCGCGCGAGCGGGTCCAGATCAGGTCGAGGACCTCGCGGGGCTGGAGTCCGGAGGCGGAACGGGTGGCGACACCGGTCGCGATCCGGCGTTTCAGGCCCGCCACCCGGACCATGAAGAACTCGTCCAGGTTCGAGGCGAAGATGGCGAGGAAATTAGCCCGTTCGAGGAGGGGGGTCGAGGGGTCCTCCGCCAGTTCCAGAACACGTTCGTTGAACGCGAGCCAACTGCGTTCCCGGTCCAGGAACCGGCCCTGCGGCAGCTCGTCCCCGTCGACATCGGGCTCGTACGCGTCGGCGTCGGCGTCGATGTCGGGGTCCAGATCGGCCGCCGTGGACAGGGCGGCGCTGCCGGAGGACGGGGCGGAGACGGCGTGCGGCCGGTGTGCGGCGAGGGAACCGACGGACGGCTGAGCGGCGGGCTGGACCGGGACCTCGGAGCTGGGCTGCTGGCTCATGGACCCATTCTTCCGCGCGGAGCGCTCCGGGGGCGCGTCGGAGGGGTGCGAGATCGCGGAGATCGCACGCTCGGCGCGTTCTCTGCCGGGAGTTCTCCCGTTGCGGGGGGACGGCACAGCTGGCTGCATTGTGTGAGGGTCCCAAGGGCGTCTGAATGCCCGGTAACGGCGACATGACATGCAGGAAGCGGTGTGGACGTGTCCGGGGGCGGCTGCGGCCCCCGGACACGGCTTCCGGTGGCTCCTCAGCCGTGGCTGCGGCGCAGCACCCGGAAGGCGAGGGCGACGGCGACGGCGGTGAGGACGAGGACGATGCCCGTCCCGACCAGCTGGAGGGGCCAGAAGTGCGAGGCGGGGTGGTAGTCGACGTAGGTGCCGGTGACGTGGTGGTCCGCCAGGCAGCGGTCCGTGTCGGCTACGGGGCCCGGGTCGCAGATGTCACGGGGCAGCCGCTGTTCCCCTGCCACCAGGCCCGCCCCGACCCACAGGGAGTCCCGGGGCTGGCCACCCGTGGCGTTCAGCGGCGTGACCACGGTACTGACCGCCCACAGGCTGTCGCGTACGGCGCCGAGCGTGAGCGCCACCGCCCCGTAGGCCAGGGCTGTGATGCCCATGGCGAGGAGCGTGCGGCGCACCAGCAGCGCGGCGAGCGCGCCGAGGGCGATGGCGAGCAGGGCCGAGGCCGTGGGCAGTGTGCCCGTCGCGGCGTACGCGCTCGTGTCGTACCAGGCTTCGCGGTCGGTGTCGGGGGACGTCCGGCCCCAGGCGTAGACGGCCGAGAGCACCGGCACCGCCACCACCGTGATCGCCGCCGGAACGGCGAGCTTGGCGAGGAGCCAGCGGGTGGGGGAGACGGACTGGGACCAGGCCAGCCGGTAGGTGCCGCTCTCCAGCTCCCGGCCGATCATCGGACCGGCGACGAACAGGCCGATGGCCGCGGGCAGGATCATCATGGCGATACCCGCGTAGCGCAGCACGTCCCTGAGCCACGCCTGGTGGTTGAGCATGTCCTGGAATGCCGTGACGCAGCGTGGGGAGGTGTCCATGAACGAGCACCCGGTGTCCGCGTACGTGTCCGCCGTGCCGGAGTTCCACCACATGGATGCGGTCACCAGGACGATCCCCGCGAGCGCGAGCGCCCCCGTGATCCACAGGACGCGGCGGTGCTGGAGTACGACGACGCGGGCCGGGCCGCGCAGGGCGAGGGCGCTCATGCCGCGTTCACCGACTCACGGGTCAGGGCGTCCGCGCTCGGCGTGAGCAGCGCGGGTGCGCCGGGGGAGCGGAGGTGGGCGAGCAGCAGCTCCTCCAGGGACGGTTCCGCGGTCTCCCAGTCGGTGCCCACCGGGCCCTCCTTACGGACGAGTGCGGTCAGCAGCCGTCCCGTGGTGCGGGACTCGACGACGGTGTGCGGGGCGAGGTCCCGTACCGGGCCGGTGAGCAGGGTGTGCGCGGTGAGCAGGTCGTCCGTCTCGCCGCCGAGGCGGATGCGGCCGCCGTCGACGAGCAGGAGGTAGTCGCAGGCGCCCTCCAGCTCGGCGAGGATGTGCGAGGACATCACGATGGTGGTGGAGCGCTCGGCGGCCTCGGCCATCAGGGCGCCCATCAGCTGGTGCCGGCCGAGCGGGTCGAGGTCGGCCATCGGCTCGTCCAGCAGCAGCAGTTCGGGCCGCTTGCCGAGGGCGAGGGCCAGTGCGAGCCGGGTGCGCTGCCCGCCGGACAGGGTGCGGACCCTGGCGTCCCGGGGGAGCGGCTCGACGATGCGCTCCGCGGCGTCCTGGTCCCAGGTGTCGGGGTTCAGCTCGGCGCCCGCCCAGAGGGTCTCGGTGACCGTCAACTGCGGGTACAGCGGCTTGTCCTGGGCCACGAAGGCCATGCGGCGGCGGGCGTCGCCGGGCGCCGAGCCCAGCACCCGTACCGTCCCCTCGGCCGGCCGGAGGAATCCCGCGGCCAGGCTCAGGAGCGTCGACTTCCCCGCCCCGTTGGGCCCGACGAGGGCGCACACGCGCCCGGCGGGCAGCCGGAACGAGCAGTCGCGCAGCGCCCAGCCCCCGCCCCTGCCCCTGCCCCGATACCTCATGCCGAGGCCCTCGGCCTCGATCGCAGCGCCTGTCATCCGGCCTGGTCCCCCTCGAAGGTCTTGGTCAGTACAGCGGTGAAGAGCGCGCTCACGTCGTCCCTGTCCAGGCCGGCCGCGCGGGCGCGGGCGGCCCAGTCGGCGAGTTCGGCGCGCAGCGGGGCGTCGTCGGCCGCCGCCGCGCCGCCCAGCGTCCGGGTGACGAAGGTGCCGAGACCGCGCCGGGCCTCGACGAGGCCTTCGCGCTCCAGCTCCCGGTAGGCCTTGAGCACGGTGTTCGGGTTGATGGCGGTGGCCTCCACGACCTCGCGTGCGGTGGGCAGCCGGTCGCCGGGCTCCAGCAGGTTCAGCCGCAGGGCCTGTTTGGTCTGCTGGACGATCTGGAGGTACGTGGCGACGCCGCTGCGCCGGTCGATGCGGAACTCGACCGCTGCGGACTGTGCCATGTTCACCCCTTTCACTAATTGAGTAGTGAAAGGGTGGCGTAAGGAAGGGGCGGCGTCAAGAGGCGCCGCCCCTGAAGTGGTTGAGGGAAGCTCAGGACTCCGTGCGGTACATCAGGTCCACCTCGTGCGTGGTGAAGCCCATCCGCTCGTAGACCGCCACGGCCGCGGTGTTGTCCGCGTCGACGTAGAGCATCGCGGTCGGCAGCCCCTCGGCGGCGAGGTGGCGCAGTCCGATCGCGGTGAGCGCCTTGCCCAGGCCGCCGCCCTGCGCGTCGGGCCGGACGCCGACCACGTACACCTCGCCGAGCTGCTCCTCGGCGTGCACCTTCGTCCAGTGGAAGCCGACCAGCTCGGCGGCGCCGTCATCGGTGGTGCGCTCGGCGAGGAAGAAGCCCTTCGGGTCGAACCAGGGCTCGGCCTTGCGGTCGTCGAGGTCGCGCTGCGTCAGCGAGCCCTGCTCGGGGTGGTGGGCGAAGGCGGCGCGGTTCACGGCCAGCCAGGCGGCGTCGTCCTGGCCGGGGACGAACTCCCGGACGGTGACACCCGGCGGCAGCACCGGCTCCGCGATGTTCAACGGGCTCAACGGCCGCCGCAACTGGCGCAGTTCGCGGAAGAGCGAGAGGCCGAGCACCTGCGCGAGATGGCGCGCCGCGGACCTGCCGCCGTGCGCCCACACCCGCAGCCGCTTACCGGTGGCGGCCAGCAGCGCCGCCCCGAGCGCCCGCCCGTGCCCGTGCCCGCGGTGCGAGGGGTGCACGACCAGCTCGGCGGCCGGCGCCTCCACCGGGTCGGTGTCCTCCAGCTGCGCGTACCCGACCAGCACGCCCCCGGCGGTCAGCAGGAAATGCCGCACGCCTTCCCGGTGCCCGCCCCGGAGCTGAAGCCGCCCCTGCTCGGACACGGCCTGCCTGCCGTCGGACCCGGCCGCCTCGGCGAGGAGCCCGGAGACGGCCTCCGCCTGCTCGGGGGAGAGGGCGTCGAGCGTCTGGATCTCGCGTCCGGGGGCGGGGAGGGGTACATCAGTCGTCATGCCTACGAGCCTACGGGGGCGGGGGTGCGGAACGGCGGGTGGCGCCGGGCCCGGACCCCGGACCGCCCGGAAGCCCGGCTCAGCCTGCGTCCGGCGGGGTGTGCAGCACCTTGTCCGCGATGCGGGAGAGGTCCTCGGCGCTGGGGAGCAGGGCGCGGACCCCGTCGGGCAGCGCCGCGTACGTACTGACGGCCAGGGGCTGGTTGTGTCCCCGCAGCGCGTACTCGACCATCGCCCGGTCGCGGCTCTCGGCGATGAGGATGCCGAGGGTGGGCCCGTCGTGCTCCTTGTCGCGGACCAGGTCGTCGACGACCGAGACGTAGAAGCCGAGCTGCCCGAAGTGTCCGGGACTGGCCTTGCGGGTCTTGAGCTCCAGCACGACGTAGCAGTGCAGCTTGCAGTGGTAGAAGAGCAGATCGATGCGGTATTCGCTGTCGCCGACCACGACGGGGTACTGGCGGCCGACGAAGGCGAAGCCGACGCCCAGTTCGGTCAGGAAGCGGACCAGGTTGGTGACGAGGGCGTCCTCCAGGTCCCGTTCGGCGGGCCGCCCCTCCAGCTCGGTGAAGTCGAGGCGGTACGGGTCCTTGAAGATCTGCCGCACCGCGTCGGAACCGGCGGGGAGCGTGACGTCGAAGTTGTTGGCCGCGGCACCTTCGGCGAGGTGCAGTTGGTTGTGGATCATCGAGCCCAGGTGGTCGCGGGACCAGCCGTGATGAACGGCGTGCTGGGCGTAGAAGTCCCGCTCGAAGCGGGTCTTGCACTTGTCCATGAGGAGCTGGAGGTGCCCCCACGGCATTTGCGCAGCAGCTTGCTGCGCAAACCGCTCATCCCAGATCCGGGCCAGCTGCTGCATGTACTGAAGGTTGCGGGTACTGAACCCCCGCTGGTTCGGGAACTCCGTCCGCAGCTCGGTGGCGATCCGGTCGACGACCTTCGTGCCCCACTTCTCTCCGCGCTGCCGCTCCAGGATCGTCCGTCCGATCGCCCAGTACATCTGGAGCATTTCGGTGTTGACCTTGAGCTGTGCGCGCACATGTGCGCCCCGCACGATCGCCTTCAGGTCGTCGATCATCTCGTGGAAGCCCGGCGGCAGTCCTGACCCTTCTGATCCCTGCTGAGCAGGGACGACGGTCTTCGGTGTGGTGTTGCTGTCCATGGGGTACACATTTGCGGCCTTGATGCGGGCGGTGACGTTTCTGCTTGCATATGTACGCCATATGGGTGAACGACCCTGTTCCGCTCAGTCGGCAACCAGTTCGTAACCCCGCACATCTGTCGCGCTACGCGCGTTGACTCTAGGCTGCGGCTCGCAGGCTCCAGACTCGTCACCACTCTCAAACCTCCCGCTGAACTCACAAGGGGACCGATGTCAGCGACACCGCAGAAGAACCGTGCGTCCCGGCGGGTGCTCGCCGCCGCGGCCGGTCTTGCCACCGTCGGAGCGCTCGTCGCGGCCATGCCGGCCGGGGCGCAGGAGCGCGGCCACGGACCCGGCAAGGACCACGGGCACCACAAGCCGGCCCGGACCGTTGATGTGCAACTGCTGTCCTTCAACGACCTGCACGGCAACCTGGAGCCGCCGGCCGGCTCGGCCGGTACGGTCAACGAGACGCAGGCCGACGGCACGACCAAGGCCGTTCCGGCCGGGGGCGTCGAGTACCTCGCCTCCTCGCTGCGCACCGCGCGCAAGGGCCACCCGTACTCGATCACCGCGGCCGGTGGCGACATGGTCGGCGCGAGCCCGCTGCTGTCGGGGCTCTTCCACGACGAGCCGACCATCGAGGCGCTCAACAAGATCGACCTCGATGTGACGAGCGTCGGCAACCACGAGTTCGACGAGGGCGCGACCGAGCTGGCCCGCCTCCAGAACGGCGGCTGCCACCCGGTCGAGGGGTGCTACGAGAAGGGCAAGAAGTTCAAGGGCGCCGACTTCCCTTACCTCGCCGCCAATGTGACGAGTGAGAAGACCGGCAAGCCGATCCTCAAGCCGTACACGGTGTGGAAGAAGAACGGCGTCAAGATCGGCTTCATCGGGGTGACCCTGGAGGGCACGCCGAACATCGTGACCGCCAACGGCGTCAAGGGCCTGAAGTTCCACGACGAGATCGAGACGGTCAACAAGTACGCCAAGGAGCTGGACCGGCAGGGCGTCAAGTCCATCGTCGCCCTGATCCACGAGGGGGGCGCCCCCGCCTCGTCGTCGTACAACTACGACTGCGACAGCCCGGCTGCCGGTGACGGCATCTCCGGGCCGATCACGGACATCGCCAAGGGCATCTCGCCGAAGGTCGACGCGCTGGTGACGGGCCACACCCACCAGGCGTACGTGTGCACCATCCCGGACCCGGCGGGCAACCCGCGCCTGGTCACCTCGGCCTCGTCGTTCGGCAAGCTGTACACGGACACGACGCTGACCTACGACCGCCGCACCAACGACATCGTGCGCACCGCGGTGAAGGCGCCGAAGGCCAAGGGGTCGAAGCACCACCCGCAGCCCAAGCCCGCGAACCCGGTCTCGGCGAACCACATCGTCGACAGGAACCAGGCCCCGGCCAACGACCTGACGGCCCTCATCGCGCGCTGGAACACCCTCGCGGCGCCGATCGCGAACCGGCCGCAGGGCTACATCTCGGCCGACATCAACGGCCGCGGCTCCACGGCCCCGGAGAAGCCGCTCGGCAACCTGATCGCGGACGCGCAGCTGGAGGGCCTCGCGCCGGCGGACAAGGGCGGGGCGGTCGTCGCCTTCATGAACCCGGGCGGCATCCGATCCGACCTGGTGTACAAGGCGTCGGGCAGTGAGGGCGACGGCGTGGTGACGTACGGCGAGTCGTTCACCGTGCAGCCGTTCACCAACATGATGAACGTCCTCGACCTGACCGGCGCGCAGCTCGTCAGCGCGCTCCAGCAGCAGGTCAGCGGTGCGAACCAGGCCAGCCCGAAGATCCTTCAGGTGTCGAAGGGCCTCACGTACACGCTGGACATGACGAAGTCGGGCGCCGACCGGGTGGTCGCCGGAACGATCAAGCTGAACGGCGAGGCGATCGACCCCGCCAAGACGTACCGCGTCGCGATGAACGAGTTCCTGGCGGGCGGCGGCGACGGCTTCGCGGCGCTCGGTGAGGGCACCAACAAGCTGGTCGGCGCCTCCGACCTGGACCTGTTCAACGAGTACCTGGCCGCGCACTCCACGGCCGCCGCGCCGCTGGCACCGCCGGCGACGGACCGGATCACGGTCGTTCAGTAGCACCGGCTACGAGGGATTGCCCCTGCGGCCGAGCGCATACCCGCTCGGCCGCAGGGACCGAGTTCGAAAACCGACGGCCCGCCACGGGAAGTGGCGGGCCGTCGGCCTATCAGGCCGGTCCGGGGACGAAGATCTCGTGTCCCCCGACTCGGCGCCACAGGACATGCGTCTCACCTGGACGGAGCTCGTCTCCGTACTGCCAGGTGGCACGGCCGTCGGGCGCCCATGTCATCTCCATGACGGGGCGTGCGCCCTGTCGCACGGAGATGCCCTGAACCGGCTTGACCCGGAGCCCGGGTCGGAACTGCCCTCGCTCCACATCCGGGACGAACTTCTTCCGGATGACGTCTTCGAAGCGCCTTCGCTCTTCAGGCTTCAGAGACTTGAAATCGCGCTTGAAGTGGGCAGTCGTCTCAAAAGTCGGCAATCGGGCCTCCCGGTGTCAGACGTCATTCCTCGTCGAGGTGCGCGAACATGCTGTCCGCGTCCTCATGGACGGCAGTGCGCCCGGCCGCGATGTCCTCGCTGGCCCTGCGCTCGCCGTCCTGCCACTCCGGAGTCCAGAACCAGGCCTGGTCGGAGCGGATCTTGGTGAGCCCGTGCACCGTGACTTCACCGGCGCTGGTGATCTCGAACTCAAGCTCGTCACCCTGATCCACCCCGAGGGCGGTGCGAATCGCCTTGGGCAGGGTGACCTGCCCGTTCGTGCGCAGTGTGGCTGTGGCTGTAGTCAAAGTGATGACCTCCTACCTCTGTCGCCATCCCCGCCAATCTATCACGCAGAATAAAAAATTCGAACTCTGCGAAATTCGCAATATGACAAAATCTCTTCGGGTGACCGGATGGACCGGCCCGGACGTCGTCCCGCGGACCTCCCGGTGACCCGGTCCGGGCTGGTGGGATCGCGGCCACTGTCATCTGTTCTCCATGACGTGCACCGGTCATAATCTGACGGCTGACCCCACACGGCACACGGAGGCCCTCCCGCATGAGCCCGTACACCGCCACCCGCCGGAACTTCCTGGCCGGCGCCCTGGCCGTATCCGCCACCGCCCTCCTGGGCGCGGCCCCCGCCCATGCCTCGGCCCGCAAGGCGCTCACCACCCAGGACTGGATGAGCGGCATCGCGGACGCCACCGCGTTGCAGCGGCTCACCATCCCGGGCTCGCACGACTCCGGTGCCCGCTACGGCGGACCCTGGACCGAGTGCCAGAACACCACGATCGCGGAGCAGCTGAACAGCGGGCTGCGCTTCCTCGACGTGCGGTGCCGGATCACCGGCGGCTCCTTCGCGATCCATCACGGGGCGTCGTACCAGAACCTGATGTTCGGCGATGTCCTGGGCGCCTGCTGGGACTTCCTGGCCGCACACCCCACCGAGACCGTGCTGATGCGGGTCAAGCAGGAGTACTCGGAGGAGAGCGACGCGGCGTTCCGGGCGGTCTTCGACGACTACCTCGACGTCAGGGGCTGGCGGCCGCTGTTCCGCATCGATCCGGCACTGCCCTCGCTGGGCGGCGCGCGCGGCAAGGTCGTGCTGCTTGCCGACAATGGTGGTCTGCCCGGGGTGCGGTACGCCGATCCGGGGCTCTTCGACATCCAGGACGACTACATGGCCGAGCCGTTCGCCAAGTATCCCAAGATCGAGGCCCAGTTCCGCAAGGCGGCCGAGCAGCCGGGCAAGCTCTTCATGAACTACGTCTCGACGGCCGCCCTGCTGCCGCCCCGTGGGAACGCGGACCGGCTCAACCCGCAGGTCCAGTCGTTCCTCGACGGCTCGGGGACGGCCGGCTGGACCGGTCTCGGCATCGTCCCGCTGGACTTCCCGGCGACCCGGTCCGGACTGGTGGAGTCGCTGATCCGGCACAATCCGGGGGCCTGAGACGCCGTTCCGGGTCACGACGGGGAGCCGGTGGCCCGTGCGGCCCGTTTGACGGCGTAGGCGCACAGCCGGGTTCCGTAGAGGTCCAGGGCGTCGTCGGGATCGTCGTCGTAGTGGGTGGCCACTTCGTACCACCGGTCCCAGGCGTAGAGCCGGGCGTGGCGGCGGTCGGTGTCCGTGCGGGCCGGTTCGTCGGTCCGGCGGCTGTTCAGCCACCGCCGCCACTCCTGGTGGGTGGCGGGGTCGGCTGAGGGCTCGCCTTCCGGTGCGGCGGGCCGGTCGCGGGCGAGAGCGGCGGCGATGTACGCGGCCGAGCGTGCGGGGCGCCATCCGACGGCCATTCCGATGAGTTCGGCGGCGATGTCGTGGGCCTCCAGGCCCCGGTCGATCAGCGGGCGCAGCGCGAAGGCCAGACGGCGCAGCCCCTCCGGCTGGGCCCAGCCGACGAGCGGCCGGACCTGCCGGGCGATGCGGACGTCCCGGGCGACCTGCCACGGGCTCCGGACCGGCGAACTTCCAC
This sequence comes from Streptomyces sp. NPDC087428, assembly GCF_044744085.1. Lineage (NCBI taxonomy): Bacteria > Bacillati > Actinomycetota > Actinomycetes > Kitasatosporales > Streptomycetaceae > Streptomyces > Streptomyces sp. NPDC087428. The sequence goes on from NZ_JBIUXR010000007.1 coordinate 45,024, forward strand.
TGCCCCTGGCCCTGTTGCGCGCGGTGGCCCTCGCGCGTCGCGCGCACGTGCGCGAGGTGTAGTTGAAGCCCCCGTCCAGATCAGCAGTCGGTACGTCGTGGTGCCGCCCAGGAGAATGGGGTGCAGCCTGTGCACAACCGCGCCTGCGAGCCCGCCCGTTGCCCACAGGGTGTGGAAGCGGGCGGACGACGGTCTTCGCCGCGAGCGCCCGTCCCTTGTCCGTCACTCCGGCGATCCGCGCCCGGTACCCGGCACCGTTGAGCCGGTGCCCCATCGCCTCGTCATACGCGGCCGGGACCGTCGCCGCGTAGATCGTCGCGGTCGCCGTGTACGGGCGGCCCGGGAGCCGAAGGTTCTTCTTCGTGCCGTGCCGGTGCCAGGCCAGCGCGCCCAGCTCCCGCAGCACCCGGACGTGACGTTTCACGGTGGCCGTTGACACTCCGCACCGGGCGGCTGTGCCTTCGAGGTCGTACAGGACGAGACCCTGCCGGTAGTCCATCCTGGCCGCCAGGTCCCGGGCCACGGTCAGCGTCGTCTGTGTCGCGCGCGGGTGCAGACGGGCGCCGACCAGCCACGTCACGGCAGGCAGCCACGCCCGGGGCTGGGCTTGCCGGGCGAGCGTCGAATCGACCTCTTGCATGGCGCGGGGAACGGGGGCCCATGCCGGAGCCGGAACCGGGCATGGCGAAGGAGCGCGGCGCGAAGCCGCGCCGTTGGTGGGGCGCATGACGGTCCGTCGGGGTAGGTGCAGACCGGGGGCGGCGGGCCGGATGACCTGCCGCCCCCGCTTGTGTGGTGTGCCGGGACGGTTACGCCCGTCCGTCGTCCGTGTCGGGCCGCCCGAGCGTGAACCAGACGACCTTGCGGCCGGGGTGCTGCTCGCCTGCGGTGTTCGCTCCCCAGGCGAGGGCGAGGCTCTCCACGATCATGAGCCCCCGCCCGCGCTCCTGTTCGGGTCCCACGCACAGTGCGCGCAGGAGTGGCGGAGCGGCGGGACCGTCGTCCGTGACGGCGACGGTGACCCGCTTGCGGTTGACCGCGACGTGGACGCGGATCAGGGGCGTCCGGGTGTGGCGGTGGGCGTTGGTGACCACCTCGGTGACGCAGATCTGCGCGTCCTCGACCAGGTCGTGGTGTCTGCTGAGGCTCAGCAGAGAGGTGACGAAGTCACGCGCGAGTTTGGCCGCGCCGGCGGTGTTCGGCAGGGTGAGCCGGTAGGTCTCGCCGCCGAGCGGATTGCGGGGCCGGGGAGTTGCAGTGGCCTGGCTCATGTCGTTCTCCCAACGCGCTGCGGTCTGAACGGGTGTGTCGCTCGTTGAACGGTGGCAGTCGCCGTACGGGGCAACGCAGCTCTGTACGACCGCTCTTCGGCTTTTCCTGCGTGCCGACCGGTGCAGGTACTACCGTAGTGATGTGTATCAAGTGTTGTGGATCTATTCATAACTAGAGCGAGAAATAGACCCCTTCGAGGGATGCGGACACACTGGGATTCGACAAGAGGAGAGGCTGATGCCACCGAGGAAGCCCCCTACCGCGCGGCAGTGCCGGCTGGGTGCGGAACTGCGCAGGATGCGTGAGCGGGCCGGCTTGCTGCCGACCGAAGCCGCCGCCCTGCTGGGTACGGACCGCACCACGATCAGCAACACCGAGTCGGGGAGGTTCGGGGTCAGCGGCACGCGCGTGCGCACCTGGGCCGCCGCCTACGCCTGCCCCGACGCCGCCTATGTGGAAGCGCTGGTCGGTATGGCCGAGGAGCGGATAAAGGGGTGGTGGGAGGACTACCGCGGTGAACTCTCGGTGAGCGCGCTCGACCTGGCGGAACTGGAGCACCACGCGGCGGGGTTCCGGTCCGTGCAGATCATGCATATGCCCGGGTTGCTCCAGACGGAGGACTACGCACGTGCCGTCTACGCGGAAGCGCTGCCCGCGCCGACCCCGGCCGGTCTGCGGCGGAGGCTGTCGCACCGGCTCAGGCGGCGGGACGTTCTGGACCGCCCGGACCCGCCCATGTGTGTCTTCCTGATCCATGAGGCGGCCCTGCGGATGCGGTACGGAGGGCGGAAGGTCGCGGCCGGTCAGCTCGACCACCTGTTGAAGGAGTCGGAGCGGGACAACGTCACGGTGCGAGTGATCCCGTTCTCGGCGGGCGGCTTCCCGAACTCCGGCAGTTCCACTCACTATGTCTACGGTCCGGTCGCGCAGCTCGACACGGTGCAGACGGACACGCCGACTGGTTCCGGCTTCGTGGATGCCGAGGCGCGTCTTCTGACCTTCCGTGCGGTGCTTGACCGGACGGAAGGCCGATCGCTCGATCCGCAGAGTTCAAGAGACTTCATCAAGGAAGTCTCAGAGCAAGTATGAAGGCGTGAGAAGCATGGATATTCAGTGGCGAAAGTCGTCCAAGTCCGCCGATGCCGAAGGCGACAACTGCCTGGAACTCGCCGAGAGCGGAGGGGAGATCCTCATGCGGGAAAGTGACAACCCGGACGTGATCGTCCGGACGACCCGCGTGAAGCTCCAGGCGTTCCTGAGTGGCGCGAAGGCCGGCGAGTTCGATGATCTTGTGTAGCTGACCGCGTCTCGGGTGGTCCCACACCGGCGCAGGGTGGGGGACCACCCGTTCTGCTGCCTTCTGCGTGTGGCGGGTTGTTCGTCTCACTCGTTAGAAGTCAAACGCTTGATACGGATCTGCATCACGCGCTAGCTTCGTGACGTGGCGCCGCGGGCTGACCCGGTGGCGATCAACACCCCTGGCCTCTGCGCGGTTTGGGGGTTCCGACGGGCCTCCTTGCCCGCCGCTCGTCACGCCGGTTGCGGGCAAGGAGGTCCCTCAGGTGAGCCTCAGGAGGCGACGTGGTGAGTAATCCCGAACCCGCGGCCCCCGTCGCACAAGCGTTCTGGTGCGAGCGGGTCACGTTCCGGACGATAGAGGCGGACGAGATCGCCGAGGTCCGCCGCTCTTCCACCCCGAGGCCGACGGACGCGATCCGGCAGATCCGGGTGGACGTGCGTTCGCTCGCACCCGAACTCCCGCCCCTGGAGCGGCACCGGGCTCTGAGCTGGGTCGACGGCGGAGGCTGTATCGGCGCTCTCGGGTCCCTGCACCGGGGTGAGCCCTGCGGGTTCTCGCTCAGCTATCGCGGTACGTGGATCGAGTGGACCGTGCGTCCCCACGCGGTCCTCCACGTCGGCGGCAGGACGCGGCTCCCCGTTCTACGTGACTCGCCTCGGGTTTTCACGGGGTGGGCTTGTCCGATGCTCGATCAAGCGTCGACTTCACCCCGCCGCGCGAGCAGAACCTGACCGTTGCCGGCCTCGGCCATGCTGCTTGATCTGGTGCGGCAGTTCGGTGTGCCGAGCCCGCGCTCCGTCGAAGCCACCGCCGCGCCGGCCGGCGCTGTGACCGGGATGGTTCACCGTGGCCAGGAGACGGCTCGCGGGGCGAGCGCGGTCCGCAAGACGACTGGTATTACTGATGCATGCAGGAAGAAGCCGCGCGCTCGGCGATCGACACGTTCATCTCCGCGTTCAACGCCTCGGACGACAGCTATGTGACGGAGCTGCTCTCCCAGGCCCTGACCTCGGACGTGGTCTTCTGGGGGCCGTTGGGCCGCAGTGAGGGGATCGTGGCGGTCGAGCGGTTCGTGCTGGACATCCGGCGCCACCCTGCGGGGACCGGCACGATGGTGCGCTGTTCGGCGGTGGACATGCCGGACGAGTGGGCCCGGTACCAGTGGGTCTTCACGACGCCGGACGGAGGCCCCCGCCTGGCGGGAACGGACGTCGTCCATCTGCGGCGGAGCCTCATCGACCAGATCATCGTCTTCGCGGGGGAGATCGAGCCGCCCGCCTCCTGAGTCATTTTCCTCACGCCGCGCACGCCGGCCTCCCGGTGTCCGAGGGACCGCACCTGGCCCTGTGGCACGCCGCGACGCTTCTGCGCGAGCACCGGGTGACGGTCTCCTCGCCGCCTTGGCGGTCGCCGGCCTGTCTGGCATCGAGGCGCTGGTCCTGCACAACGCCATCGGCACGGCACCGACATCGGCACTGTTAAATGCGGACCCGCCGGTGGTCCGCGTAGCAATGGGGCACCGCCCGGCACCAATTGTGCGAGCGCGGCCTGCTGAACGGGGCAGGGGATCTCACGGAGTCGGGCACGACCCTGCGTGGCGAGACCGAGGCGCTCACCGACCGCCTCGACGCCGCCCCGTACGACCACCTTGGCCCGGTCGCCACCGCACGTCTCACCGGACTGGCCGGCGGCTTCTCCGGAACCCTCAGGGCGGCGGGCTTCTTCTCAGCGGTGCGCTTCGGCAAGGACTGAGAGCCGGGACCGGGGCCCTGTGCCCTCGTAGTGGCTGCACGGTCAGGTGGCGTGCAGTGCGACGCAGAGCATGGGAAACCGTGAGGATCTGCTGGCATGGGCCAGACGCTTCGTGGATCGGCTGGAGGGCGGCACAGCCGGTTGCGTTTCTTTCGAATTGTGCCATGCTGGGCTTATCCTCGAAGGAGAAGAAGCCATGCACGGCACCGCTGAAGACCGAACTCTGCTACCTGAGCACCGCGCGGAGATCGCGGAGCTCTGCGCCTTCCTGGATCAGACCCCGCAGGCGGTGGAACCCGCTCTGCTACGGGGTCCGGACGGTTCTACCCGGGCGCTGCCACCCGAGGTCTACGAGGCGCTGATGGTGGTCGTCCGCGCATTGTCGGAGGGCAAGGCGGTCACGGTCGCCCCGGTGAACACGACGCTGACCACACAGGAAGCCGCAGACCTGCTGGGTGTCAGCCGACCGACGTTCGTCAAGATCCTTGATGAGGCCGAGGTGCCCTATTCCCGCCCGGGACGTCATCGCAGAGTGCTGCTGGCCGACGTGCTCGAGTACAAGGAGAAGCGCCGCACCCGAAGGAGCCGGGGACTCGACGAACTGGTCGAGCTGACCGAGGACTCCGGCCTCTACGACAGCTGAACCGTTATGACGTCCGAGTTACCTGGAGCGATGTGCAGCGCGTGGTTCTGGACACCTGCGTCCTCTTTCCCAACTACCTCAGGGACACCCTGCTGAGGCTGGCGGAGGCGGAGCTGTACGAGCCGCTGTGGTCGGCTGACATCCTGGAGGAACTGAGGCGGAATATCGCCGAGAAGGTATCCGCAGGGAGGGCCAAGGGGCTGGTCGAGACGATGGCAGGGGCTTTTCCCGACAGTCTCGTCACGGGCTACGCGAAGCTCGTATCAGCGATGACGAACGATCCGAAGGACCGGCATGTGCTGGCGGCGGCAGTCCGGGGACAGGCGCACGCGGTAGTCACGCTGAACGTGCGGGATTTTCCGGCGGGCACGGCGGAGCCGTACGAGATCGAGGTGCTCAGGCCGGACGACTTTCTGCTGGACCTGCTCGACCTCACTCCGGTGGACGTGTTCGCGGTACTGCGGACTCAGGCGGAGAGCTACCGGCGCGATCCGCGTGATGTGCATGGACTGCTCGACCGACTGGCTGCCGGAGGGGCTCCGCAGTTCGCGGCGGAGTTCCGGCGCCGCCTCTGAGCACCCGCCCTCACCCCGCCGGCGCGTCCGGCGGTGGCTGCGGTGCCCCCGGCAGGCGGATCGTGGCCACCGTGCCGTCGCCGTCGTCCGCCGGGAGCAGGGCGATCTCGCCGCCCGCCTGGTGGACCGTGCGCGCGACGATCGACAGGCCCAGGCCGGAGCCGGGGAGCTGGCGGGCGGACGGGGAGCGCCAGAAGCGTTCGAAGACGTGGGGGAGTTCGTCCTCGGGGATACCCGGGCCGTGGTCGCGGACCGTGAGTTCTCCCCGGTGCAGGACCACGTCGATCGTGCCGCCGGACGGGCTGAACTTCACGGCGTTGTCCAGGACGTTGACGACCGCCCGTTCCAGCGCGGCCGGTTCGGCGCGTACGTACCAGGGGGCCAGTTCCGCCGTGATGGTCAGCTCGGGGCCGCGCAGCCGGGCCCGTTGCAGGGCGGTGCGGGCGATGTCGTGCAGGGCGACCACCTGGAGCGGGCCGGGCTGGGCGGCGTCCGGGCGGGCCAGTTCCTGGAGGTCGCCGATGAGCGAGGCCAGCTCGGTCATCTGGGCCTTGACCGAGGACATCAGCGCCTTGCGGTCGTCCGGCGGGATCGCCCGGCCCGTCTCGTCGCTGCGGGCGAGCAGCTCCACGTTGGTGCGGAGGGAGGTGAGGGGGGTGCGCAGTTCGTGGCCCGCGTCCGCGATCAGCTGGGCCTGGCGGTCGCGGGAGGTGGCGAGGGAGGCCGTCATCGAGTTGAAGGAGCGGGAGAGCCGGGCGATCTCGTCCTCGCCCTCGACCGGGATGCGGACGGTGAGGTCCTCGGTGCGGGCGACGTGCTCGACCGCCTCGGTCAGTTCGTCGACCGGGCGCAGTCCGGACCGGGCGACCCAGAGGCCTGCCGCGCCCGCGCCGACGACGCCGATGCCGGAGACGAGGAGGAGGACCCAGGCCAGGGTGGAGAGGGGTTTGTCGATCTCGCTCAGCGGGCGGGCGACGGACACGCCGAGGGTGAGGTCGGCGGGCGGCAGACCGGGCCCGCGCGACACCGTCACCGGCACCGCGTAGGTGAAGACGCGCATCTTCACCCCGACGGCATCGGTCTCGGAGTGAAGTGTCCCGCTCCGCCGGCCGTCGACGACCGCGAGGTCGGCCGCGGTCACCGGGAGCGCGGCCGAGTCCGGGGCGGTGCAGGCCGTCCCCTGGGCGTCGATGAGCTGGACGGTGAAGCCGGTGTAGGGCTGGGGCTGCAGCTTGCTGGCGCGGGTGCAGTACTGGTAGAGGCCCTTCAGATATTCGTTGTCGACCTTCGTGGAACGCAGCGTCGTGTCCCGCTGCTGCTCCAGCTGCGCCTTCGTCACGAACCAGCAGGCCGCCGCGACCGCCGCCACCGCCACGGCCACCGCCACGGTGACCAGCAGCGCGAGCCGGGAGCGGAGCGGCAGGGCGCGGAAGCGGTGCAGGGGCCCGGTCACCCCTCGCCCCCGCCCGGCCGCAGCGCGTATCCCACACCCCGCACCGTGTGGACGAGGCGCGGTTCGCCGCCCGCCTCGGTCTTGCGGCGCAGGTACATCACGTACACGTCCAGGGAGTTGGAGCTCGGTTCGAAGTCGAAGCCCCAGACCGCCTTGAGGATCTGCTCGCGGGTCAGCACCTGGCGCGGGTGCGCGAGGAACATCTCCAGCAGGGTGAACTCGGTGCGGGTCAGCTCGACGCGGCGGGTGCCGCGGCTGACCTCGCGGGTGGAGAGGTCCATCCGGAGGTCGGCGAAGGCCAGCACGTTGTTGTCGGGGAGCTCGCCCGCCGCGGCCGCGTACGAGCTGCGGCGCAGCAGGGCCCTGATCCGGGCGAACAGCTCGTCCAGCTCGAAGGGCTTGACCAGGTAGTCGTCGGCGCCCGCGTCGAGCCCGGTGACGCGGTCGCCGACGGTGTCGCGGGCGGTGAGCATCAGGATGGGCGTGGTGGTGCCCGTGGCGCGGATGCGGCGGGCGGCGGTCAGCCCGTCCATCCGCGGCATCTGGATGTCGAGGACGATGAGGTCGGGGGCGTACGACTCCGCCTTGGTGAGGGCGTCGAGACCGTCGACGGCGACCTCGGTGCCGTAGCCCTCGAACGCGAGACTGCGTTGCAGGGCCTCGCGCACGGCGGGCTCGTCGTCGACGATCAGGATGCGCTGCGGATCGTCTTCGGCGGGGCTCATCGCTGCTTCGTCCTCTTCTCGGTCCGTACGGGCTGCGGCGCTGCCCTCCAGTTTCTCAGCCTCGCACGGTCCGGGTGCGGTGGCGCGGATCAGGAGCTGTCGCCGGCCCGCAGGGTGTCCAGGTCGGCCTTGAGGGTGTTGACCGGGATGGCGAAGCCGAGGCCGACGCTGCCCGCGGAGCTGCCCGAGCTTTCGGACGAACTCGCCGAGTACATCGCGGAGTTGATGCCGATGATCTCGCCGTTCATGTTGATCAGCGCACCACCGGAGTTGCCCGGGTTGAGCGAGGCGTCGGTCTGGAGTGCCTTGTACGTGGTGGTGGAGTCGCCGGTGTCGCCGTTGAACTGCTTCCCGCCGAACTCGAACGGCCACTGCTGTCCGCCGCCCTGGCCGCCCTCGCTCTGACCCTGTCCCTGGCTCTGGCTCTGGCCGCTGTCGCCCTCCTTGGCGACCGTGACGTCCCGGTCGAGAGCGGACACGATGCCGCTGGTGACCGTGCCGGTCAGGCCCTCGGGCGAGCCGATCGCGACGACCTGGTCGCCGACGGCGACCTTGGAGGAGTCGCCGAGCGTGGCCGTCTTCAGCCCGCTCGCACCCTGGAGCTTGATCAGCGCGAGGTCCTTGTCGGGGTCGGTGCCGACGACGTCGGCGGTGTACGTCTTGCCGGTGCTGAGCGTCACCTTGACGGTGGAGGAGCCCGCGACGACGTGGTTGTTGGTGACGATCTCGCCGTCGGACGTGATGATCACGCCGGAGCCGGTGGACTGGCCCGCGGACGAGGTCGCGCTGATCTCGACGATCGTCGGCGACAGCGCCGCGGCCACACCGGAGACGGTGCCCTTGCTGCTCTGCGAGACGGTGGTGCCCGGGATGACGCCGCTGCCGGTGCTGTTGGTGCCGTGGTCGGTGAGCTGCCCGATCACGGTGGCGGTGCCGCCGCCGACGATCGCCGCCGCGATGGCCACCGCCGCGAGGAGTGCGACCGGGCGGCGGACCCGGCGCCGGGAGGCGGGCGGCTCCGGCGCGGGCTGCGGCAGTCCGGGGGCGGGCCACACGGGGTCACCGCCGCCCGATCCCGCCGGCTGCGCGGGCTGGTATGACGGCGGCGGCGGGTAGGCCGCGTCGCCGTTGCCGTACGAGGGGTACATCGGGTACTCGCCGCTCGGGCGCTGGCTCTCAGTCATGTCTACGAGAGTGTCCAGCGAAGATGAGAGGAGCGTGAGGACGCCCTGAGAAGCCCGGCAGAACCTCGTATGCCCGATATAAGGACCTGTCGGAGCGGGTCCTTGTATCGGGCATACAGGGTTCAGGACAGGACTCGGGCCGCCGGGGGCTCGCCGCAGCCGCAGGAGCGCCGGACGACCAGCGCCGAGGGGAACTGCTTCAGCCGCTCCCGCCGCGAGCCCGACACCCGGAGCGAGTCGTCGAGCACCAGGTCCACGGCCGCCCGCGCCATCGCCGGGCGGTCCGAGAAGACCGTCGTGAGCGGCGGATCGGTCAGTCCGGCTTCCTTCACGTCGTCGAAGCCCGCCACCGCGAGCTCGCCCGGCACATCGATCCGCAGCTCGCGCGCGGCCCGCAGCACGCCGATGGCCTGGTCGTCCGTCGCACAGAAGATCGCCGGGGGACGGTCGGGCCCCGCGAGGAGCTCCAGCGCCACCCGGTAGGCGTCGTAACGGTTGTAAGGGGCCTGGAAGAGCCGGCCCTGGGTCGACCGCCCCGACTCGTGCATCGCCCGGCGCCAGCCCTCGACGTGGTCGGCGACCGGGTCGCCGACCGCCGGGGTCGACTCCACGCCGCCGAGGCACGCCACGTACTCGTTGCCGTGCTCCAGCAGGTGACGGGTGGCGAGCTGGGCGCCGCCGACATCGTCCGTGACGACCGCGACGTCGTCGATCGCCTCGGGCCGCTCGTGCAGCAGCACGACCCGGGCGTCCCACGCCTCGATCTCGGCGGCGGCCCGCTCGCTGGGGCCCTGGCTGACCAGGATCAGCCCGGAGACCCGCATGCCGAGGAAGGCCCGCAGATAGTGGACCTCGCGCTCGTCGCGGTAGTCGGAGTTGCCGACGAGCACCATTTTCCCGCGCTCGGCGGCGGCCTGTTCGACCGCGTGCGCCATCTCCGCGAAGAACGGCTGCCGCGCGTCCGGCACGATCATCCCTATGAGGTCGGTCCGCCGCGAGGCCATCGCCTGGGCGACCCGGTCGGGCCGGTAGCCCAGCTCCTTGATCGCGGCGAGCACCCGCTCGCGCGTGGCCGGGGCAACCGGCCTGGGTCCGTTGTTGATGACGTAGCTGACGACCGCGGTCGACGTCCCCGCCAGTCTCGCCACATCGTCCCGCGTCACCTTGGCCACGCGCGGCAGTCTACGCGGATGGACCTACCTCTTGGCAGGCCGGACCGGGGCTTCTTCCGAGACCTCGGTTACCTCCGGCTGCTCCGAACGGGTGAGGGTTTCCGCGGCTGCCTTCGCGGCGGCCGCCTTGGCCTCCTCGGCGGCGGCCCGCTCCACCTTCTCCGGTGCCACGAAGCGGTAGCCCACGTTGCGGACGGTGCCGATCAGCGACTCGTGCTCGGGGCCGAGCTTGGCGCGCAGCCGCCGGACGTGTACGTCGACCGTCCGCGTGCCGCCGAAGTAGTCGTAGCCCCAGACCTCCTGGAGCAGCTGGGCGCGGGTGAAGACCCGGCCCGGGTGCTGCGCCAGATACTTGATCAGTTCGAATTCCTTGAAGGTCAGGTCCAGGACCCGGCCCTTGAGCTTGGCGCTGTACGTCGCCTCGTCGACCGAGAGGTCGCCGTTGCGGATCTCCATCGGGGAGTCGTCGGAGGTGATCTGCTGCCGGCCGGTGGCCAGCCGCAGCCGCGCCTCGACCTCGGCGGGACCCGCCGTGTCCAGCAGGACGTCGTCGATCCCCCAGTCCGCGGTGACGGCCGCGAGACCGCCCTCCGTGACGACGAGGATGAGCGGACAGCCGGGTCCGGTGGACCGCAGCAGCTGACAGAGCGAGCGGACCTGAGGCAGGTCGCGCCGTCCGTCGATGAGAATGACGTCGGCACCCGGGGTGTCGACGAGAGCGGGGCCTTCGGCGGGCGCCACCCGCACGCTGTGCAGCAGGAGGCCGAGGGCGGGAAGCACCTCCGTCGACGGTTGGAGGGCATTCGTCAGGAGCAGCAGTGAACTCATCGCCGCCCACCTGCCTGGGTCGTCGGTCGATGTTGGTGCACGGTTGGCTCGCCCATTACGTCGGTCCTCCTCGTTCCCTGCGAGAGGGGCACTCCCGGGCGGGGCCCGGGGGAGTATGCGGCACTGCTTCGTACGCTTATTCGTCTGTGCCGTACGACGTTTCGTCATACGGGATTTACGGGTGTGGCCCCGCGCCCGGGGCCGCTGAGCTTGTCGAAACGTTTCCGTAACAACGCGCGGAAAGCACAAAAGGACCCGGGGGCTGCATTGCCCGGATCCTCTTCCCAGCAGAATAGCCCACATGAGTTCTGTGTCCGAGGGGCGATTTCGGAGTTCCTCTGTTCCCTTGATCACGCGCGGGCCGTCGCGGACCACATTGCGGGCCGATGACGGGGTCCGGATCGAGGCGGTGTACGACCCGTGTACGGCGGATGGCGGCGCCTGCGCGGAGACCGGTGACGCCGGTACGGCGATCGTCGTCGCGCACGGTTTCACTGGCTCGGCGGACCGCCCGGCGGTGCGGCGCGCCGTGGAGGTGTTCGCCCAGCGTGCGGCCGTGATCACGTTCTCCTTCCGGGGGCACGGCGGATCCGGTGGACGGTCCACGGTGGGGGACCGCGAGGTGCTGGATCTGGCGGCCGCGGTGGCCTGGGCGCGGTCGCTCGGGCACCGGCGCGTCGTTACGGTCGGGTTCTCCATGGGCGGTTCCGTGGTGCTCCGGCACGGGGCGCTGTATACGGATCCCGCGACGGAGGGCGAGGGTGGCCGATCCGTTCCGGTGCGCAGGGGGCGCATGGAAGCGTGTGAGGGGGCGTATGCCGATGCGGTGGTGGCCGTGAGCGCCCCGGCGCGTTGGTACTACCGGGGTACGGCCCCGATGCGTCGCCTGCACTGGGTGGTCACCCGTCCCGCCGGCCGGCTGGTCGGGCGGTACGGTTTCCGGACCCGGATCGACCGCAACGACTGGGACCCGGTCCCGCTCTCCCCGGTCGCGGCGGTCCCGCGGATCGCCCCGGCGCCGCTGCTGATCGTGCACGGCGACCAGGACCCGTACTTCCCGCTCGACCACCCGCGGATGCTCGCCGACGCGGCGGGCGGGGCCGCTGAGCTGTGGCTGGAGCGCGGCATGGGGCACGCGGAGAACGCGGCGGACGAGGCCCTGCTGACCCGCATCGCCGACTGGGCGACGGGCCGATGACGCCGTGAACGATGATGGACAGCCGATGCGTGAGCCGACGCGGGACGAGAGGAGCTCCACCATGCCTGCGGGAACGATCCGTTACTGGGCGGCGGCCAAGGCCGCTGCCGGAACGGCGGAGGAGCCGTACACCGCTGCGACGCTCAAGGAGGCGCTCGACGAGGTGCGCGACCAGCACCCCGGCGAGCTGCCCCGAGTGCTGCAGAGGTGTTCGTTCCTCATCGACGGCGACCCCGTCGGAACCCGGAGCCATGAGACCGTACGCCTTGCCGAGGGCGGCACGGTCGAGGTGCTCCCGCCGTTCGCAGGAGGGTGAACCGCAGAACATGAGCAGCAGCGATCAGCAGCATCCGTACCCGAATCAGCCGCAGCAGCCGAATCAGCCGTACGGCCAGGAGCCGCGGCCGTACGGGGATCAGGCGTACGGGGACCGGGCCCACCCGGATCCCGCGTACGGGCAGCAGCAGTCCTACGGCGGCCAGCCGCACAACGGCCAGCCGCACAACGGTCAGCCCTACGGCGGTCAGCCGTACGGCGACCCGTCCTACGGGCAGCAGGCGCCCTACGCGGGCGGCGCGGCGCCGTACGGGCAGCAGGCACCGCAGGGCACCTACGAGCCGCAGCAGGCACCGCAGGGCACCTACGAGCCGCAGCAGGCACCGCAGGGCATGTACGAGCCGCAGCAGCCGTCACAGGGCACATACGAGCCGCAGCAGCCGCCGGGTACGTACGAGCCGCAGCAGGCCGTGCACCAGCCCTACCGGGTCGCGCAGCCCACCCACCCCCAGCAGGCCGCCCAGCAGCCGCAGCAGGCTCATGAGCCGCAGCCGGCCCCTCAGCCCTTCCAGGCTCCGGCGGCCGGGGACGACTGGCCGGCCGAGGAGCAGGGCGTCGCGCAGACCTGGGAGGGCCAGACCTGGGACACCCAGTACCAGCCCACCCTCCAGCCGAGCCAGCAGCCCGTGCAGCCGGTGCGGGCCGCCGAGCCCGCCCACCAGCCGCCGACGGGCGCGTCCGGCGCGTATCCGCTGCCCCCGGAGGTCCGGGCGGCCCCGCCCGAGGCGCCCGCGCCGGTGCCCGCAGCCGCCGGAGCCGCTCAGAACGAGGACGGGTACAGCGCGCCCACCACGCTGGGCAACAGCCGCATCACGGACGCCCAGCGCGCACGCGCAGAGGGCCGTTCGCCGATCATCGCGCCCGGTATGCAGCCGGCCGCGATCACCGCGGGGCTCGGGCTGCTGCTCGCGCTCGGTGCGGCCGTCGGCTCGTACGCCCTGCTCGTCCCGCTGGTGCTCCTCCAGGCGGTGACCGCGGCCGGGTGGTTCCGGCTCAACGGCATGTGGCCGGCCCGGCAGGGCATCGCGCTCGCGTTCGCCGGTGGTCTCGTCGCCGATGTGGTGCTGCTGGCCGCGGGCCGGGAGAACGGGCCGGCCGCGATCCTCGGCACCCTCGGTGTCTGGGTGCTGCTCACCGTCGTCCTCCAGCTGCGCAGCCGGGCGGGTGCCGACGAGCGGATGCAGGGGCTGATGGCCACCGTCGCCTCTGCCGCGCTCGCGGTCCTGGCCGCCGGGCACCTCGCGGCGGTCCCGGACGCGGTGACGGTCGGCGGGGTCGCCGTCGCCCTCGCGGTCCTCGCACGGGCGCTTCCGCTGCCCGGACCGGCCTCCGTCGTGGCGGCGCTGGTCGTCGCCGCGGGCGCCGGTGCCGCGGCGGGTGCCGTGACCGATCTGGGGTCGAAGGGTGCGCTGCTCGGCCTCGCCGCCGGTGTCTGCGCGCTGATCGGGCTGCGGGTGGCCAGCTATGACTACCCGTCACGCTTCGTGCACATGACCGCCGGAGTGGCGCTGCCGCTCACCGCGGCCGCGCCCGCCGTGTACCTGATCGGCCGCGCGCTCTCGTAACCGGCACCCGAGCCCGTCACGCGAGACTCGTCACGTCTCACGTCTCACGTCTCACGCGTCATGTCTCACGCGTCACAGAGATGCCGAAGCCCCCCACCGGGAACCGATGGGGGGCTTCCGCTCGTCGCTCACCCGGGGCGTGGTGTGCGGCCGCAGTAGGCTCACGGGCGCCAGGGGTCCGAACGGACGCGGGTGGGGAGGACAGTCATGCGTGCACTGCGAATACTGCTGGTCATAGTGGTGGTTCTGGCCGGCGTGTTCATCGCCGTCGACCGCGCGGCGGTGTATTTCGCCGAGTCCGAGGTCGCGGACCGGGTGCAGGTCTCCGGGGCGGAGATCGGTTCGACGGACGTCGACATCAAGGGCTTCCCGTTCCTGACCCAGGTCGCCGGATCGGAGCTCGACGAGGTCGACGTGAAGATCACCGGCGTCGAGACCAGCGCGAACGGCCACACGCTCCGGATCAGCCGGATGAACGCAGAACTGCACCAGGTCCGGCTGACCGACGGCTTCTCCGGCGCCACCGCCGCCCGCGCGACCGGGACGGCCGTGATCTCGTACGCGGACCTCACCAAGGCGGCCAGCGCGGACGTCGCCGTCGAGTACGGCGGCAAGGGCAAGGTGAAGGTGACCGGCGCGGTCGACATCCTCGGCCGCACGATCTCGCGCAGCGTCCTGTCCACCGTCTCCCTGGTCGACGGCCACACCGTCCGGGTGCACGCCGACGAGGTGCCGGGCGAGGGAATCCCCGGGCTCGAGGGCTTGGTGCGCAAGAAGACCGACTTCGAGCGCGAGGTCGGCGGACTGCCGAACGGGCTGAAGCTGGAGAAGATCCAGCCGACCGCCGCGGGCCTGGAGATCTCGGTGACCGGCACCGACGTCTCGCTCGCCGGCTGACCCCGCCGCGGCCGACCGGAGCTGCCGCCGCCGCAGCCGGCCGCGCCACATACTGAGACGGCCGCGTCCGTTCCATAGATGCCCGACGGGCACGATGCTCCGGGGATCGGCCCGGGAGAGCACGCGACAGCCCTCCTGTCCCGCATGGTGGACGATCGTGTCTCAATAGGCGACACAACGGTGACATCTCCGCCCGTACGTCCCTACGATCGGTCCCATGCAGTGCTCTATTAGCGGTCTCCCACAGCGGGGACGGGCGGATCTCACGAAGCGGCGGGCAGTGGACCTGTGCCGCGTCGCCGCCATGCTCTGTCGCACTGTCTGAGCGGGATCCGTCGATTTCCCGCGTTCCCGGCCCTCCGACCGTTCGTCGGGGCCATCCCGATGCCTCTGTGCACGCGCCGAACCGGCTCCCGTACATCCGCATCCCGTAGCAACTCGCACCATCTCGCCGCAGACTGCCCCGGAGGAGAACACAATGAGCCGCAGTGACGTCCTGGTAGACGCCGACTGGGTCGAGGCCCACATCGACGACCCGAAGGTCGCCCTCGTCGAGGTCGACGAGGACACCTCCGCGTACGAGAAGAACCACATCAAGAACGCGATCCGGATCGACTGGACCAAGGACCTCCAGGACCCGGTCCGCCGTGACTTCATCGACCAGGCGGGCTTCGAGGAGCTGCTGTCCGGCAAGGGCATCGGCAACGACACCACGGTCGTCCTGTACGGCGGCAACAACAACTGGTTCGCGTCCTACGCGTTCTGGTACTTCAAGCTCTACGGCCACCAGGACGTGCGCCTGCTCGACGGCGGCCGCAAGAAGTGGGAGCTCGACTCCCGCGACCTGGTCGACGGCGACCAGATCCCGTCCCGCCCGGCCACCCAGTACAAGGCCAAGCCGCAGGACGAGTCGATCCGCGCCTACCGCGACGACGTCGTCGCCGCCATCGGCAACCAGAACATCGTCGACGTGCGCTCGCCCGACGAGTTCAGCGGCAAGCTGCTCGCCCCGGCCCACCTGCCGCAGGAGCAGTCGCAGCGCCCCGGCCACGTGCCGAGCTCGCGCAACATCCCGTGGTCGAAGAACGCCAACGACGACGGCACCTTCAAGTCGGACGACGAGCTCAAGGCCCTCTACGAGGACGAGCAGGTCGACCTGGCGAAGGACACCATCGCGCTCTGCCGCATCGGTGAGCGTTCGGCCCTGACCTGGTTCGTGCTGCACGAGCTGCTCGGCGTCGACAACGTCAGGAACTACGACGGCTCGTGGACCGAGTACGGCTCCCTCGTCGGCGTGCCGATCGAGCTCGGCGCCAACAAGTAGTTCCTCGCGCGACCCGGTAAGTCCCCGGAATGCAGGCGGACTTGCCGACCGGCACGACCACGACCGGCACGAACCGGACCGGCACGACCCCCGATCAGAAGGACAGAACACCATGTGTGGAGCAAAGGCCGGCGGCCCCGACGCTTCGACGATCAAGCCCGGTGAGACCACCATCCAGGGCAGCGTGACCCGCGACGGCGAGCCCGTCACCGGCTACGTCCGCCTGCTGGACTCGACCGGTGAGTTCACCGCGGAGGTCCCGACCTCGGCGACCGGGCAGTTCCGCTTCTACGCGGCCGAGGGCACCTGGACGCTGCGCGCCCTCGTCCCGGGCGGCAGCGCCGACCGCACGGTCGTGGCACAGACGGGCGGCCTCTCCGAGGTGGCCATCGCCGTCTAGGAGCTGCCACTCGCAGCCACCGGCTGCCACCGCTCCGCGGATGAGAACCGGCCGAAGGGCCGTACCCCAGGGGGTTGGACGCCCGCTGGACCGGGGTACGGCCCTTCGGGCCGTTCGGGCGTGGTCCCGTGCTGTCGCCCGTGCTTTCCAGGAGCGGCTGGGCGGGCGGATCGGGCCTACGCTGGATGCATGTACGCCCGACGTCGTCGCGCATATTTCCTGATGATGGGCGGTTGTCTCGCCCTCTTCGTCTCGGCCTGGGCCTTCGTGAGGCTCTGGTCGGTTCCGGCCGCCATCATCATGTGTGTGATCGCCATGGTCATCCCGCCCGTCGCGGCGATCGTGGCCAACCGGAAGGGCCCGGAGGACCGCTGGTGGGACGATCCGCCGCCCGGCCCCCGGGACCGGCCGGACAAAGTGAACCCCACCGGCGACCCGGAGTCCGACGCGTGGTGGGACGAACTCGACGGCAGGAAGCGCCGCCGGTGAGGGAAGGGCGCCGTGAGTGGACGAGGGTCAGTAGACGAGGGCCTGCACGCCGTCGGCCATGATCTCGCTGACGAAGACCTGCGCGCCGGCGATCCGTACGCCCTCCAGAACGTCCTGCTCGGTGATGTCGCGGCGGGCCGCGCACTGGGTGCAGAGCGTGACGAGGCCGCCCGCCTGGATCGACTCGATCAGATCCGGCAGCGGCGCCGAATGCGGCAGTTCGAATTCGGCGGCCCGCCCCGGCAGCGCGAACCAGGCGGATTCCCCGGTCAGCCAGAGCGAGACCTCCACGCCGCTGGCGACGGCGACCGCCGCCACCGTGAACGCCTGCGAGCAGCGCTCGGCGGAGTCGGCACCTGCGGTCACCTTGATCACGAGCTTCTTCGGCATGTGCCGAACTGTAATCCTCGGCCGCGGCGCCCCGCGGAGCCGGCCGCCGGGACGACCGCCCCGCGGCAAACCCCGAACCGGCGGGCCGGGCCCCCACCCATTAGGCTGGGACCCGGCCCGTACTGCTGCCATACCGCTCGTTCAAGGAGCTCCCGTGCTTGAGGCATTCTTCACCACCCTGCTGGTCCTGGTCTGTGTCGGCACCCTCGCCTTCGCCGGCCTGACCGTGAAGAAGCTCTACGAGGGTCAGCGCTGATCCCTCAGCTCCCCGCGCGCCCTCCCCGTCCCTCCGCCTCACAGATCGTCTGAGCCGCTCATGATCGAGATTCCGTCCGACCTCCACCCGGACCTCGTCCCGCTGGCCTTCCTCCTGGGCAACTGGGCGGGCGCGGGTGTGTCCGACTTCCCCGGCGCCGAGAAGTGCAACTTCGGCCAGGAGGTCTCCTTCAGCCACGACGGCCGGGACTTCCTGGAGTACGTCTCGCACTCCTGGGTGCTCGACGCCGAGGGCGAGAAGGTCCGGCCCCTGGAGTCCGAGTCCGGCTACTGGCGCATCGACAAGGACCGCAAGGTCGAGGTCGTGATGGTCCGCGACCAGGGCGTCATCGAGATCTGGTACGGCGAGCTGGCCCACCAGAAGCCGCAGATCGACCTGGTCACCGACGCGGTGGCCCGGACCGCGGCCTCCGGCCCGTACAACGGTGGCAAGCGGCTCTACGGCTATGTGAAGAGCGACCTGATGTGGGTCGGCGAGAAGTCCACGCCCGAGGTGGAGCTGCGCCCCTACATGTCCGCGCACCTGAAGAAGGTCGTCACCCCCGAAGAGGTCGCCGCGATGGCGAAGAGCCTCGGTGACCTGCCGGACGACGGGATCGCGTTCTTCAAGTAGCCGGTGAACGGTCCCCCGTAGCGCGGACTCCGCACGCCGCTGGGTACGGCGGCCGCCCCCGCCTACACTGGGGGCTGTGGTGAGCACCGACTGGAAGACCGATCTTCGGCAGCGCGGCTACCGGCTGACGCCGCAGCGGCAGCTTGTCCTGGAAGCCGTCGACGCGCTGGAACACGCGACGCCCGACGACATCCTGTCCGAGGTGCGCCGGACCGCGTCCGGGGTGAACATCTCGACGGTGTACCGGACCCTGGAGCTCCTGGAGGAGCTGGGCCTGGTCAGCCACGCCCATCTGGGCCACGGGTCCCCGACGTACCACCTGGCCGACCGGCATCACCACATCCATCTGGTCTGCCGGGACTGCACGAACGTCATCGAGGCCGACGTCGGCGTCGTCGCCGAGTTCACCGAGAAGCTGCGCGGCACCTTCGGCTTCGAGACGGACATGAAGCACTTCGCGATCTTCGGCCGCTGCGCGGACTGCGCGGCGAAGGCGGAGCGGTCCGCGAAGCCGGCCTGAGGTCACCCGGCGGCCTCCGCGGGCCGGAGTCGTACGCTGGTCGCATGAAGAGCCCCCTGCTGTCCCTGCCCGGCGCCGTCCCCGCCGAGGGCTGCGACGAAGGCGTCGCCGCGCACTACGGCGACCTGTTCCGCGAGCAGCGTGCCCTCGCCGACGGCTCCGGCCTCGTCGACCTCTCGCACCGCGGCGTCATCACCGTCACCGGGAGCGACCGGCTGGCGTGGCTGCACCTCCTGATCACCCAGCACGTCACCGACCTCGCACCGGGTCAGGCCACCGAGTCGCTGATCCTCACCGCGAACGGGCACATCGAGCACGCCATGTACCTCGTCGACGACGGCGAGACCGTGTGGATGCACGTCGAGCCGGACACCCAGGGCGAGCTGATCGCCTATCTGGAGTCGATGAAGTTCTTCTACCGGGTCGAGGTCGCCGACCGCACCGAGGACTTCGCGGTCGTGTACCTGCCGGCCGGTTCCATCGCCGCGGTGCCGGACGGGGCCGCGGTACGGGAGACGCCGTACGGCCGTGACCTGTTCCTGCCGCGCGCCGGTCTTGAGGCGTACGCGGCGGAGCACGGGCCCGCCGCCGGGGTCCTCGCCTACGAGGCGCTGCGCATCGAGGGCCACCGCCCGCGCCTCGGCTTCGAGACCGACCACCGCACCATCCCGCACGAGCTGGGCTGGATCGGCACCGCCGTCCACCTCCAGAAGGGCTGCTACCGGGGCCAGGAGACCGTGGCCCGGGTGCAGAACCTGGGCAAGCCGCCCCGCCGCCTGGTCTTCCTGCACCTGGACGGCTCCGAGGTGCTGCTGCCCGGGCACGGCACCCCGATCCGGCTCGCCGCGGACGGGGCCGAGGGCCGTCAGCTCGGCTTCATCACCAGCTCCGCCCGCCACCACGAGCTGGGGCCGATCGCCCTGGCCCTGGTGAAGCGGAACGTGGCGGTGGACGCGGAACTGCTGGCGGGGGAGAACACGGCGGCGGCCCAGGAGACGGTCGTCGAGCCGTAGCGCCTCCGCCGCCGCCCTCCGGCCGCCGGATCAGACCTCGATGACGACGGTGAACGGGCCGTGGTTCGTGAGCGAGACCCGCATGTCCGCCCCGAACCGGCCCGTCTCCACCCGCGCGCCCAGCGCCCGCAGCCGGGCGACCACCTCGTCGACCAGCGGTTCGGCGGTCTCGCCGGGCGCGGCGGCGTTCCAGGTGGGCCGGCGGCCCTTCCGGGCGTCCCCGTAGAGAGTGAACTGCGAAATCACCAGAAGCGGCGCATTCGCATCGGAGCAGGACTTCTCGCCCTCCAGGATGCGGACCGACCAGAGCTTGCGGGCGAGCTGCGCCGCCTTCTCCGGGGTGTCGTCATGGGTGACTCCGACCAGCACACACAGGCCCTCGCCGATGATTTCGCCGACCACCGCCGGGCCGCCGCCCTCGCCGTCGGCGTCGGCCACCGTGACGCTCGCGCCGTCCACCCTCTGTACCACTGCACGCATACAGACCAACCTATCTTGGGCTGAACGGGTACAGAGCATCTCCACCGGCACCCTCGGAGTGGCACCATGCTCGGAGGCGGTGCGCCGACGCACCGGTCGAGGGGATGGACACAAGCATGAGCACCCATGGAACCGGGCAGTCCCCGGGCACCGTGCCGGTCACGCGTGCCGGCGTCAACAGCAGCGCAGGTACGAGTACGAGCACCATGCGCCCACCCGTGCAGCGGACCGGGCAGGGCTCCGACGACGGTCCGGCCGCGCCCCCGCCCGAACTGGTCGCCCTGCGGCTGCCGGAGCTGCGCACACTGCGCCGTGACGCGCAGCGCGACGAGGCCGACCTCAGCTATGTGCGGCGGCTGGTCCAGGGGCGCATCGACATCCTGCGGGCCGAGCTGGCCCGGCGGCGTGACCCCGAGTCGCCGGTGGTGGACCGGCTCTCCGAGATCCTCGCCGACACCCCCTCGCTGCACCGCTCCTCCGCCCGGCACGTCACGCTGAGCACCCCGCGCAGCGACGAGTACCGGCAGCTGGCCGCCGAGACGCTCGCCGAGGTCGAGCTCTCCGACCTCGACGCCCGTACGGACGAAGAGCTGCACACCGCGATGGGACGCCTCGTCCGCTACGAGCAGCAGGTCTCCCGGCGCCGTCACCGGCTCCAGCGGACCGCGGACGGATGCAGTGCGGAGATCGCCCGCAGGTACCGTGACGGGGAAGCACAAGTAGACGACCTGCTCGCCTGAGGCAATCCCTCCGGGGGCGGGTCCCGCCCGTCCCCGGAAGGCCACCATGACCTCCAGCGCAGCCCCGTCCGCCCCGTCCGGCGCCATATCCGGTCCGGCACCCGCCCCGCCGGTGCTGGCCGAGGTCGTACGGTCCGGATTCGTCGAGGGCCACCATCGCGGCTCCCTGGTCGTCCTGGCCGCCGACGGCGGTGTCGAGCTGGCCCTCGGTGATCCGGCGGCCCCGGTCTTCCCCCGGTCGTCCAACAAACCGATGCAGGCGGCGGCCGTGCTGCGGGCCGGGCTCGACCTGTCCGGGGAGCGGCTGGCGCTGGCCGCCGCGAGCCACGCGGGGGAGGGCTTCCACCTCGATCTCGTACGCAAGATGCTCGCCGAGCACGGGCTGTCGCCCGACGACCTGCAGACCCCGCCCGACCTCCCGCTGGACCCGGCGGAGGCGGAGACGTACCTCGCCGCGGGCCACGTCCGGGAGCGGATCACGATGAACTGCTCGGGCAAGCACGCGGCGATGCTCGCGGTGTGCGTGCGCAACGGCTGGGACCCGGCCACCTATCTCGACCCGGCGCATCCGCTCCAGCGGGTGGTCCACCAGGTGGTCGAGGAGGCGGCGGGCGAACCGGTCGCCGCGGTCGGCACGGACGGCTGCGGGGCGCCGCTGATGGCGATCTCCCTGGTGGGTCTCGCACGGGCGTTCCGTACGTTCGTCACGGCGGCACCGGACACGGCGGAGCGCCGGGTGGCGGACGCGATGCGGGCCCACCCCGAGTACGTGGCGGGCACCCGCCGCCCCGACACCTGGCTGATGCGCGAGGTGCCCGGCGCGCTGTCCAAGATGGGCGCGGAGGCGGTCCAGGCGGTGGCGCTCGCGGACGGCAGGGCCCTGGCCTTCAAGATCGACGACGGCTCGGCCCGTGCGCTCGGCCCGGTCCTGGCCCGTGCGCTGGGGCTGCTCGGAGTGGACGCCCCCGTGGTGTCGCGGATCGGCCGGGCGCCGCTGCTGGGCGGCGCCGCGGAGGTGGGGGAGATCCGGGCGGCGTTCTGACCCGGCGCACGGGACCGGGCCCGGTCCCGTGCACCGGGAAAAGCGGGCGACATCCCGCACCGTCGTGTCTAGCGTGGAGCGCATGAACAGCCTTGAGGCCCGCCCTGTCACCGAGTCCGAGTTCGCCGACTGGCTGCGCGCCTTGAACACCGGCTTCCTGCGCCCGCCGACCCCCTCGGACGAGGAGGTGGCCGGACGGCTGCCGCATATGGATCTGGCCCGCGTCCAGGGGGTGTTCGACGCCGGCCGGTGCGTGGCGACGTTCCGCTCGTTCGCGCAGGAGCTGACCGTCGTCGGCGGGGCGACGGTCCCGACCGACGCGGTCACCAACGTCACGGTGACCCCCACCCACCGCCGTCGCGGGCTGCTCACCCGGCTGATGGCCAACGACCTGGCGGCGGCCAAGGAGCGCGGCGACGTGGCCGCCACCCTGATCGCCGCCGAGTACCCGATCTACGGGCGCTACGGCTTCGGTCCCGCGGCCTGGACAACGGAGTGGGAGATCGACATACCCCGGGCGGGGCTCGACCCCCGGCTGTCCGGGACGTCCGCGCTCGACGGCGGCCGGATCGACCTGGTGGACGGCGCGGAGGTGCGCAAGCTGGGCCCGGCCCTCCACGACCGGCTGCGGGCCCGGCAGCACGGGGTGGTGAGCCGCGGCGACCGCTGGTGGGACCTCACCACCGGCAACGCGCTCTTCCCGAACGACCGGTGGACCGAGCCGTTCCACGCCGTCCACCGTGACGCGGAGGGCACGGTGGACGGTCTCCTCGTCTACCGCGCCGACGACCACTGGGGCGACGCCAAGCAGCCGCTGAACCGGGCGACGGTGCGCAGCATGATCGCGACGACCCCGGCGGCGGAGCGGGCGCTGTGGCACTTCCTGTGCTCGGTCGACTGGGTCACCACGGTCCGTACCGGCAACCGCGCCCCCGACGACCTGCTCCCGCTGCTCCTCCCGGACCCGCGCGCCGCCCGGGTGGTGACGCAGGCGGACTTCCTGTGGGTGCGCGTCCTGGATGTCGTACGCGCACTGGAGGCCCGCACCTACGCGGTCCCCGGCTCCCTGGTCCTGGACATCCACGACGCCACCGGCCTCACCGCCGGCCGCTTCCACCTGGACGCCTCCCCGGCCGGCGCCACCTGCGCCCCGACGACGCGCGGCGCGGATCTCGCGCTGGACATCCGGGAGCTGGGGACGCTCTACCTGGGCGACGAGTCGGCCCTGCGGCTGGCGGCCCTGGACCGTGTCGAGGAGCTGACCCCGGGCGCGGCGGCGCTGGCGGACGTCCTGTTCCGGGCGGGGCGGCGGGCCTGGTGCCCGGACGTGTTCTGATCCCGCTGCGTGCTGAGGGGGTGTGCTGAGGGGTGCGTGCCCGGGTGCGGCGGCACCGGGTCCGCACCCTGAACAAGGGTTACGCATACCTAGGATGGCCTTCGAGGGAAGGCGGGTTCAGGTGACGGACGAGAACGGTTCGCCGGGCGGTACGGGCCTGCCGGTCAGCATCGAGGCCGCCTGGGGGCTGAGGGCGCGCCCGGTGAAGGGACCCAAGCCGGGGCTCACGCTGGAGCGCATCGTGGACGCCGCGGTGGCGGTGGCGGCGTCCGAAGGGCTCGGCGGGGTGTCCATGGGCCGGGTCGCCAAGGACCTCGGCGCCTCGACGATGTCGCTCTACCGGTACGTGGCCGCCAAGGACGAGCTCTACGTGCTCATGCAGGAGGCGGCCATGGGCCCGCCGCCCCCGCTGCCCGCCCTGGAGGAGGGGGCAGGCTGGCGGGAGGCGCTCGCGCAGTGGGCCTGGGCGCAGCGCCGCGTCTTCCACCGCAACCTGTGGATGCTCCGCATCCCGATCGCGGGCCCCCCGGCGAGCCCGCACTCCGTCGCCTGGTGGGAACAGGGCCTCCAGGCCCTCGAAGGCAGCGGTCTCGGGCCGGGCGACGCGGTTTCCGTCATCCTGCTGGTCAGTGGTTTCGTGCGGAACGAGGCGCTGCTCACGGGCGATCTGGACGCGGCCGTCGAGGCGCGCGGCGTACCGGCGCGGGAGGTGATGGAGGGCTACGCCCGCACCCTGGACCGGCTGGTCGACCCCGAGCGCCACCCCGCGCTCTCCCGGCTGATGGCGTCCGGTGTGACGCTGGGCCCGGAGGAGCCCGGCCACGAGTTCCGCTTCGGCCTCGAACGGGTGCTGGACGGCATCGAGGTGCTGGTCCGCGAGCGGGGGTAGCGCGGGCGCCCGTACGGGGCCGGCCGGTGCGCGGCGGCCGGGCGGTGGACGTCAAGTCCGGTTGAGGTCAAAGGCGTACGCTTCACGGTCATGAGCGCAGAGAAGCCCAGGTCCGGCGCGGCGGCGGCCGAGGACGCGTCCCGTGGGCCGAACGCGCCCATGAGCCTGCGCGAGCGGAAGAAGCAGCTGACGTACCAGGCCGTCTCCGACGCCGCGATCACCATGTTCCTGGAGCGCGGCTTCGACAGGGTCTCGGTGGCGGAGGTCGCGGCCGCCGCGGACATCTCCAAGCCGACGCTGTTCCGGTACTTCCCGTCCAAGGAGGACCTGGCCCTGCACCGGTTCGCCGATCACGTGGACGAGTCGGCCCGGGTGGTCGCCGCCCGCGCGGACGGCGAAACCCCGCTGGACGCGCTGCGGCGCCACTTCCTGGACGGTCTGGAGCGGCGCGACCCGGTCACCGGCCTCTGCGACGTGCCCGAGGTGCTGGCGTTCCACCGGCTGCTGTACGGCACGCCGTCCCTGGTGGCCAGGCTCTACGCGTACCAGGGCCGCTCCGAGGCCGCCCTCGCCCGCGCTCTGGGCGACCGGGTGCCCGACCGGCTGGCCGCGGGCCAGATCGTCGCGGTCCTGCGCATCCTGGCCCTGGACAACTGGCGGCGGATCAGCGAGGGGCAGAGCGCGGACCAGGTGCACGGGGACGCGGTCGAGGCGGCGGAGCTGGGGTTCGCCCAGCTCCGCTCCGGCCTGGGACGGTAGACGGGGCTGTCCGGCGGCGGGCCCGCTCGTGATCAGTACATCTAGGACCTGTCGTCCTCGGCGTGCTGCACCGCCTCGGCTATCTCCCGTACCCGGTCGAACGTGATCCCGGTCCGCTGCTCCACGGCCAGCGGATGGTCGGTGGGCTCCAGCTCGATGAGCGGGCGCCGGCCGATCGGACGGGTGTGCGCGTTCGTCCTGAGGTTGGTCGTACGGGGGGAGTAGAGCCCCAGTTCGGTGGTCAGCCAGCCGAAGTACGGCTTCTCCGACTCCCGGCCCGGGGTCTCCCACACATCGAGGGCGCGGCCGAAGTTCTCCCGGCTCAGGGACACCCAGACGCCCCAGGAGAACGGTTCCCGGCTGCCCGCCACCGGCACCTCGATGAGGCCCTTGATGAAGTAGTGCTCGTGCCTGACGATGCACTGGTCCGTCGAGAGCATGCTGTCGGGATCGCTCTCCAGGCTCGCGTCCCAGACATCGGGTGCCATGGTCGAGTACCCCATCGGGAGTTCCGTGTGGTGTCCGCCGCAGCGGGAGCAGGTGTAGCCGGGGTCGGGTGCCATGGGCGGGATCCTAGAGCCTCCCCGTCGCGTGCCGGTGCCGCACGGGCCCGTCCCGGCGGCGACGGACGGCGCACGCGAGGCCGCGGTGAGGGCCCCGCGTGCGGGTCACTCCGCCGCCGGCACGTCCAGCGCCGTCCCGTACAGCCGGGAGACGCGGAGCCGGATCACCACGCGCCGGTCGGCGACCACCCGGGCCAGGAAGGCCGCCTCCTCGGCCGGGTCCTCGAAACCGGGGGTCATGGCGAGCAGTTCGCGGCTCACCGCGTCACCGGGGACGGCGGCCGGCTCCGACACCTCGGCCGCGCCCTCCGCGACCGCGAACGAGAACACGTCAGGGCCGCCGACATGCAGTGCGGCGTGCGGATCGGCGCGCAGGTGGCGGGGCTTGAGACGGTCGGCGGTGCTGGAGACGCGTACCACGCGCTCGTCGGCGTCCCAGGTGTAGAGCACGGTCGTCAGGTGGGGGTGTCCGGTGCGCCGGACGCTCGCCAGGGCCCCGAACCGCTGCTCCCCGAGCAGCCGGGACAGTTCGGCGTCGGTGAGTACGCGCGGGGCGGGGCCGGCGCCGGGGCCGGACTGCGGCTCGTTCCCGTCGGGTGCGGTCTGCTGGGTGGGGGTGGGAGTGGGCCGCTGTTCGGTCATGGGGTCAGGTCCTCAGCTGGTCGTGGTGGACGCGTGCATGGGGCGGACGGGCCGTGGGCGGCGGGCCGCGCCCCGGTCAGGCCGCGGGAGCGGCGTCGGTGCGGTGCGCGGTCTCGGATTCGGGCCCGCGCGCTCGGTCTGCGGACGGCGAACGGGTGCCGGGCTCCGGCCGCCCGAGCACCGTGAGCGCGACGAGGAATGCGGCCGTGAGCAGTCCGCCGCCGACCGCGAACGCCAGGTGGTAGCCGCCGGTCAGCGCCTCCGCCCGGTCGCGCCCCTCGGCGAGGAGGGTGTCGGTGCGTGAGGCCGCCAGGGTGGAGAGGACGGCGACGCCGGTCGCCATGCCGATCTGCTGTGTGGTGTTGAACAGCCCCGAGGCCAGCCCGGCGTTCTCCTCGCCCGCCCCCGACATGCCGAGCGCGGTGAGCGCCGGGAGCGCGAGGCCGAAGCCCGCGGCCAGGAACATCAGCGGCAGCAGATCGGTGGCGTAGTGACCGTGGGCAGGCACCCGAGTGAGGAGGCCGAGCAGGGCGATCAGCAGGGCGAGCCCCAGAAGCAGGACGTTCCGGTCGCCGAACCGCGCACTCAGCCGGGCCGAGACGCCGAGCGACACGGCACCGATGACGGCGGCCGCGGGCAGCATCGCGAGACCGGTGGCGGCG
Source organism: Streptomyces sp. NPDC087428 (assembly GCF_044744085.1). Classification (NCBI taxonomy): domain Bacteria; kingdom Bacillati; phylum Actinomycetota; class Actinomycetes; order Kitasatosporales; family Streptomycetaceae; genus Streptomyces; species Streptomyces sp. NPDC087428. The sequence continues at coordinate 72,062 of NZ_JBIUXR010000007.1, forward strand.
GCGCCGTGGCCGAGCACCCGCTGGAGGTAGAGCGCGACCAGGATCTGGAACGAGAACAGCGCGGCCACCATGAGCATCTGCACCAGATTGGCGCCGGAGACGCTCCGCGACCGCAGGATGCCCAGCGGCAGCAGCGGGGCCGGTGCGGTGCCCTGCCGGACGACGAACGCGGCGAGCAGGACCAGCGAGAGTGCGCCGAGGCCGAGCGTGTGCGCCGACAGCCAGCCGTACGAACCCACTTCGACGACGGAGTAGATGCCGAGCATCAGCCCCGACGTGACCAGGACGGCGCCCAGGACGTCGGCGCCCGCGGCGAGGCCGGGCCCGCGGTCGGCGGGGAGCACGCGCACGGCGACGAGAAGGGCCGCGATCCCGATCGGCAGGTTGATGAGGAAGATCCAGTGCCAGCCGGCGGCGTCGGTGAGCACCCCGCCGAGCACCTGGCCGATCGACGCCCCCGCGGCTCCGGTGAAGCTGAACACGGCGATGGCCCTGGAGCGTTCGCGGCTCTCGGTGAACAGGGTGACGAGGATGCCCAGGCCCACCGCGGACGCCATGGCGCTGCCGGCGCCCTGGAGGAAGCGAGCGGTGATCAGCAGGCCGGGTGAGCCCGCCGCGCCCGCCAGTACCGAGGCGGCGGTGAAGACGGCGGTGCCGGCCAGGAACATCCGCTTGCGGCCGATGAGGTCGCCGAGCCGGCCGGCGAGCAGCAGCAGACCGGCGAAGGCGAGCAGGTAGGCGTTCACGACCCAGCTCAGACCGGCGGGCGAGAACCCGAGGTCGTTCTGGATGGCGGGCATGGCCACGGTCACGATCGAGCCGTCGAGCACGGTCATCAGCAGGCCGGTGGCGATCACGCCGAGCGCGAGCCGGCGCGAACGGGCAGTGGCAGGTGCCTTGGCCGGCGTCATGACAGGCGTGTGGGCAGGGAACGGAGCGGACATCTGACTCTCCTGTCGGTCGGGTCGACAAGAGAGACGCTAACAGATGGTTTTGTTGCGGACTATTTCTTTCGGTCTGTTTTCTGCGATCGGCTCTGCGATCGGCTCTGCGATCGGCTCTGTGGACGCCTCTGCGGAGGTGTCTGCGGAGGTGTCTACTTCCGGCTCTGGCGGGCCCGGCGGGCCGGTCCGGGGGTCTCGGCCGGGGTGGACAGGCGGTCGCCGGTCAGCTGCTCCAGGGCGCGCAGGAGCACCTCCCGGTCACCGCGCTCCAGGCCGGCCAGGGCGTCCGCGTGCACCCGGTCCACGATCTTCTGGCTCCGCGCGGCGACCTCGGCGCCCTTCTCGGTGACGGCGATGATCCGCGCCCGCCGGTCCCGGCTCGAAGGGCGGCGCTCCGCGAGGCCCGCGCCCTCCAGGGCGTCCACCGTCACCACCATCGTGGTCTTGTCCATGTCGCCGATCTCGGCGAGCTGGATCTGGGTGCGCTCCTCCTCCAGGGCGTGGACCAGGACGCAGTGCATCCGTGCCGTGAGCCCGATCTCGGCGAGCGCCGCCGACATCTGGGTCCTCAGGACGTGGCTGGTGTGGTCCAGGAGGTAGGAGAGGTCCGGTGCGGTGCGCGTGGGTGCCATGGCGGTCATGTCTGCCAGGGTAACCATTCGGTCTGTGGTGGATCGTCCGCAAGCGAACCGTTCCCGCGTGGTCCGGCCACCCCGGGACCGTCTCGCTCCGGCCGGCCCGGGACCGGTCCGCTCCGGCCGGCCCTGGACCGTCTCGCTCCGGCCGGGCCGGGACTATTTCGCTGGCCGATCCGATTCCGTCCCCGCACAGTGGCCGTATGACCCACGCCGAAGCCGCCTTCCTGCCCGGTCTGGAGCTCTCCCGCATCCTTTACGAGGAGGGGGTGCGGCCGGTCCTGGACGACGCCTTCCCCGGACTGCCGTACGCCGCCGCGCGGATCGGGCCGGGCTCGGAGGTGCTCGGCTTCGACACGGCCAGGTCGGCCGACCACGACTGGGGCCCGCGGCTGGACCTCTTCCTCGCCGCGGACGACGTGGCGGCACACGGCGAGGCGATCCGGCGGCTCCTGGCGGACCGGCTGCCGAAGGAGATCCGCGGCTGGCCCACCCACTTCCGCCCCGCCGATGACCCGCTCGACCCGGTCGGGCACCTGGAGAGGACCGAAGGCCCGGTCAACCACCGCGTGTCCACGTACGACCTCGGCGGCTGGCTGACCCGGGAAGCCGGCTTCGACGCGTCGACCGCGGAACCGGCCGTCCGGGACTGGCTCGCGATGCCGCAGCAGCGGCTCGCCGGGATCACCGGCGGTGCGGTGTTCCACGACGGCCCCGGCCTCCTCACCGCCGCACGGCGGCGGCTGGCCCGGTATCCCGAACAGGTCTGGCGCTACCTGCTGGCCTGCCAGTGGCAGCGGATCTCCCAGGAGGAGGCCTTCGTCGGGCGCTGCGCGGAGGTCGGGGACGAACTCGGCTCGGCCGTGGTCGCGGCCCGGCTGGTGCGCGACCTCATGCGCCTCGGCCTGCTCCTGGAGCGGCGGTACTGGCCGTACAGCAAATGGCTGGGCAGCGCGTTCGCGCAACTGGACGCGGCCGAGCGGCTGTTGCCGTCCCTGCGCGGCGCGCTGGCGGCCACGGACCTGCCGGAACGGGAACGGCACCTCTGCGCCGCTTACGAGGCGGTGGCGATCCGCCAGAACGCGAGCGGACTCGTCGACCCGGTGGACCCGTCGCCCCGCCCGTACCACGGCAGGCCGTTCCTGGTCCTGCACGCGGAGCGCTTCGCCCGCCCGCTGGCCGCCTCGCTCACGGACCCGGAGCTGCGCGGCCGGCCACTCACCGGGGCCGTGGACCAATGGGCGGACAGCACCGACCTGTTGACGGGCGCGGGCGGGGACGCGCTTCGGGCGGCGGCGGAGGCGGCGGGGGCGGCGACGGCCCGCCGGTGACGCGGAGCGGACGCCCTTCCGCGCACCCCGGGCGCCCCGAAAAGCCGTGGCTGGCCGTTGGGCCGCCCGCATAGCTTTGACGCCCGTGACCCATGATCCGAAAGCGCTGCCCGACGGGTTGGTACGTGTCCTCCGCACCCGGCCGGCCGCCGTTACCGCGACGGGCGGACGGGGATGACCGAGTGTGCTCAGGCGAAGCCGGAGACCGCCGTCGAGGAGCGCCTGTTCTCCCGTGAGTACGCGGCCGCGAACCTGAGTTCGGTTCCCGCAGCACGTGGGCAGGCTCGCCCTGATCACCCCGAGCACCCGGGTCGCCGCTTTACCGGCGCACGGGCGAGGGCGATGCTTGCGGTCATGGAACTGTCGACGGCGTTCACGGAACTGCTCGGTGTGCGGCACCCGATCGTGCTGGCGCCGATGGGCGGATCGGCCGGGGGCGCGCTGGCGGCGGCCGTCTCCCGCGGCGGCGGACTCGGCATGCTGGGCGCCGGGATGGGGGACCGGGACTGGCTGGCCCGCGAACTGCCGCTGATGGCGGGGGTGGAGGAGCCCTGGGGCGTCGGGTTCCTGAGCTGGGCGGCCGATGCCGGTGCGGTCGGGAAGGCGCTGGAGTACGGGCCCCGGGCGGTGATGCTGTCCTTCGGGGACCCGGCCCCGTTCGTCGAACGCGTCCGCGCGGCCGGTGCGGTGCTGATCATCCAGGTCACCGATCCGGAGGAGGCCCGGCAGGCCGTGGACCTGGGCGCGGACGTCATCGTGGCGCAGGGCACGGAGAGCGGCGGGCACGGTGCCCGGCACGGGCGGTCCACGCTTCCGTTCGTGCCGGTCGTGGTGGACCTCGCGGAGCCCGTACCGGTGCTGGCGGCCGGCGGGATCGCCGACGGCCGCGGCGTGGCCGCCGCCCTGGCCCTGGGCGCCGCGGGGGCGCTCATCGGCACCCGGTTCCAGGCCACGGCGGAGGCGCTCGTCGATGCCTCGGTGGCCGAGGCGCTCGTGCGGGGGCGCGGGCAGGACACGGAGCGCAGCCGCGTTCTCGACATCGTCCGGGGGTCCCGGTGGCCGGCGAAGTACACGGCCCGCACCCTCGGCCATCCCTACCTCGACCGATGGCGGGGCCGGGAGGAGGAACTCGCGGCGTCCGCCGGGGCGCGGCAGGACTATCGGGCCGATGTGGCCGGCGGCGCCGTGCCGCCCCTGCCGGTGTGGGCGGGCGAGGCCGTCGACCTCGTCACCGACCTGCCGCCCGCGGCCGGTCTGGTCGCCGCGCTGGCGGCTCAGGCCGTCGAGGCCCTGGCGCGGGCGGGGCGGCGCTGACCGGGCCTGGGCGGGTACGCGCGCGGGCCCGGGTGCCGGGCCGCGTCAGCCGGCGACCTTGCGCACGTGTGACGTCGACGCCGTGACGGGCCGGCCGCTCCGGTCGAGAACGCCGACGCGGGGCACGTCCCGACCGTCGTGGCCGATCAGGACGGAGTGGTCCTCGCCGGGAGCGAAGGCGTGCCGCTCTCCCCACTGCCTGAGCGCGACGACGGCGGTGAACAGTTCCTGGCCGGCGTCGGTGAGCCGGTAGGTGTGGCGCTTGGCCCCGGGGGGAGTGGTGGTGGCCAGGATGCCGTGCGCGGTGAGCTTCCGGAGCCGGTCGCTGAGGATGTTGCGGGCGACGCCGAGGCTGTTCCGGAAGTCGGTGAACGACGCCGCGCCGTCCATGGCGTCACGGACGATCAGCAGGCTCCACCGGTCGCCGACGAGATCGACCGTGCGCGCGACCGGGCACGTCGGATCGGTCCACTGCTGATCCGCCCACTGCTGATCGGTCCACTGCTCGTCGGTCGGCACCGCGTCCGGCATGGGGCTCCTTCCGTATGAGTTGCATATCGAAACCATTGTGCCCTAGCCTTGAACGGTTTCATATTGAAACCAATGAAGGGGTGGGCAGAGATGTCGTCGACGATCACGAGCGGTCAGCGCCTCGTCCTGGCGTCGGTGTGCGCGGTGGCGGTGTCCACGATCTACGCGATCCAGCCGGTGCTGGCGGCCGCGGGCAGCGATCTCGGCCTGGCCGGGAAGACGCTGGGGTGGCTGGTCGCCGTCGGCCAGCTCGGGTACTTCGCCGGTCTCGTCCTGCTGGTGCCCCTCGGGGACGTCCTCGACCGGCGGACGCTGATCGTCGGGCACCTGATCCTCACCGGCGCGGGCGCGGCGATCACGTCCCTCGCACCCGGTGGGCTGATCGCCGGGGCCGGTCTGGCGGTCGCGGGCCTGTTCGCGGTGGTCGTGCAGATCACCGTCGCCTACGTCGCGGCCACCTCACCGGCGGGCGAGCGCGGCCGCAACATCGGCACGGTCACCTCGGGCGTGGTGCTCGGCATCCTCGGCGTCCGGGTGCTCGCGGGCGCGCTGGGGGACAGCCTCGGCTGGCGGGCCGTCTACGCCGTACTCGCCGCGCTCTGCCTCGCTCTCGCGCTGATCGCCCGCCTGACCCTCCACCCCGACACCCGGCCCGCGCGGGCCCGTTACCGGGACGTCCTCGCCACCGGGGGACGTCTCGTCGTCACCGACCGGCTCTTCCTAGGCCGCGGGCTGATCGCGTTCTTCCTGTTCGCGTCCTTCGGCACCCTGTGGAGCGGGCTGGCCCTGCCGCTGGGGGCCGCGCCGTGGCACTTCGGCACGACGGCCGTCGGACTGTTCGGACTGGCCGGCCTCGTCGGCGCCGTGGCCGCCGCACGCGCGGGCGTCTGGGCCGACGCGGGGCGCGCCCAGGCCGTCACCGGCTGGTCGCTGGCGCTTCTGGCCGTGTCCTGGACGCTCACCGCGCGGACGGCACCGACCCTGTGGCCGCTCATCGCGGGCGTCGTCCTGCTCGACTTCGCCGTCCAGGCCGTCCACGTGAGCAATCAGCACCTCCTCACCGCCGCGCACCCCGAACACTCCAGCAGCGTCATCGGCGCCTACATGGCGTTCTACTCGCTCGGCTCCGCCCTCGGCGCCGTCACCACGGCATGGGCGTACGCCGCCGCGGGGTGGCGGGCGTCCTGCCTGCTCGGCGCCGCCTACGCGGTGGCCGCGCTGACTGTGTGGCTACGCGCACGGCGTGCGGCGGTCGCCTCGCCGGCGCGGTGCCCGGCATGACGTCCTGGCTCGGCGAGAGCGGCGCGACGAAGGTGCGGCCGAAGCCCGAGCGGCGGCGGCCGGGCGCGAACCAGGAGCACCGGCCACGATGCCGCCCTCCGCAGGCGCGCGGGTGCCGAGCGTATTTCTACTCCAGCAGCTTTCGTCCGGTCCCGTAGCTTGCCACTGCCGCCCGGAATCACCCGCTGGCGCGTATCAGACCGACCGGAGAGTCGCCCATGCCCCGAGAGGCGCCCTACCTTGCCGTGGCCGAGGTGCTGCGCGGACGGATTCTTGCGGGGGAGTGGGGTGTTGGGGAGCGTCTGCCGTCCCGGGCGCGGCTCGCGCAGGAGTACGGGGTCGGGCGCAACGTCCTGCAGAGGGCCATGGATCTCCTGATCATCGGCGGCCTCCTCGAAGGGCGCGCGGGCTCGGGGACCTACGTGCGAATGCCCCGCGAGCGTCTGCGGCTGGTCCGTTCGCGGCACCGCGAACGCCGGGGCGGCTCCACCTCCCGCTCCGCCACGAAGGAGCGAGGCAGGGCCGACGCCTGGGACTCGCACAGCCAGGTGCGGGTCCCCGCTCCTGAAGCGATCGCCGAGCGGCTCGACATCAGTTCCGGGGATCTCTGCGTCAGGACGCGGTACGAGTTCCTCGCCGGCGGGTATCCCGTCCAGCTCTCCGAGTCCTGGGAGCCGATGGCCATCACGGAGGAAACGCCCGTCGTGCTGCCCGAGACGGGCCCCCTGGCGGGGAAGGGCGTGGTCGAACGCATGCGGTCCATCGGTGTGGTCATCGAGACCGTCGTCGAGGTGCCGCGCCCCGCTCGTGCCACCCAGGCGCAGGCGAACCTGCTGGGGATCAGCGTGGGGGACCTCGTGCTCCGGATCGAGCGCACCATCTACGACACCGACGGGCGGCCGGTGGAAACCGCCGACATCGTCATTCCGGACGTGCGCCGGGAAGTGGTCTACGAGTTCGGGGCCGACCGGCCGTAGCCGCCGAGTCCCGCGCAACCGAAATAGGAGATTCCTGTGTCAACGTCTTCTCGGCCCGGACTCCTGCGTGACCCGGACTTCGGGCGCCTGTCCGCCGCCACCGCGCTCGGTCAGCTGGGTGACCGCATCATCTTCCTGGCGCTGCCGCTGGTCGCGATCACGGCGCTGAACACCGATGAGTTCCAGGTCGGACTGCTGACCGCGATGACCACGGCAGGTTCGCTCCTCATCGGACTTCCGGCCGGCGCGTGGGTGGACCGTATGCGGAAGAGATCGGTGATGATCAGCACCGATCTCCTGCGGGCACTGAACCTTCTGACGGTACCCGTCGTGTGGTGGGCGGGATCCCTGACGATCTGGTGGCTCTACGCGGTCGCGTCGGCTCACGGACTGCTGACCGTCTTCTTCGATGTCGCCCACGTCAGTTACCTGCCGCACCTGGTGGGGCGTGACCGTCTCATCGAAGGCAACTCGAAGCTCTCGGCGATACGGTCGGTGACCAGTATCAGCGGGCCGGCGATGGCAGGACCTCTGGTGGGCTGGACCGGAGCGCCTGCGGCACTTCTCGCGAGTTCGGCCGGGATGGCCGCATCGGGTCTGCTCGCGCTCGGTATCCGTACACGCGAAAGAAGGCCGGAGCCGAGTGGCGACCCCAAGATGCTTCGAGACATCAAGGAGGGTCTGAGGTTCGTCCTCGGGAGCCCCGTCCTGCGCGCCGTCATGCTGGGCGACGCGATCTTCAACCTGTTCCTGGTCATGTACCAGACCATGTTGCTGTTCTTCCTGGAGCGGGAGATCGGACTCCAGTCCTTCGGTATCGGCCTCCTTCTGTCCGGAATGGGCTGCGGTGCCCTGCTGGGCGCGCTGGTGGCCACCACGGTCTCGAAACGGTTCGGGCAGGGGACGGTCATCTGGCTCGCCCCACTGGTCACGTGCCCGCTGACCGCCCTGATGCCGCTGGCCCGGCCGGGCTGGAGCGTGTACGTGGCCGCGGTCGGCCTCGCGGCACTCTCACTGGGCGGAGTCGTCCGCGTTGTCGCTCAGTCGAGCTTCCAGCAGGCCCTCACACCGGATCGGCTTCTGGGCCGGATGAGCGCGACATCCCGTTTCGTGTCCTGGGGCGGCATTCCCCTGGGCGGGCTCCTGGGGGGAGCCTCGGGTTCCGTACTCGGGGCCACACCCACGCTGTGGATCGGCGCAACCGGTATGACGCTGAGCATTCTCCCCAATGTCCGGATCCGGGGCCGAGACGGCTGTGGTGAGGACCGTGACGACGGCCGGCGGCGGCCGTCCGGGAGCCCGCTGCGGCTCAACGACCTCCCCGGCGACGGCACGTGAAGATCGGCAGCGTGGAACGATGGCCGCCATGTCCGGTCAAGTGTGGGTGTCACTCATATCGTTGGGCGGTTTCGCACTCGGTGGCGCGCTGTCCTTCCTCGTCCAGTTCGCGACGCAGCGGTCGGCTGAGCGGACGGAACAGCGGCGGCAGCAGACCGCGTTGTCGGAGGCCCGGCGAGTGGAGCGGCTCACGCTGCTGGAGCGGTTCGTCGAAGCGGGGGCCGCGGCGGAGCGCGCGGCCTTGAGCCAGCCGGACGAGTGGGACGACACGACGCCTTGGTTCCTGGAGACCCGGGAATCCATGAACAGACTCTGGGTCGTGGAACGGCTGATCCGTATCCAGTTTCCGCTGCCCGTGCACGACGCCGCACGCGAGTACTTCCTCGACCTCAACCGCACCGTGTGGGAGGGCCTGCCCGACGGCGAGAGCGTGCGCGACTACCTGGAGGACAACAGACTGGCCTTTCTCGACGCGGCCCGAGCGGTCATGGGATAGCCGGCCAAGGTTTCGAAGGCCCTGCGCGGGGACGGCCCTCAGCGGTCCGGCCACGCGAGAAATGCGGATGCCCGTCCCGGGACGCACCAGCGGACTGCCGAGCGTGCGCATGGACCGGATGCCGTCCCCTGAGCGAAAAGGCCAGGGCCCAGTCGGGACTGCGCTATCGACTGTCCGCTCTCGTTGCTGACGCGTACGCGCGTGACGGGTGGACCGCGATCGTCCAGGACATCATCCTGCGCGCGGGCCTGTCGCGGTACGTCACCGGCCTGCGCACACATCCCGTATACGTTGTCGTTCCGGCCCCCTCCCCGACTGCTGTGCGCGGCAGGGAGGCGGGGCGCTCGAAGACCGGGTACGGGATCCGGACGGTCGAGGCCCTCGACCGGTCCTTGCGCGAGGAGACTCCGCGTATCGGACTCCGGCTGGACACCTCGGAACAGACACCGGTGCAGACCGTCGCGACGATTCTCGACAACCTCCCACGGCACGCGTCGAGACCGACCGACCGGCCGACCGTGTCAGTGAGGAGTCCTGCCGGCCCGGCCGCCGCGACGAGGCCCGAACGTGCGGCAGCGCACCACGCACCAGACAGACGAATCACTCGGGCGTAGGGCCTGACGCGGGCGAGGCGAGCATCGTCCCGAGGATGCGTTGCAGCTCGACGCGGTCCTGGGGGGTGACTCTCGCCAGCCTGCGGTCGTACTCCGCCGCGAGAGCTGCAAGTGCTCGATCGCGTGCTTGCGTGCCATCGGCGGTCAGTACGAGCCGATGGCGCCGCAGGTCCGCCTCGTCGATCTCGCGGCGGACGAAGCCCTTGGCGACGAGGTTGCGCACGTAGACCGTCACGCTCGCCCTGGGCAGCAGCAGCGCAGTCGCGATCTCGGCCGGATACGGCGATGCCTCCACCTCGGCCAGGACGAAGAACTCCTTCGTCTCCAACCCGAGCTCGGCCAGCTCCCCCGTACAGGCATCCATCACGACGCCCAGCAGCCGCTGGTTCAGCGTCCACAGCTGCGCCCCGTCGACCGACATGCGGCCCTCCATCCCAGTGGTACTGTTTCGTATTAGTTCCATATTGTATCAGTCACTGTTCTGTACTGGATTCCTGTGGAACAACGACCTGACGAAGGAAACCACGCATGCTTCAGCACCTCACGATCCCGCGCGGTCCCGTCGAACTGGCCGCCGATCTCCATCTGCCCGACAACGCCGACAGCGGCGCACCGCTGCGCGCCGTGGTGCTCTCCACCCCGGGCAGCAGCGTGAAGGAGCAGATCGGCGCCAACTACGCCTCCCGGCTCGCCGCCCGCGGCATCGCGGCGCTCGTCTTCGACCCCGCCCATCAGGGCCGGAGCGGAGGCGAGCCCCGCGACCTCGAAGACCCCTACCGCCGGGGCGAGGACATCTCCTACGCCATCGACGTGCTCACGACGACCCCCGGCATCGACCCGCAGCGCATCGGCGTCCTCGGCATCTGCGCCGGTGGGGGCTACGCCGTGCACACCGCCCGCACGGACCACCGCGTCAAGGCGGTCGGCACGGTCGTCCCCATCGACATGGGCACCTCGTTCCGCGGCTTCCGGCCCGACGGCCCGGCCGCCGCACTCAACGCCCTCGCGGACGCGCGCATCGAAGAGGCCCGCTCCGGCGGGACGACCCGTGTGAACTGGCTGCCCGACACCCTTCAGGACGCCACGGCAGCGGGCCTGACCGACATCGACACCTTGCAGGCCATCACCTACTACCGCACCGAGCGCGGCGGCAACGAACACTCCACGAATCGGCGCCTCTCGCGCGGTGACTCCCTCCTGCTGGGCTATGACGCGTTCCACCTGGCCGATCAGCTCATGACCCAGCCGCTCCAGGTCGTCCTCGCCGGACGCATCGGCAACACCGGCTCCTACGACACCGGCATGAGGCTGTGGAAGCTGGCCCCCAACCCCGTCGACCTCATGGTGATCGAGGGCGCCGGCCACTACGAGATGTACGACGAGCCCGAATACGTCGACGCCGCCGTCGAACGACTCACCAGCTTCTACGTGAGCAACCTGTAGGCATCCGAAACAACCTGTAGGCATCCGAACCGGCCAACCCATGCGGTCACCGGGCAGTACCGCTGGGCCTCTTCCACCGACACTTGAACCGGGCTGTGTCCGGTGACGCATTCCTGAACCCGGTACCGCCGGTGGGGCCGACGGCACAGAAGATCAAGCCAGCCGCACGCTATTAACCTGCCTCTAGGGTGTTCATCGCGGAAATCCGCCGATCGGCAAGGAGAAGCCATGCCCCCGCAGATGAAGTTGGTCGCGATAACGCTCGATTGCCCGGATCCGCCGGCTCTGGCGCTGTTCTACCAGCAGGCCACCGGCCATGAACCGCACCCGAAGTCGGACGCCGACTTCGCGGGCCTCAACGGTGAACACGGACTTCTCATCGGCTTTCAACGGGTCGACGACTACCGGGCGCCGAGCTGGCCCGACCCAAACGCCCCCCAGCAGCTTCACATCTGCTTCAAGCTCGATGAGGACCTGGACGTGGCAGAGGCCCGGCTGCTGGAGCTGGGTGCGGGCAAGCCGGACCACCAGCCGCATGGCGACAAGGCGCGGGTCCTCACCGATCCGGCCGGGCATCCCTTCTGCATCGTCAGAGGCTGAGTGAGGGGCCTGTCCCATCTGGCTGGGGCCAGGACGAGGGGCGCACAACCACCACGTGCACGGTCAGTTGTTCGATGCGGCCGGGCGCGTCCGCGGCATTGAGGACGATCACCGCGCTCATCACCGGTGAGCATCGGGTGTGGAGAAAGGTGTACAGAAAGGCAGTTCGTCGGCTTGGGACGGCTCCGACTACCCACCTACCCAGCGGCCGGGGAGGGTGGCGCAGAGCGACTCCAGGTCGGCGAACGTATGTCCCCGGACGTGCAGCCAGCTGCGGTCACGCAGTCCGTCGAGCCGCAAGAGCTTCCCCGGCGCGGAAAACCAGCACACGGGTGACTCCTCCTTCCCCGTCCACATCGGGTACTCGGGAAACTCCACCGGCGCGAACCGATTCGGCAGCTCGCGAATCAGGCCGGCGGGAAGTTCGCAGGCGTTGTAGAGCCGTCCTTCGCCGGCCAGCAGCGTCTCGCTGAGCACGAGCTCGACACAGGCCAGGGAGACCCGCTCCAGGAAGCGGACCCAGCCATCCCGTGACTGGACGAACACCGGCGGATCGTCCTGACCGAGGTCCCGCAGCCGTACTCCCCAGAGGGCGCATCCCTGGTTCTCGCTGCGGAAGACGAGCACTCCACCGAACTCGTCGTGCACGAACAGCTCGGAAGGGCTCAGCAGCGGGTCCTGGTTGCCGGTGAGGTCGTGGCGCGTACCGAGAAGCGAGTACGCCTCGCGCAACGCGGTCGGCAGCGTGAGCCCCAGCGTCTCCTCGGCTCGCTCCAGCTCCTCCGCTCGCGTACCCGCGCCGTCGGCGAGCGGCTCCGCCCACGCTGCGGCGAAGCCCCTGACGAAGGCCCAGGCTCGCGCCCTGTCGGGTATCCCACCGCGCAGAGCTTGAGCCACATCGAACGCGTCAACCATGCGGTGGACCGTACAGGCCGGCCGGATTCGCCGGGAGTCCGCCAGGCCGTTCGCCAGAAGCGCTGGGACTCGCGGTGTCCGCTGGGAACGGACAGACGGACAGCGGCGCACAGTCTGAGACGGAGCGAGCTGGTTGTCGTCAACCCGGCACCCTGGCCAGGGGGTTTCTGGACCGTTGAGCACGACAACTGTTGTCGGGTTCGCATCGTTCTTGGCGTGTACCGCGCTTATCACCAGCAAAGGCGGACAAGGTCAGGACTGCGCGGTCCGGAACACGAGATACCGGCTGAAGGCCTCGTGGCTGTCGGGGGTGAAGCGCCACTCCAGCAGGGCCGACCGCAGCTCCGACTCGGTCAGCCAGCCATGCCAGGCGACCTCATCGGGATCGGCGGCCACGGCGTCCGGCACCAAGACTTCGTGCACGCCGAGCCAGTGAGGGCTCAGACCGCCGCGGTTGAGGAACGTGAACAGCAAGCGCGGCAGCACCCGAATGCCCAGCTCTTCGGCCAGCTCCCGCGAGGCGGCCTGTTCATAGGACTCACCGACATCCACGGCGCCACCGACCACGACCTCATGGAGCCCGGGGAAGCGTGACAGCTGCTCCGACCGCCGGTGGACGAGGATCCGCCCTCGCTCATCACGACACACCGTCACGGCGACCCGGTGCAGCCAACTCTCCCGAATGGCCTGCCGGCGGCTGACCACCACCCCCAGCACACGATCTTGATCGTCGACACGCTCCACCAGTTCATCCACGACGCACACCCTGGCAGAGCCCACCGACAACGTCGCTTCCCGGAGCCCCGTGGAGGCCGGCCCAAGAGAACCTGCACCAGGAGGCCGGACGCGGATGGCGACAGATGTCGTGCACATACGACACCTGTCGCGCTCGGGCTCACAGGCCCGTCCGAGTGGTTCGGAACACTTTTGCAAGCGTCTGCTTGCAAAAGTTAGCACCGAGGGTCCACCATCGAGGCATGGCATCACTCAACGTCGGCAACCTCGGCGAGTACCTGCGCGAGCAGCGGCGTACCGCGCAGCTGTCGCTGCGGCAGCTCGCCGATGCCGCCGGCGTGTCCAATCCCTATCTCAGCCAGATCGAGCGCGGGCTGCGCAAGCCCAGCGCCGAGGTGCTGCAGCAGGTCGCCAAGGCGCTGCGGATCTCCGCCGAGACCCTTTACGTACGGGCCGGGATCCTGGACGAGCGGGAGCGGGACGAGCTGGAGACGCGGGCGGTGATTCTGGCCGATCCGTCGATCAACGAGCGGCAGAAGAGCGTGCTGCTGCAGATCTACGCCTCCTTCCGCAAGGAGAACGGGTTCGAGGACGAGCCCGGGGGTGAGGAGGGCAGTGCGTCCGGTGCGGACGTGCCCTTCAATGCCGACGGCAGTGCTGCCGATACAGCTTCAAAGCCTTCAAAACCCTCACACTGACTCTGATGATCCGGGAGGACCACAGTCATGGCCATCACCGATGACCTGCGCAAGACCCTCACCGACCCGACCCCCCTCTACTTCGCCGCCGGTACGGCCGACCTCGCCGTGCGGCAGGCGCGCAAGGTGCCGGCGCTGATCGAGCAGCTGCGGGCCGAGGCGCCGGAGCGTATCGAGGCCGTGCGCAACACCGACCCCAAGGTCGTCCAGGAGAAGGTGACCGGGCAGGCCAAGGAGGCGCAGGCCACCTTCCAGGCCAAGGTCACCGAGGTGATCGGGGCGTTCGACACCGATCTGAAGAAGCTGGGCGAGAGCGCCCAGGACCTGGCGCTGCGCAGCGTGGGTGTGGCCGCCGAGTACGCGGTCAGGGCCCGGGAGACGTACGAGAAGGTCGCCGAGCGCGGCGAGCAGACCGTGCGGACGTGGCGGGGCGAGACCGCCGAGGAGATCGTCGAGATCGCCGTCGTCGTCGAGCCGCGCAAGGAGTCCGAGCCGGACGCCAAGGCCGGCCCCAAGCCGGAGACCCCGCAGGTAAAGGCGGAGACCAAGGCCGCGCCGAAGCCGGTCGCCAAGCCCGCGCCCGCGTCCGCGTCCGCCAAGAAGGCGCCCGCGCGCAAGCCCGCCGCCAAGAAGACCACGCCGCCCACCGCCAAGTAGCGCGGTGGCCGGCAGGGGTGCCGGGAGGCGGGCGGGCACCTTTCGGGGTGCTCCGGTCGTTGTCCCGGTACCTTGGCCGCGAGGCGCTCACCCACGTACTAGGCGGTGCACATCATGTTGCTCGAAAGCTTCAACTCGGTCCTCGGGCTGATCTACACGGCAATGCTCATCCTCGCCGTGGTCGCCCTGATCATGGCCGCGGTCGCCCGCGAGGATGCCTACCGGGCCGCCAGTAAGCAGACCAAGCCCTTCTGGCTGATCATTCTCGGCATCACGGTGGTGGTGAACCTCTGGGTGCCCCTGCTCTTCGTGCAGCTCGCCGGGCTGGTCGCGACCATCGTGTTCTTCGTGGATGTGCGGCCCGCGCTCAAGGCCGTCACGGGCGGCGGCAACCGCCGCGGGGGATCGAGCAGCGACGGGCCGTACGGGCCCTACAACGGCGGGCGTTGAGCGCCTGCGGGTGACACCTGACCGGGGCGGGGGCGCGGAATGCTCCGGCCCCGGTCGCCGTTGTGCGCCCTGCGGCGCACGACGTCCTCGTCGCGGTCGAGCAGCAGGACCGCGACATCGTCGGTCAGCTCGCCGCCGTTCAGCTCGCGGACGTGGGTGACGGCCGCCTCCAGCAGGTCCTCGCCGGTCAGCCCCTCGGCCAGCTGGCGGTTGATCATCGCGACCATGCCGTCCTGTCCGAGGCGCTGCGTACCCATTCCGGTCCGGCCCTCGATCAGCCCGTCCGTGTACATCATCAGGCTCCAGGAGCCGCCCAGTTCCACCTGCCGGCGCGGCCACCGGGCGCGCGGCAGCAGCCCGAGCGCCGGGCCGCCGTCCTGGTACGGAAGCAGGTGCGCCGCCCGCCCCTGGCGGGCGATCAGCGGTGCGGGGTGGCCCGCCAGGCAGAGGCCCGCGCGGCGGCCGTCGGGGGCGATGTCGACCGTGCAGAGGGTCGCGAAGATCTCCTCGCTCTCCCGTTCGTGCTCCAGGACCTGCTGGAGCGTGGAGAGCAGTTCGTCGCCGCAGAGCCCGGCCAGGGTCAGCGCCCGCCACGCGATGCGCAGCTCCACGCCGAGCGCCGCCTCGTCCGGGCCGTGCCCGCAGACGTCGCCGATCATCACGTGGACCGTGCCGTCGGGCGTACGGACCGTGTCGTAGAAGTCCCCGCCGAGCAGCGCACGGCTGCGGCCGGGGCGGTAGCGGGCGGCGAAGCGCAGGTCGGAGCCGTCGAGCAGCGGCGTGGGGAGCAGACCGCGCTCCAGGCGGGCGTTCTCCTGGGCCCGCAGCCGGGACTCGGTGAGCTGGTGCTGCGCGATGTCGGCGCGCTTGCGTTCGACGGCGTAGCGGATGGCGCGGCTGAGCAGCCTGCCGTCGAGCTCGTCGCGGAAGAGGTAGTCCTGTGCCCCCACCCGTACCGCTTCGGCGGCCAGCTCGGCGTCCTCCTGCGCCGTGAGGGCGAGTACGGCGTGCCGGGGCGCGATCCGCAGGACGTGCTTGAGGGTGGCCAGCCCGTCCGCCTCCTGTCCCGGCGCGGTACGTGCCTCGCCGCCGGACGGCAGGGCCAGGTCCAGCAGGATGCAGTCCACGTCGTCGGTGAGGAGCCGGCCCGCCTCGGTCAGATTGCGGGCGGTACGGATACGGACCCGGGTGCCGGCCGCGGCCGGCAGTTCCGGGACGGTGAGGGTGCCCGCCGGGTCGTCCTCGATCACCAGGAGGGTGAGGTCGGCGCCATAGCTGGTCTCCGCAGCGGGAACGGAACGCTGCTGCGGTACGGGTACGGGCATCGAAATCGGGTTTCCTTCCCTCCCCCCGAGGGCGCGGCGGAGCGACGATCGACGACCCGCCAGACGGGGACGATAGCGGTACGGGATGTGGGAACGGAATGGCGCTCGATACGTGCCGGCCGTTCCGGAGAGGGCGTAAAGCCGCGGAAGGGCGCAGATCCGGCGGGATGCGCCGGGGCTGCGGCCCTTTCCGGCACATGACAAAGGTCACGTGCCGCGCCGGGCCCCGGGTGGCGCGGGTCACGGCTGCGGGGCGGAGGCGGATCGGAGCCCGGCGGCGGGGACGGAAACCGCACCGTTTCGGGCCCCCGCCCGCTCTCCGGTAGCTCCACGGCTGCTCTCCGCCGGTTCTCCGACCGGCCTTAAGGGTCCCTTGAGGCTCTCTTAAGGTCGGCCGTCAGCTCGGCCGTCAGCTCGGACGCCACTTGCCCGTCCCTCGCCCGTCCCTCGCCCGTCACTTGTCCGGGCGGACGACTCCGAGGATCTCCATCGAGCCCGCCCCCGCGAGGGTGATGTTGCGGCCGGGGCGCGGGGCGTGCACGATCGCGCCGTCACCGACGTACATCCCGACGTGCGTGGCGTCACCGAAGTAGATGATCAGGTCGCCGGGGCGCATGTCCTTGATGGCGATGTGCGGCAGTTGCCGCCACTGCTCCTGCGAGGTGCGCGGGACCGGCCGACCGGCCGCCGCCCACGCCTGGGACGTCAGCCCCGAGCAGTCGTACGACGAGGGGCCCACGGCGCCCCACTTGTACGGCTTGCCGATCTGCGAGGTCGCGAAGGCCACCGCCTTCTTGCCGCTCGCGCTCGCCCCGCGGTTGATCTCCTTCAGGGCGCCGGAACTCAGCCAGGCCGTCTGCGACTTGTACTCCGCCTGCTGTTCCAGTTCGAGGAGCCGGGCCCGCTCCTTCTTCTCCAGCCGGGACTCCAGCTTCTTGGCCGCCGCGATCTGCGCGTTGATCTTCTTCTTGGCCTTGGCCTGCTTGACGCGATTGGCTTCGAGCTTGGTCCAGTTGGTGCTCGCGTCCTGGGTGTACGTCTCCAGGTCCTCCTGGGTCCTGTTCAGTTCGCCCAGGACCCCCTTGGCGGCCTGCTGGCCCTGGCGGGCCCGGCTGACTCCGTCCAGGAAGAGCTGCGGGTCGCCGCTGAGCATCAGCTGGGCGCCGGCCGGCATTCCGGCGTTGCGGTACTGCTCGCGGGCCTGGGCGCCCGCTCTGCTCTTGAGGTCGGCGATCTTCGCCTGGCCCTCGACTATGGCCTGCGCCAGCTTGACGATCTCGCCCGACTGCTTCTTGGACCGCTCCTCGGCGAGGTTGTACGCGTCCGTCGCCGTGCCCGCCTTGCGGTAGAGGGCCTCGATCTCCTCGCGCACCTCTTCGAGGCTCTTCTTCCCGGGCTTCACCGGCTGTTCCGGCGCGGGGGGCACCGGGGCGGCGAACGCCTGGACCGGTGCGGCCAGTACGGCCAGCGCGCAGACCAGCGTGATCGCCGCGGCGGCACTGTGGCGTCGGTTCACGAGCTCCCCCTCCGGACAGACCCGAACGGATCTGATTTACCGTCAGTAACTTATGGCACCGACGAGATCGTGCCATGCCGTACCGAAAAGCAACAGAGGCTCACACGTCTCCGGCAATTCCGGCCGGTCGCCGGTGCCGCAGACACGCTCCCCCCCGTACCGCTCCCCGTATCTGGGACGAACGGTGCCCGGCCGACGTTCCCGGCGCAGGGGAGTTCCTCCCCGTTCCCGGCGTGTCGCTCTACTGGCGGGGTTTCAGCGCCTCCCAGTTCACCGTGACTTCACCCTGGCGCCACCGCCGCACCCCGTCCGTCACCGGCCAGTCGCCGGACAGTGCCCGTACCGCCGTGATCCAGCGCTGCCGGGCGCCCAGCGAGGCGTACGGTGCCGCGGCGGCCCAGGCCCGGTCGAAGTCGCGCAGGAACGCGTGGACGGGCTCGCCCGGGACATTGCGGTGGATGAGCGCCTTGGGCAGCCGCTCCGCGAGGTCGGAGGGCCGGTCCAGGGAGCCGAGCCGGGTCGCGAACGTCACCGTGCGCGGTCCTTCCGGGCCCAGCGCCACCCAGACGTGGCGGCGCCCGATCTCGTCGCAGGTGCCCTCCACCAGCATCCCGCCCGGCGCGAGCCGCTCGCACAGCCGCTGCCAGACCGCGGCGACCTCGCCCTCGTCGTACTGGCGCAGCACGTTCGCCGCCCGGATCAGCGCGGGCCGCTCGGGCAGCGGGATCTCGAAGCCGCCGTGCCGGAACGTGAGGCCCTCGCGCTCGTACGGCTTCGCCGCCGCGACCCGGTCCGGGGAGATCTCGATGCCGACCACCGCGGTGCGCGGCTCGGCGCCGCGCAGCCGCTCCAGCAGTTCCACGGCGGTCCAGGGCGCGGCGCCGTACCCGAGGTCGACCGCGACGGGGGCGTCGGCGCGGCGCAGGGCGGGGCCGTGGGTGGCGGCGATCCAGCGGTCCATGCGGCGCAGCCGGTTCGGGTTGGTGGTCCCGCGGGTCGCGGTGCCGATGGGGCGCATGACACAGAGCGTAACGAGCGTCGTGGAGCGGACGCCGCGGAGGCGTCGTGGCGACGCGCCGAAAACATACGGTAATGATTTGGCAAAGCGGAAATGAAAGGAGGAGTTCCGCTGTTCCAGCCCTTCGAAGGGACCGTGTGCCCCTTCGGTGCCATGCCCGAACGAGCCGGTATCAAGTGTCTGAACGAGCCGGTATCAGTGCCCTGAACGAGCCGGTATCAGTGCCCTGAACGAGTCGGTACCAGTGCCCTGAACGAGGAGGACCGGACGACGTGAGTCAGTACGTCTCTCGGCTCGGCAGCAGCCGCGTCGCACCGCGTCTCAGGTTCCCCGCCGGTTTCTCCGGCTCCTTCGCGGGCGGCCCCCGCAGGCCCCGCCGGATCGCGATGCTCTCCGTGCACACCTCCCCGCTGCACCAGCCGGGGACGGGCGACGCGGGCGGCATGAACGTCTACATCGTGGAACTGGCCGAACGCCTCGCCGCGCTCAACATCGAGGTCGAGATCTTCACCCGCTCCACCACCGGCGCACTGCCGCCCGAGGTCGAGCTGTCGCCCGGCGTCCTGGTCCGCCACGTCGACGCGGGGCCGTACGAGGGCCTGGCCAAGGAGGAGCTGCCCGCCCAGCTCTGCGCCTTCACGCACGGCGTGATGCAGGCGTGGGCCGGCCAGCGCCCCGGCTACTACGACCTGGTGCACTCCCACTACTGGCTCTCCGGCCATGTCGGCTGGCTCGCCGCCCAGCGCTGGGGCGTCCCGCTCGTCCACGCCATGCACACGATGGCGAAGGTCAAGAACGCCTCGCTCGCCGAGGGCGACACCCCCGAGCCCGCCGCCCGGGTCATCGGCGAGACCCAGATCGTCAGCGCGGCCGACCGGCTGATCGCGAACACCGCGGAGGAGGCCGACGAGCTCGTCCGCTTCTACGAGGCCGATCCCCGGGCCGTGGCGGTCGTCCACCCCGGCGTCAACCTGGACCGCTTCCGCCCGGCCGACGGGCGGGCCGCGGCACGGGCCCGGCTGGGGCTGCCGCAGGACGCCCTGGTCCCGCTCTTCGCGGGCCGCATCCAGCCGCTGAAGGCCCCTGACGTGCTGCTGCGCGCCGTCGCCGTCCTGCTGGACCGCGACCCCTCGCTGCGCTCGCGCATCGTCGTGCCGGTCGTCGGCGGCCCGAGCGGCAGCGGCCTCGCCAAGCCGGAGGGGCTGCACAAGCTGGCCGCCCGGCTGGGTATCGCGGACGTCGTACGGTTCCACCCGCCGGTCGGGCAGGACCAGCTCGCCGACTGGTTCCGGGCCGCGTCCGTGCTGGTCATGCCCTCGTACAGCGAGTCCTTCGGCCTGGTCGCCATAGAGGCCCAGGCGGCGGGCACCCCGGTCGTCGCGGCGGCCGTGGGCGGCCTCCCGGTGGCGGTACGGGACGGGGTCAGCGGCTTCCTGATCCCCGGCCACGACCCGGAGGCGTACGCCGAGGCGCTGGCGCGCTTCGCGGCCGCGCCGGAGCTGGTCGCCCGGATGGGCGGCGCGGCCGCCGCGCACGCCCGGCGGTTCGGCTGGGACACGGCGGCGGCGGCGACCGCGGACGTGTACACGGAGGCGATGCAGGAACACCGGCGACGGGTGCGGTCGCGCCACGTGTGAGACCGGGCCGGGTGCGGGGCCGCGCCGTGCGTGAGGCCGGGCCGGGTGCGGGGCCGCGCCACGTGTGAGGCCGGGCCATGAGGTACGCGGCGGCCGGCGGATGTGGCGCCGCCCGTGGGGCGTCGTACGCTCGGACTATGGCTGACGCACCCGATGAAGCGGCAACGACGCAGGTCAAGCAGATCGCGCAGATCGCGCAGATCACGCAGGTCACGCAGGTCACGCAGGTCACGCAGGTCATCGAGGCGGCGCTCGACGATGCCGGGCTCGACTGGGAGAGCCCCGAGCCCGGGAGCTACGTCGTCCAGCTGCCCGGCACCCGCAAGCTCTCCACCACCTGCTCGCTGCTCGTCGGCAAGCACTCGCTCTCCCTCAACGCCTTCGTCATCCGGCACCCCGACGAGAACGACGCGGCGGTGCACCGCTGGCTGCTGGAGCGCAACCTCCGCCTCTTCGGCGTGAGTTACGCCATCGACTCGCTCGGGGACGTCTACCTGGTCGGCAAGCTGCCGCTCTCCGTGGTCACGCCCGAGGAGCTGGACCGGCTGCTGGGCGTGGTCCTGGAGGCCGCCGACGGCGCCTTCAACCCCCTCCTGGAACTCGGTTTCGCGAGCGCGATCCGCAAGGAGTACGCATGGCGGGTCTCGCGCGGCGAGTCCACGCGGAACCTGGACGCGTTCACTCACCTGACCCAGCGCCCCACCGGCTGACGCGCACCAACTGAGCCTCACCGCCCGCCGGTTCCGCGCCGCAGGGCTTCACGGTCATGTCGGAGCCGTTACCCGGCGATTCCCCGATGCACGCCCCTTTCGCTGCCCCGGGGGGCCGTGGCATGCTCACCGCCGACGCAGATATGAACGTCGTTCACATCCATGAAAGGCAGGTCGGGCTCATGGCGATCATGGGGAACATCAGCAGGCGTGGACTGCTCGGCAGCGCGGTGGCCGTCGCGGCGGCCGCGGCCACCGGACCGGCCGGCGGCGGGACGGCGTTCGCGGCGGGCCGGGGCGACACCGCCGCCCGCGCCGCGGCCGGAGCGGGCGGCAGGCCACGGACCACCCCGCTCTGGCGGGAGTTCGCCGCAGCGCCCCTCACCCATCCGCAGGTCCCGTTCATCGGCAGGGCCGGCTACCGGGGCGGAGCGGACCTGCCCCGCCGCACCGGCCACGGCTTCACCGCCAACGTCCTGCACTACGGCGCCGAGCCCGGCGGCTCCGCCGACGCCGCCCCCGCGATCAACCGTGCCATCGCCGCTGCCGGAGAGCGCGGCGGTGGCACGGTGATCATTCCCGCGGGCGCGTACCGCATCGACGACATCATCCGCATCGGCCACAGCGATGTCGTGGTGCGCGGCGCGGGCAGCGGCCGCACCACGCTGCACGCGACCCGGAACCTCACCGAACTGATCGGCGTCTACGGCAGCCGGTACGGCGGCGACAAGTCCAGCTGGTCCTGGGCCGGCGGCCTCATCTGGCTCTGCCCCGAAGCCCGTTGGACCTCCCTCACCGACGCCATCAAGGCGAAGGACTGGCCCTTCGAGGGCTGGACCGGCAACAAGCGCGACGCGTGGCGGACCCTGACCACCGTCGCCCCCGCCCGCCTCGGTGACCGTACGATCACCGTCGACGACACCCGCGGGCTGAAGCGCGGCGCGCTCGTGCTGCTCCGCCTCGCCGACGACTCCGCGCACACCCTCCTGGAGCACATGGCGGGCGGCGGTCCGGGCCCCGAGGCGTACTACTGGGACGACAAGACGAAGCTGACCTCGTACGTCCCCTACGAGTGGCCGGTCCGCATCACCGCCGTGCACGGCCGCAGGGTCACCCTGGAACGCCCCCTCCCGCTCGACATCCGCCCCGAGTGGGACCCCCGCCTCACCACCCTCGCCGCCCCGCTCACCGGTTCGGGCGTCGAGGGGCTCACGCTCGAAGCGGTCGAGACCCCGCAGTCGCAGCACCTGCTCGACAAGGGGTACAACGGCGTCGCGTTCCAGTGCGCGTACGACTGCTGGGCCGACGACATCACCGTGCGTCACGTCGACAACGGCTTCGGCCTCATCGGCGCGTCCGCCTGCACCCTGCGGCGCACGAAGGTCGCGGGCCGCGGCTCGCACCACCCGTACTACTGCCGCGAGGGATCGCACGACAACCTGGTCGAGGACTTCACCATCGAGCAGCGCACCGTCCCGGCGCCCGCCGGGACCCAGCTGCACGGCATCAACGTCGAGGGACTGTCCAGCCACAACGTCTGGTCGCGCGGCGTCATGGAGATGGGCACGTTCGACTCGCACCGGGGGATGCCGTTCGCCAACGTCCGTACCGACATTACCGTCAACAACAACGGGCGGCACGGCGGCGACGCGAGCGCCGGACCGCTCTTCGGCGCCCGCTTCACCCACTGGAACATCCGGGTCACCAACGGCCGGGCCGGCCTGATGCGGATCGACGGCCTCGCCCCCTGCAGCGCGACCGTCGGGGTCAGTGAGGTGACGGAGTTCGACCAGATCGACGTCCCCGACTTCACCGGCGACCTGCACACCCGCCTGGAGGCGTACGGCACCCCCGGGGCCGTACGTCCGCAGAACCTCCACGACGCCCAACGGGCCCTGCGGTACTGACGCGGCGCACGCCCGGACCGTCGGGCGCTGCGGTCACCCCCCTGCCCGCAGCGCCGACTCCACCTCGCCGAGGGCCGCTTCGAGCCGAGGCGCGACCTCGTTCCACGTCCACTCCAGGTCCTCCCCGGCCGTCTTCCGCGGCACGGTCTCCACCAGCATGATCAGGTAGAGGTACGAGCGGTAGAGCGCCAGCCGCAGCCGCAGCGAGTCACCGAACTCCACCGGCCCGCCCGCGGCCGCGGCATAGCCGTCGAGGAAGTCCTTGTCCTCCTCGATGTTCCCGAAGAGGGCGAGCGAGACGAAGTCGGCGGCGGGGTCGCCCCAGAACATCCGCTCCCCGTCGATGATCCCGCCGATCCGCCGCGCCCCCGGCCGCCCGGCGACCAGGATGTTGCCCTGCCACAGGTCGAAGTGGACCAGGGCGGGGCGCGTGACGTCGTCCAGTACGTACGAGGCCGCGCCGAGCAGTCCGCGGATGTCCGGCGCCGCCCGCGGCAGCCTCGCCGCGTAGCCCAGCGCGTCCGCCAGCACGGCGTCCGTCATCGTGGTGAACGCCTGCCGCCAGGTGGGCGCCAACGGGGCGAGCGCCGCCGACGGGTAGCCGAACCCGCCGGGTGCCGGGACGGTGTGCAGCCGGCCGACGGCCCGGCCGAGGTCGCCGCGCAACCGCTGCTCCTCGCCGTCGGCCATCGTGCCGGTGGCCTCGTGCCAGGGCTGCCCGGGGCACGCCGTCATGATCACGTACGCGCCCTCGGGGGCGGCCGGGTCGAGCCCGCTGTGCACGACGCGGGGGACCGGGGTCTCCTCGGCGAGGTCGGCGGCCGCGGTGTAGAAGGCGACCTCGTTCACCAACAGATCGCGCTCGTAGCCGAGATGGGTCCCGGCGACGGCGGGCGGCGGGGTCTTCGCCACCCACTCCCGGCCGTCGGTGAGCCGGACCCGGGTGACGGCGTTGTACGTGCCGCCGGTCAGCGGGTCGCACGAGGCGATCAGCTCCGGTGGCACCCCCACGGACCCGAGTACGGCGCAGAGAGCGGAATCGATCGGCATCAGCGGACCCCCTTCGGGTGGTCGCCCCGGGACGAGCTGCCGGCGGCCGGGGCGAATACCCAGCTCAGAGCGTTTCCGGAGTGATCACGACGTAGTCACGATCAGGGGCGATGCCCGGTCTGACGGATTGCCAAACCACATACAACTCATAGAGTTGGCCCACCCCCACGATCCTCCCCGGCCGCGCCGAACCCGGCGCCGGCCGCTCTCGTGCGGGCGAGAAGACCTGATACAGAAGGATGGGCCATGCGACCCACTGCCATACGCCGTACCGCTGTTGCCGCCACCGTGATGTCCCTGGCCCTGCTCACCGCGGCCTGCGGTTCGGACGCGGCGGACAAGGACGGCGGCAACAAGGGCAAGGCGGACGAGTCCCCTTCGGCCAAGCCCGCTGCCGCCAAGGCGCTGACCGCCGCCGAACTGGAGAAGGCCTCGCTCGCCCAGGGCGACGTCAAAGGCCACAAGATCTCCAAGGCCGGTCCCGCCGACGCCGTCTCCGCCGGTGACGTCACCGCGGACAAGGCCGCCTGCGATGTCTTCGCCGACACCCTGATGGGCGCCAAGGCCGGTTCGCCCGCCGCGTCCACCCAGCGCAAGGTGATCAGCGAGCCGAAGAAGGGCGCCGACCAGGACAGCGCGGACCCCGAGGAGGCGTTCGAGGCCGCCTTCGACATCACGACGACGCTCACCACGCTCTCCTCCTACGAGGGCAAGGGCGCCGAGGAGACGGTGGCCGCCCTGCGGACCGCCGCGACCGGGTGCGCGTCCGGCTTCACGATGAAGGCGGCCGGGACCAAGCAGAAGGTCGTCAAGATCACGGAGGAGCAGGTCAAGGCCGGCGAGGACGCCGCCGCCTGGACGGTGACCATCGAGTCGGACGGCGAGAAGAGTGCCATGAAGCTCGTGCAGGTCCGCCAGGGCGCCACGGTCGCCTCGTTCAGCGCGCTCAACCTGGCCGCGGCCTCCTCCGGCGGCGACTTCGAGCTGCCGAAGGCCGTGATCGACGCCCAGGTGGCCAAGCTGGCCTGACGGTTGACACGGGCGCGGCCCGGCGCCGGCCTGACCGCTGGTCAGGGCAGCGGTACGAGCCGCACCACGGTGACGGTCAGGACCGACCCGGAGACGTAATAGAGCACGATCGCCCCGGCGACGGTGGCCTCGCGGCGGTCGTGCTCCTCCTTGACGGCCGACGACCCGTGCCCGTACGGCTCGTGTCCCAGGGAACGCGCCATCCGGTCCCTGAAGATGTCGCCGTCCGGCATCTTGGCCAGGGTGTCGTCGGCAGGTGGCGCATAGGAGATCCGGAAGCTCAAGCGACGCTCCGCCTCTCGGCCTCGTCCCGCGCCAGCCGGTCCAGAATCCGTTCCGCCTCAGGATCGGGCACGGCCTCCAGCATCCAGTGCCGCATCACGGCCTGGATGTCGTGCACCCCGGCCTCGTTGATGGCACGGTCGAACTCCTCGCGTCTCGCCTCGGGCAGGGCGGCGCGGATGGCCGGGATGCTGTTGGGCACCTCGACCTCGGCACCGCCGACAAAGGTCTTCAGAGGCTCACCCATGGCTGCTCTCCCGATCTCCCCGCATGCGCCACAGGGTACGACGACGGGTACGGGCCGTCACCTCCGCCCGCGCCACCACCGCGACTTGGCGGCCGGCGCGGTGCCGGTCCCGGCGGCCGACTGTCCGGCCTGTCCGGCCTGTCCGGGCAGTTCCCGTACAGCGGCCCGTATGCGGTCAAAGGTGGCGACGGGGTGCCCCGGCCCCTCGCTCGGCAGCAGGACACCGAGGCAGACGAGCTTGAACCGGTCCTCCTCCAGGTGGAGTCCGACGAAGACCGGCGCCCCGGCGCAGCCCTTCGGAGCGAGGCCGTCCCACACGAACCCCTGACCATCGCCGTCGCGCACGATCTCCCCGACGACGACGGCCTGTTCGCGCTGGGTGCGGTCCGGCCCCACATCGTGTCCGAGCACGTACGCCGGTACCGGGGCGTCACCCAGCCGGGCGATGTCCTCGGCGGTCGCGGCCGTCCCGTCGGTGATCTCGTCGGTCGCCCAGGCCCACTTCTTCCGGCGCGCCAGAGCGTGCAGCACGGCGGTGGGCAACACCGAGACCCCGGAGTCACCGAGGGGGATCCAGCCCTCCTGGAACCGCAGCATCATCAGTCCGCCGGCACTCATGGCGGTCTCGGACAGACCGGGCCGCAGCCGTATCTCGGCAACGTCGTACCGGGTCAGCGCTCCCGCGGTCAGGAGGTACTGCCGGTACGTCGCGTTCCCGTCGGCGTCCTCGGCGAGGAGATCGTTGAACCAGAACGCCGTCCCGAAGGCGTCGCCGCGGTGGGCCTGTTGGTACGGCAGCGTGCAGCGGCCGCTGCTGCTGACGATGGCATCGATGATGGAGCCGTGATCGGCCGTCTGTGCGGGCATGGAAGCAGAACTTAGCGGAGACCGGCCGATTGAACGGCCGGGGCGGCGCCTCGGGTGCTGACGCAGCGGGGCCCCGCCCGTGGACGAACCACGAGCGGGGCCCCATGTGAGCGGCGGAGGGCTACTTCTTCTTGCCCTGGTTCTTCACGGCCTCGATGGCCGCCTTCGCCGCGTCCGGGTCGAGGTACGTGCCGCCCGGCTTCAACGGGCGGAAGTCCGCGTCCAGTTCGTACGCGAGCGGGATGCCGGTCGGGATGTTCAGGCCCGCGATGTCGGCGTCGGAGACGCCGTCGAGGTGCTTGACCAGGGCGCGGAGGCTGTTGCCGTGGGCGGCGACCAGGACCGTGTGGCCGTCCAGCAGGTCCGGGACGATGCCGTCGTACCAGTACGGCAGCATGCGGACGACGACGTCCTTGAGGCACTCGGTGCGCGGGCGCAGCTCCGGCGGGATCGTCGCGTAGCGCGGGTCGCCGCTCTGCGAGTACTCGGCGCCGTCCGGGAGCTCCGGCGGCGGGGTGTCGTACGAGCGGCGCCAGAGCATGAACTGCTCCTCGCCGAACTCGGCGAGCGTCTGCGCCTTGTCCTTGCCCTGGAGGGCGCCGTAGTGGCGCTCGTTCAGCCGCCAGGAGCGGTGCACGGGGATCCAGTGGCGGTCCGCCGCTTCCAGCGAGAGCTGGGCGGTGCGGATCGCGCGCTTCTGGAGCGAGGTGTGTACGACATCGGGAAGCAGGCCGGCCTCCGTGAGCAGCTCACCGCCGCGGACCGCCTCCTTCTCGCCCTTCTGGGTCAGGTTGACGTCCACCCAACCGGTGAACTGATTCGTCGCGTTCCATTCGCTCTCGCCGTGGCGGAGGAGGATCAGCTTGTACGGTGCGTCGGCCATGAGTCCGAGCGTAATCGAACCCGTGCGGCCCGCGCGCGCCCGGCCACGGAGCGGACAGCGGGACGGGGGACGGGGAAGGGAGACGGGCTGGAGTGTGCGGCTTCGATTGACGGCAGGCGTCAATCGGGTGGCAGGGCGGATTCCGTGGTTCGTAATGTTCGGATCGGTGGCGGGCCTCTTACCCGCGCCGATCCGATTCCTTACGTCCCCGGGGGGAACCCGCATGTCTGTCGCCGGTCTCAGGCGGGCCACCCGTGACACCGTCTCCGGTCTCCCCAGGGAGTTCTGGTGGCTGTGGACCAGCACCCTGGTCAACCGGCTCGGGGCCTTCGTCGCCACGTTCATGGCCCTCTACCTGACCCTGGACCGGGGCTACTCCGCCTCGTACGCCGGTCTGGTCGCCGCCGTCCACGGGCTCGGCGGGGTCGTCTCCTCGATCGGGGCCGGGGTGATGACCGACCGGTTCGGGCGGCGGCCCACGATGCTGGTGGCGCAGGTCTCGACGGCCGTCTCCGTGGCGGTGCTCGGCTTCATGGTCCATCCGGTGGCCATCGCCGGTGTCGCCTTCTTCGTCGGCATGTCGAGCAACGCCTCCCGGCCCGCCGTGCAGGCGATGATCGCCGACATCGTCCCGGCCGAGGACCGGGCCCGCGCCTTCTCGCTCAACTTCTGGGCGATCAACCTGGGCTTCGCGGTCTCCTCGGCGGGTGCCGGGTTCGTCGCCGAGTACAGCTACCTCGCCGGCTTCGTCGGCGAGGCGGCGATGACCCTGGTCTGCGCCGTCCTCGTCTTCATGAAGATCCCGGAGTCCCGCCCGGAGCGGCCCGCCGCGCCCACCGCCGCAGGAGCGCCGGGCGCCTCGGGCGCCTCGGGCGCCGATGAGGTGCGGCTCGGCACGGTGCTGCGCGACGGGCGGTTCATGGGCGTCGTCGGGCTGTCCTTCGTCATCGCCCTGATCTTCCAGCAGGGGTACGTGGGGCTGCCGGTGGCCATGGGGACGGACGGGTTCAGCAGCTCCGACTTCGGTACCGCCATCGCCGTCAACGGCGTGATGATCGTGGTGCTCCAGATCCCCGTCACCCGCCTCATCCAGCACCGCGACCCGCGCCGGCTGCTCATCGTGTCGTCGCTGCTGGCGGGGTACGGGTTCGGGCTGACCGTGTTCGCCGGGTCGGTCGCCGTGTACGCGCTGACGATCTGCGTGTGGACCGTCGCCGAGATCATCAACGCGCCCGTGCAGAACGGCCTGGTCGTCCAGCTCTCCCCGGCCCACGGCCGGGGACGCTACCAGGGCATGTACACGCTCTCCTGGGCCGCCGCCGCGCTCGTCGCCCCGCTGCTGTCCGGTCTGGTCATCGACCACTTCGGGGCCGGGTGGCTCTGGGGGACGTGCGCGGTCCTGGGCACCGTCGCGGCGTTCGGGTACTGGCTGCTGATGCGGAACCTGCCGCGGGCCGGTGTGACGGTGGAGTCCGGTGTGACGGTGGAGAGCAGCGGGCCCGACGCCCGTACCGCCGTCGGTGCCGACGCCGGCGTCGAGGCCGGTACCGGCCAGGAGCCCGCCGTGGAGCGGACCTCCTGACCCGGACGTCCTGACCCGAACGGCGTACGCGGCGGGCCCCCGCGCGGGGGCCCGCCGCTGCTCCGCTCCGCGTCCGTCAGCCCGAGCAGCCGCCGCACTGGCACGGTGCTCCGGACTGGCATCCGCACCCGCAGCCCGAGCCGCAGCCGCAGGCGCCGAGGACGGCTCCGTGCGACACGTCGGCGGGTGTCTCCTGCTGGGGTTCGGTCGTGGGGGAATCGGCCATGGTTCCTCCTCAAGGCGTACGGCAGGGCCGTACGCCCGCACGGGGCCCACGACCGGGGCGTACGGACAAGTCGTGTCGCCCCGCCCCATTGCATGCCCACCCGGGCAGGCGCATCAACGGCGCACATGTGCAGGAACGCATGTGCGAGGCGACGCGCCGTCGTACGCCCGTCGCCTCCCGGCTGTACGCCGTCGTACGCCTGTCACCCTCCCCCTTACGGAAGGCGTACGCCCGTCGCCTTCCTCCCGGCTACGCGCCCTCCACCGGCGCCGCCTGCTGGATCTCGTCCGCGTGCTCGCCCGTCACCAGGTACACCACGCGCTTGGCCACCGACACGGCGTGGTCGGCGAACCGCTCGTAGTAGCGGCCGAGCAGCGTCACGTCGACGGCCGTCTCGATGCCGTGCTTCCACCGGTCGTCCATCAGGTGCTGGAACAGCGTGCGGTGCAGCAGGTCCATCTCGTCGTCGTCCTGCTCCAGCTGGAGCGCCAGGTCGACGTCCTTGGTGATGATCACCTCGGCGGCCTTGGCCATCAGGCGCTGCGCCAGCTGTCCCATCTCCAGGATGGTGGCGTGCAGGTCGTGCGGCACCGCCGACTGCGGGAAGCGCAGCCGGGCCAGCTTGGCGACGTGCTGGGCGAGGTCGCCCGAACGCTCCAGGTCGGCGCTCATCCGGAGCGAGGTGACCACGATCCGCAGATCGGTCGCCACCGGCTGCTGGCGTGCCAGCAGGGCGATGGCCCTGGCCTCCAGGTCGTGCTGGAGGTCGTCGACCTTCTGGTCCGCGGCGATCACCGTCTCCGCGAGCTTGAGATCGGCGTCGAGCATGGACGTCGTCGCCCGGCCGATCGCCGACCCGACGAGCCGGGCCATCTCGACCAGCCCCTCGCCGATCGAGTCGAGTTCCTCGTGGTACGCGTCACGCATGGGAAGTCCCTCTCCAGTCCTTAACCGAGGCCGGGGCCAGCTCTGAACCCCACGCTCCTACGGTGACGTGGGTACGCGTCCGGATCCGACCGGCCAAGTGAACCGGCGCTTGCTCCTCGGTGAACTCTGGGCGACGAGTGTTCGAGTAGGCACTCGGATGGCTGGGAGAGTGTCCGCCGGGCCGCATAACCTGGAGCTATGGACGTGAACGCGGCGGTCGCCGCAGCTGCAGCGATCGCCGGGGTGTGTACCGGTGTGATCGCCATGCTGGCGTTCCGCTGGAGCGAGCGCGACCAGAAGAAGCCGACGCGTACCTCCCTGCGGCCCGACAGCAATGCCCCCCTGCCCCCCGGGGTCGACACGGTCCTGTCCGTGCTCAGCTCCTCCGCGGTCGTGCTCGACGAGAGCGACAGCGTCGTCAAGGCCAGCTCCGCCGCGTACGCGCTGGGGCTGGTCAGGGGCGGGCGGCTCGCCGTCGAACCGATGCTGAACATGGCCAGGGACACCCGCCGTGACGGTGAGATACGCCAGGTGGAGCTGGATCTCCCGCGCCGCGGCACCGGCCGGGGCGAGGCCCTCGCGGTCTCCGCCCGGGTCGCCCCGCTGGGCTCCCGGCTGGTGCTGCTGCTGGTCGAGGACCTCACGGAGGCCCGCCGTATCGAAGCGGTTCGGCGCGACTTCGTCGCCAACGTCAGCCATGAGCTCAAGACCCCGACCGGAGCGCTGTCCCTGCTCTCGGAGGCCGTCATGGACGCCTCCGACGACCCGGAGGCGGTGGAACGGTTCGCGGGCCGGATGCAGATCGAGGCGACCCGGCTCACCAACCTCGTACAGGAGCTCATCGACCTCTCCCGGGTGCAGAACGACGACCCGCTGGAGGACGCGGAGCCGGTCCGGGTGGACGAGCTGGTCGCCGAGGCCATCGACCGCTGCCGGCAGCAGGCCGGGTCCAAACAGATCACCATGGCCGCGGGCGGCACCGCCGAGCTCCGCATCTGGGGCAACCGCGGCCAGCTCGCCGCCGCTCTCGGCAACCTCGTCGAGAACGCCGTCAACTACAGCCCCGCCCGTACCCGCGTCGGCATCGCCGTCCGCCGGGTGACCATGTCCGGCGGGGACGAGATCGAGATAGCCGTGACCGACCAGGGCTTCGGCATCTCGGAGAAGGACCGCGAGCGGGTCTTCGAACGCTTCTACCGCGTCGACCCGGCCCGCTCACGGGCCACCGGTGGCACGGGCCTCGGCCTCGCCATCGTCAAGCACGTGGCCGCCTCGCACGGCGGGGAGGTCACCGTCTGGAGCTCGGAGGGACAGGGCTCCACCTTCACCCTGCGGCTGCCAGAAGCGGGCGCCGTACGGGAACGGGACCGCACATCAGGCGGACCGCTCATCGTCAACGGCGACGAGGGGCCCTACCCGGCCGCCGCCCCCGACACTCTTGATTCATCCCCTGCCCCGGAGGCTCTTCCGTGACCCGAGTGCTTGTCGTCGAGGATGAGGAATCCTTCAGCGACGCCCTGTCCTACATGCTCCGTAAGGAAGGCTTCGAGGTCGCCATCGCGGCCACGGGTCCCGACGGCCTGGACGAGTTCGAGCGCAACGGCGCCGACCTCGTACTCCTCGATCTGATGCTGCCCGGACTGCCCGGCACCGAGGTGTGCCGGCAACTGCGCAGCAAGTCCAACGTCCCCGTGATCATGGTCACGGCCAAGGACAGCGAGATCGACAAGGTCGTCGGCCTGGAAATAGGAGCCGACGACTATGTGACCAAGCCCTTCTCCTCGCGCGAGCTCGTCGCCCGCATCCGCGCGGTGCTGCGCCGCCGCGGGGAGCCGGAGGAGGTCACACCGGCCGCTCTGGAGGCGGGCCCGGTCCGGATGGACGTGGACCGCCACGTCGTCACGGTCTCCGGCGGCAAGGTCGACCTCCCGCTCAAGGAGTTCGACCTGCTGGAGATGCTGCTGCGCAACGCCGGCCGGGTGCTGACCCGGATGCAGCTGATCGACCGGGTCTGGGGCGCCGACTACGTGGGCGACACCAAGACGCTCGACGTCCATGTGAAGCGGCTGCGCGCCAAGATCGAGCCCGACCCGGGCGCGCCGCGGTTCCTGGTGACGGTGCGGGGCCTCGGGTACAAGTTCGAGCCGTAAACCAGCCCGCTGCCCCCTGGGCCTGGGGCGTGACGCGCATACGGCTGAGGCGCCTCCCGGACCGGGAGGCGCCTCAGCCGTATGCCTGCGTGCGCGAGAGCCGCGCGTGCGAGGAGCGCGCGGTCAGCCGTTCGGCTGGGCCGAGTCGGACGCCGCGTCGGTCGGCGTGGTCGTGTCGCTCGACGAGGCCGCCCCGGAGGGGGTGCCGGACGAGGCGCCGGGGGTCTCGGACGCGGAGCCGGAGGGCGTGGCGTCGGCCGAGGCCGTGGCGTCGGCGGAGGCCGTCGCGGTCGGCAGCTTCGGGAGCGCGCTGGGGCCGAAGCCCTTGAAGTAGCTGGTGGCCGGGACGACGAGGGCACCGAGCGGGATGTCGCCGGACTCGCTGAACTTGAAGACCAGGTTCTGCACGTTGCCGTCCTGCGTGGCCTCGCTGCCGTTCTCGATCACGGCGGCGGCGTTGCCCTGGCCGCCGAGCACCACCCGGCCGCCGGCCGGGACGACGACCGGGCCCGAGCCCTTGGCGGCGTGCAGCTGCACGGACGCGCTGGTGCCGGTCAGGGCGATGCCGTCGAGGGTCTCCGCCTTGCTGCTGTTGTTGAACAGCGTGGCGGTCACGACGGCCGGGCCCTTGGCGCCGCGGTCCGGCTGGGTCACCACGTTGGCGTTCTGGATCTTGATGGCGCCGACCGAGGTGGCGGCGTTGTCAGGCCTGACTTCGAGCGTCTGCGCGTTCTTTCCCGCACCACATGCGGAGAGCGCGGCGATCGAGAACGCGATGGCGGTGGCGGCGAGGGCGCCGTGTCGAAGGCTGCGGCTCACGGCGGTGGCAACTCCTTGAACGAGCGGATTTACGGACGAGGTCGGGCGGGTCCTTCGAGCGAGTGGTGCCGAAGTCGCCCCAAGGGTGTGACAGCCGTCAGGTTACCGAGCCGTCGTCCCGGCCCCGCACCCGACCCGCCCCCTGGTGCCCCGGGGATCGAGGGCCGGCTCGCGGTGCGGGTCGTGTCGTGGCCCGGGGCGATGATTCGCAAGCCGTTCACATAACACGCTTGATCAATTCCTCCGGACGTTCGGCCCGCGCTTCCTGTGGATGTTCCACCTGCCTTGGCGTGCCCCGGCGCATTCATTGCGGATAATCCACGCGACGGCCGAACGTTGATCAATTTCATTGGTCATCGGCACTTACCGCCGTACGGGTGATCGATCCTCGAACGGAGTACGGAAAGTTCACCATCCTGAACCCGGCAAACCGGGACGTTAGGTCTCTTCCGAGCAGGTTCCGGGAGGCGTAACGTCCGCGTTTCTCCTCGCCCGTACAGCCGCTCCGACCTGCGAATACCGTCTCCTGTGAGCCTTCCGCAGCACGTACGTGTTGCAGTTGTCAAGCCCTGAGATATGCCCTGACCTGCGAAAACGCCATTCAGGAGAAGCTGTTCTCGTGTTACTCTGGATAGCCACGGAAGGGGTACCTGTCACATGACGTTCAAGGTTGGCGACACCGTGGTCTATCCCCATCACGGGGCCGCGCTGATCGAGGCTATCGAAACTCGCCAGATCAAAGGCGTGGACAAGACCTACTTGGTGCTCAAGGTCGCTCAGGGCGACTTGACGGTGCGTGTACCGGCGGACAATGCGGAGTTCGTGGGTGTGCGCGACGTAGTCGGGCAGGAAGGGCTGGACCGGGTCTTCGAGGTGCTTCGCGCGCCGTACGCCGAAGAGCCGACGAACTGGTCCCGGCGCTACAAGGCAAATCTCGAGAAGCTCGCCTCCGGCGATGTCATCAAGGTCGCGGAAGTGGTTCGTGACCTGTGGCGTCGTGAGCGCGAGCGTGGACTCTCCGCAGGTGAGAAGCGCATGCTCGCCAAGGCTCGCCAGATCCTGGTGAGCGAGCTCGCTCTCGCGGAGAACACCAACGAGGACAAGGCCGAGGCTCTGCTCGACGAGGTCCTCGCGTCCTGAACCGGATCGCACCGGTCTAAGGCGTAAATAACGTGCCGCGGTGCCCGCTGACCAGCCGTATGAACGGCGTGTCGTCGGGCGCTGCGGCATGTCCGGATCTGGATTCCGACGCCCGGCCGAATTCTGACGCCCGGCCGATGGGGCCGGTGACCGTCCGGCCGATGGCCTGATCGGTTCGGTGGCCTGGCCAGTGGTCCGAACTGGCTGGATTCCGACGGTCCGACTGCGGATTTCGGACAGACGGATTCCAGACACATTCCGGATTCCGGGCATAGGGACGCAGGCGGGCGGTGAGGCCCGAGCATCCCGGATGTCGTTCTCGATGCGCCGACGCATTGGCCTCGTCGACGATCCCCCGGTACTTTGCTCGCGATCCTGTGAAGTCGACGTGTCAGGCCGATCCCGAGCGGCCGGGGCGGTCCTCGTCTCGCCCGGGGTCACGGAAAGGGTCCCGGTCGAGTCATGGCGTTGCGCCCGGCTCGATTGAGGCCATACCCACGTCGGCCGTGGAGACAAACATGCCGATGCTTCGGAGTGCAACCGATGTCTGATCAATCGCGTCCCTGCCGCACCGCCGCCGTGATTCCCGCGGCCGGCCGCGGCGTACGGCTCGGCCCCGGCGCCCCCAAGGCGCTCCGTGCGCTGGGCGGAACGCCCATGCTCGTCCATGCGGTACGGGCCATGGCAGCCTCCCGTCAGGTGTCCCTGGTCGTGGTCGTCGCACCGCCGGACGGTGCCCCCGAGGTCAGGAATCTGCTCGACGAGCACGCGCTGCCCGAACGCACCGAGTTCCTCGTCGTGCCGGGCGGCGACACCCGCCAGGAGTCGGTGAAGCTCGGCCTGGACGCGCTGCCCGCCGATGTCACCGCCGTCCTCGTCCACGACGCGGCCCGCCCCCTGGTGCCCGTCGACACGGTGGACGCGGTGGTCGAGGCGGTACGGGACGGGGCGCCGGCCGTCGTCCCGGCGCTGCCGCTGGCGGACACCGTCAAGGAGGTCGAGCCGGGTGCGCCGGGGGAGCCGGAACCGGTGCTCTCCACGCCGGCGCGGTCCAGGCTGCGGGCGGTCCAGACGCCGCAGGGCTTCGACCGCGACACGCTGGTGCGGGCCCACGAACGGGTCGCCGTCACCGGCGAGGGCGCGACCGACGACGCGGGCCTGGTCGAGCAGCTCGGGGTGGCCGTCGTGGTCGTACCCGGCCACGAGGAGGCGTTCAAGGTGACCCGTCCGCTGGACCTGGTCCTGGCCGAAGCGGTACTCGCACGCAGGAGGGCGAACGATGGCTTCTGAGGAACACGCCGTACTGGTGGAGCACGCCGTACCGGTGGAACGCGCCGCGCCGGTGATCCCGCTCGTCGGGATCGGCACCGACATCCACGCCTTCGAGGAGGGCCGCGAACTGTGGTGCGCGGGTCTCCTGTGGGAGGGCGAGGGCCCCGGGCTCGCCGGGCACTCCGACGCGGACGTCGTCGCGCACGCCGCCTGCAACGCGCTGTTCTCGGCCGCCGGGCTCGGCGACCTCGGGCAGCACTTCGGCACCGGGCGCCCCGAGTGGTCCGGCGCCGCGGGCGTCACGCTGCTGACCGAGGCGGCCCGGATCGTGCGGTCAGAGGGGTTCGAGATCGGCAACGTCGCCGTCCAGGTCGTCGGCGTACGGCCGAAGATCGGCAAGCGGCGCGACGAGGCGCAGAAGGTCCTGTCCGCCGCCGTGGGCGCGCCCGTCTCGCTCTCCGCCGCCACCTCCGACGGGCTCGGCTTCACCGGCCGCGCGGAGGGCATCGCCGGGATCGCCACCGCACTGGTCTACCGCCCGTCCTGACCTGCCCCGGAGCCGTACTGCGGGCCCGGCCGGCCGTCGGGCCCGCAGCCTTCTTGCACATCAGTTGCACGTACCCTGGTACAGCAATGAGGTGACACGAGGGACTGGAGAGGCAGCGGGATGAGTACGACGACGATGGCCGCGGTACGGGCCGATGCCGACGGATACGTCCTGCGCACCGCCACCCCCCGTGACATCGGCGGCGCGCGGGCCGTGATGCTCGACACCGTCTACCGCGACCTGAGGTCCGGGTACGTGCCGCGCTGGCACGCCGACATCATCGACCCCGAGGCCGGCTATCTGCGGCCCGAGCGCTGCACGCTGCTGGTGGTCGAGCGCGACGGCGAGATCGTCGCGACGGGCGCCGTGCGCGACCGGGGGCCGCAGGCGCCGCCCAATCCGCAGTGGGTCGCGGACCGCTTCCCGTCCGGCACCACCGCCCAGCTGTGCCGGATCTACGTGACGCCGGAGCACCGCAGGCGCGGGCTGGCGCGGCGGCTGGTGCGCGAGCTCCGCGACTTCGTCGCGCGGGCCGGCGGGTACGAGGCGGTCTATCTGCACACCGACCCCGCCGTGCCGGGTGCCGAGCCGTTCTGGCGGTCGCTCGCGCGGGAGGTGTGCGACGAACGCACCCTGCCCGGCGGCGGCCAGGGCATCGTCCACTTCGAGCTGCCGATGTCCGACGCCCGTTGAGGCGCCCCGTGAGGCGCCCGTCGAGCTGCCCCGTGAGGCGCTCGCCGCACCACTTTCAAATGACAATCGTTTTCATATAAGGTCGTTGCCATGTCCCCGTCCCGACTCCGTCGCGCCGCGCTGCCGCTGACCGCGGCCGCCCTCCTCGTCCCGCTCGCCACCGCCTGCTCCGGCGGCGCGAACGACACCACAGGCGCGTCGGACGGCGGCGGACAACGTCTCAGGGTCGTCATGGCCTTCCCGCCCGCCCAGGCGATGTCCCCCTACGGCGACGACGCCGTGACCCTCAGCCGCCTCGCGGTCGTCGAGGGCCTCACCTCCCTCGACCGCGAAGGTGCCGCGAAGCCCGCACTCGCCGCGTCCTGGAAGCGCGAGAGCCCGAAGGCATGGACCTTCACCCTGCGCGAGGCGTCCTTCCAGGACGGCACGAAGGTCGGCCCGGCCGCCGTCGTCCGCTCCCTGAACGCCGCTCAGAAGGCCTCGCCCAAGCCGCGCGTCCTGTCCGACACCGGCATCACCGCGACCGCCCTGGGCGCCGGCACCGTACGGATCGTCACCACAGAGGCCGACCCGCTGCTGCCCCAGCGCCTGGCCAACCCCTCCCTCACGATCCTGTCCGCCGCCGCCTACCGGGACGGCAGGGTGAACCCGGCCGGACACGCCACCGGACCCTTCACCCTCGCCTCCGTCAAGGGCGCCGTCAGCGCCACTCTGGAGCGCAACGACCGCTACTGGGGCGGCAGGGCCAAGGCCCCCGGTGCCGACGTGACCTTCGTGGCCGACGGCACCGCCCGCGCCAACGCCCTGCGCACCGGGGCCGTCGACGTCGCCGAGTACGTACCGATCTCGCAGGCCTCCCTCCTCGGCGACGGGCTCGTCCACGAGTTCCCCTCCGCCCGCACCAACGGGCTCTCCCTCAACACCGGGCGCGGCGTCTTCGCCGACCCCGCGATGCGTGCGGCGGCCCGCGAGGCGATCGACTCCGAGGCTCTCGTCAAGGCCGTCTACGAGGGCCGCGCCGACAGCGCG
Organism: Streptomyces sp. NPDC087428; assembly: GCF_044744085.1. NCBI lineage: Bacteria > Bacillati > Actinomycetota > Actinomycetes > Kitasatosporales > Streptomycetaceae > Streptomyces > Streptomyces sp. NPDC087428. The sequence continues at coordinate 109,877 of NZ_JBIUXR010000007.1, forward strand.
CAGGGCCTCATCGGCCCCGGCGTGCCGTGGGCCGCCGACGCCCGCCGGGCACCGGTCGACCGGGTGAAGGCCGCCGGCCGGGCGCAGGTCGCGAAGACGGAGCGGATCGTCCTCGCCACGTACACCAACCGGCCCGAACTCCCCGAGGTCGCCACCGTCGTCCAGCAGCAGCTCCAGAAGCGCGGCTTCACCGTCAAGCAGGTCGTCCGCGACTACGCCCAGCTGGAGGCCGACGCCCTCGCCGGCACGTACGACGCCTTCATCCAGGCCCGCAACACCCTCCTGGACACCGCGGACCCCGTCTCCTACCTCGCGTCCGACTTCACCTGCGACGGCAGCTTCAACATCTCGCAGCTCTGCGACAAGCGCGTCGACACCGACGTGAACAAGGCCGCCGCGGTCGCCGGAACCGAAGCCCGCCACCGTGCCGCGATGACCGCGGAGGCCGACATCCTCGGCACCGACGCCCTCGTACCGCTGCTCCACGAGCGCTTCGTCCAGGGGTACGACGACAGCCGCGTCCGCGGTGTCTCGCTCGACCCGATGGAGCGCACCCTCATCACCGCAGACACCCGCGTCGGATGACCGGGTGAAGTACCTCGCCGGACGGTTCGCCGCGCTCCTCGCGGTCCTCGCCGTCATCGGCCTGCTGCCCCGGCTGACCCGCACCGACCCCGCGCTCACGATCCTGCGCGCCCGGTACGCCGACCGGCCGCCCACCCCCGAGACCCTCGACGCCATCCGCGCGGAGACCGGACTCGACGGCGGCCCCCTCCACCTCCTCGGCGGCCGGCTCGGCGGACTCCTCCACGGTGACCTCGGCACCTCCTGGGTCTCCGGGCAGCCCGTCGCCCCCGACGCGATATCCGCCCTGGGCGTCTCGCTCACCCTCATGGGCGTCTCCCTCGCCGTCGCCCTGCTCCTCGCCGCGGCGCTCGCCGCCGGAACCCTGCGGCGCGGGGCGGCGCGCCGCATCGTCACCACCCGCGCGGGCGTCGGCGCGGCCGTCCTCGCCGCCTTCCCCGAGTTCCTGATCGCCGCCGTGCTCGCCGCCCTCGTCGCCGTCCGGCTCGGCTGGCTCCCCGCGCTCGGCTGGGGAACCCCCGCGCAGGCGGTGCTGCCCGCCCTCGCCATGGGCATCCCCGCCGGCGCGCTGCTCGGCCGGCTGCTGGACGACGCACTGCCCGCCGCGTTCGCCGAACCCTGGGCGCGCGCCGCCACCGCCGGCGGACTGCCCGGCACCCGCATCGCCCGCCACGCCCTGCGCCGCACCCTGCCAGGACTGCTGCCCCAGCTCGGCCTGATCGTCGTCGGGCTCACCGGCGGAGCCGTCGCCGTCGAGACCCTCTACGCGATCCCCGGCCTCGGCGGCAGCGCCCTGGCCGCCGCACTCGCCCAGGACATCCCGGTCCTCCAGGCCTGCGTCCTGATGCTGCTGCTCCTCGGTGTGGCCGCGGGACTGGCCGCCCGCCTCGCCTCCCGCGCGCTGCTCGGCCCCGCCCTGCGCGACGGCGCCCTGCCCGCGCTCCTGCCGCCCGCCCTCCCGGCCCGCCGGCTGCTGACCGCGGCCGCCGTCGTCCTGGCCGCGCTCTTCGCCGCCGTCACCGTCGCCGGACTCCTGCGCGACCCGCTCCAGATCGACGCCGCGGCCCGCCTCGCCGGACCGTCCGCCGCCCACCCCTTCGGCACCGACTCCCTCGGCCGCGACATCCTCGCCCGGCTCGGGCACGGCGCCGCCCGCACCGTCCTCACCGCCGTCGCCGTGTCCGCGGCCACCCTGCTGATCGGCCTCGCACTGGGCGCCGTACGCGCCGGAGCGCTCACCGAGACCGCCAACGCGCTGCCCGCGATCCTCACCGGCCTCGTCGTCGCCGGTGTCGCCGGACCCGGCCCCTGGAGCGCCGCCGCAGCCGTCACCGCCGTCGCCTGGGCCCCCCTCGCCGCACACACCAGCGCCCTGTACGCCCAGGAGCGGGCCGCCCCGCACATCGCCGCGTCCCGCGCACTCGGCGCCGGACGCGCACACCTGCTGCGCCGTCACTTCCTGCCCGGCGTACTGCCCCCCGTCGTCCGGCACACCGCCCTGCGCGTCCCCGCCCTCGCACTGGCCCTCGCCTCCCTGGGCTTCCTAGGCCTCGGCACCGCGCCCCCGTCACCCGAATGGGGCCGGATGCTCTCGGAGAACCTCCCCTACGCCGAACGCGCCCCCTGGGCCGTACTCGCCCCCGCCGCCGCCCTCGCCGTCCTCGGCGCGACGGCCGTCCTCGCCGCCGCGGCCGTCCGGGGAGTGCGACACCGCAAGGGCGCCGCGTGAGCGCCGCCCCGGCCCCGGGCCTCGCCCCGGACCGCTACCTGCGCCTCCTCACCACCACCCAGTTCGCGTTCAACATCGGCTTCTACGCGGTCCTGCCCTACCTCGCCACACACCTCGGCACCGGCCTCGGCATGGCCGGCTGGCTCGTCGGTCTCGTCCTCGGCCTGCGCACCTTCAGCCAGCAGGGCCTCTTCGTCATCGGCGGCGCACTCACCGACCGGTACGGGCCCCGCCCCGTCGTCCTCGCCGGCTGCGTCCTGCGCATCGCCGGATTCGGCTGGCTCGCCTTCGCCGGGTCCACCGCGACCGTGATCGGCGCCGTCCTGCTGACCGGACTCGCCGCCGCGCTCTTCTCGCCGGCGGTCGAGTCCGAGACCGCCCGCGAGGCCGTCCGGCACGAGAAGGAGACCGGCACGCCGCGCGCCCGGGTGCTCGCCCGGTTCTCCGCCGCCGGACAGGCCGGGGCGTTCCTCGGACCGCTCCTCGGCTCGGCCCTCCTGCTCCTGGGCGGCGGGTTCCGGGCCGCCGCCCTCGCCGGGGTCCTCGTCTTCGTCGCGGTCCTCGCCGGACACGCCCGGCTGATGCCGCGCCGCGCCCCCGTGGCCCGGACGACCCGGTACCGGGGTTCCGTGCGCGAGGTCTTCGGCAACCGCCCGTTCCTGCTGCTCTGCCTCACCTACAGCAGCTACCTCGTCGCGTACAACCAGCTCTACCTCTCGCTCCCGGCCGAGGTGCGGCGAGCCACCGGCTCGCAGGCGGCCCTCGGCTCGCTGTTCGCGCTCTCCTCGCTGCTGGTCGTCTGCGCCCAGCTGCCGGTGACCGGCTGGGCCGCCCGCCGCCTCGCACCGCGTACCGCTCTCGTCGCGGGGCTCGTCACCGTCGCCGCCGGATTCGCCGCCGTGCCCCTGGCCCCCGGCGGGCCCGCCGGACTGCTGCCCGCGGCCTCGCTCGTCGTCCTGCTCACCCTCGGGCAGATGCTGCTGGTGCCGGCCGCCCGCGGTCTCGTACCGGATCTCGTCGCCGACCGGCACCTCGGACTGGCCACCGGAGCACTGTCCTCTGTCTCCGGAGTGGCCGTACTCGCGGGCAGCGCCGCCACGGGAGCGCTGCTCGGTGTCCCCGCACCCGTCCGGTGGGCGGTGCTCGCCGCCGTCCCGCTCGCGGGCGCCGCCCTCGCGCTGACCCTTCCGGCGGGCACGAACGCGGGCACGAACGCGGGTGCGTACGGGAGCGCGGGCGGGAAGCCGGCCGGGCAACCGGTGAGCTCAGGAGGGCGTCCGCCCCGACCGCCGGGCTCAACGCGCTTGCGGCCGGGCGAACCAGGGCCATAACAACTGTCATCGCAATCCTCCAAGGGGTCGCGGGGCACTGGTGCGCGCCCACTACCCTTGAGGCGTGACTATTCGCCTGTACGACACCAGCGCCCGGCAGATCCGTGACTTCGTCCCGCTCACAGCGGGCTGTGTCTCGATCTACCTCTGTGGCGCCACTGTCCAGGCCGCCCCGCACATCGGGCACATCAGGTCCGGACTGAACTTCGACATCATGCGCCGCTGGTTCGAGCACCGCGGGTACGACGTGACGTTCGTCCGGAACGTCACCGACATCGACGACAAGATCATCACGAAGTCGGCCGAGCAGGGCCGCCCGTGGTGGGCCATCGGCTACGAGAACGAGCGCGCGTTCAACGCCGGCTACGACGCGCTGGGCTGCCTCCCGCCCACGTACGAGCCGCGTGCCACCGGCCACATCACCGAGATGATCGAGATGATGCGGGGCCTCATCGAGCGCGGCCACGCCTACGCCTCCGACGGCAACGTCTACTTCGACGTGCGCTCGTTCCCCGGTTACCTGTCCCTCTCCAACCAGGACCTCGACGATCTGCGCCAGCCCTCCGGCGACGGCGAGACCGGCAAGCGCGACCAGCGCGACTTCGCCATGTGGAAGGCGTCCAAGCCCGGCGAGCCCAGCTGGGAGACGCCCTGGGGCCGCGGCCGCCCCGGCTGGCACCTGGAGTGCTCCGCCATGGCGCACAAGTACCTCGGCACCGCCTTCGACATCCACGGCGGCGGCATCGACCTGATCTTCCCGCACCACGAGAACGAGATCGCCCAGGCCAAGGGCTTCGGCGACGCGTTCGCGAAGTACTGGGTGCACAACGGCTGGGTCACCATGTCCGGCGAGAAGATGTCGAAGTCGCTCGGCAACTCCGTGCTCGTCAGCGAGATGGTCAAGGCCTGGCGCCCCATCGTGCTGCGCTACTACCTCGGCACCCCGCACTACCGGTCCATGATCGAGTACAGCGAGGAGGCCCTGCGCGAGGCCGAGTCCGCGTTCGCCCGGATCGAGGGCTTCGTCCAGCGCGTCACCGAGAAGGCCGGCGAGACGGTCGCCCCGGCCACCGAGGTGCCGCCCGCCTTCGCCGAGGCGATGGACGACGACCTGGGCGTCCCGCAGGCCCTCGCGATCGTCCACACCACGGTCCGCCAGGGCAACTCGGCCCTCGCCGCCGACGACAAGGAAGCCGCGGTCGCACGCCTGGCCGAGGTCCGTGCCATGCTCGGGGTACTCGGCCTCGACCCGCTCGACGACCACTGGGCCGGTGAGAGCGACCGCGGCGACGACCTCCACGGCGTCGTCGACACCCTCGTACGGCTCGTCCTCGACCAGCGCCAGTCCGCACGCGAGCGCAAGGACTGGACGGCGGCCGACGCCATCCGCGACCAGCTCAACCAGTCCGGGCTCGTCATCGAGGACAGCCCGGCCGGACCACGGTGGACACTCGGCCCGCGCCAGTAGTCCTCCCGAGTGCCGCCCGGCCCGCCGGGCGGCACACTTTCACTTACGTACACGTACGCACGTCTGAAGCAACGAAACAGGTAGGTCATGGCCGGGAACAGCCAGCGCAGGAACCGCCGCACGTCCAACAAGAAGGGCATGCAGGTCGGCAGCGGTGGTCAGCGACGCCGTGGTCTCGAAGGCAGGGGACCGACGCCGCCCGCCGAGGACCGCAAGAAGCACAAGAAGAACCGCATCGCGACCGCCAAGGCCAAGCAGGCCGCCAACCGCCGACCCGCGCCCCGGCGCGGCGGCGTCAAGGGCACCTCCGAGATGGTCGTCGGCCGCAACCCGGTCTTCGAGGCGCTGCGCGACGGCGTCCCCGCCACCACCCTGTACGTCCAGCAGTACATCGACAACGACGAGCGGGTCCGCGAGGCCCTCCAGCTCGCCGGCCAGCGCGGCAACATCAACCTGATGGAGGCCCCGCGCCCCGAGCTCGACCGGATGACGAACGGCCTGAACCACCAGGGCCTCGTCCTCCAGGTCCCGCCGTACCAGTACGCGGAACCGCAGGACCTCACCGCCGCCGCGTACGACAACGGCGAGGACCCGCTGATCGTCGCCCTCGACGGCGTCACCGACCCGCGCAACCTCGGTGCCATCGTCCGCTCCGTCTCCGCGTTCGGCGGCCACGGTGTGGTCGTGCCCGAGCGCCGTGCCGCCGGAATGACCGCCGGAGCCTGGAAGTCCTCCGCCGGGACCGCCGCCCGCACCCCGGTCTCCAGGGTCACCAACCTGACCCGTGCGCTGGAGGCGTACAAGAAGGAAGGCATCACCGTCGTCGGCCTGGCCGCCGACGGCGAGCACACCGTCGAGGACCTCGAAGCGCTCGGCGGCCCCGTCGTCATCGTCATCGGCAGCGAGGGCAAGGGCCTCGGCCGCCTCGTCGGCGAGACCTGCGACTACCGGGTCCGCATCTCGATGCCCGGTGGCGCCGAGTCCCTGAACGCCGGTGTCGCGGCCGGCATCGTGATGTACGAGGTCGCCCGCCGCCGCGCCTGAGTCCGCCGGTGCCCGAGGGGCCGCCGGGTGGCCCTCGGGCGCCCGGCAGGACCACCCGCACGGGCGGCGGCCGACGGAGGAGACGCCCGGCGCCCGCTGCCCCGGACGGCCCTCTCGGGGGGCGCGTCCGGCTGCGCGTACGCCCCTGCGCACCCCGCCACTACCGGTTGACGGGCCTCGGACACTTCGACACGGTCAAGGCAGTGTCCTAAACACACATCACTCGGTTAGATGAGTGTGGACACCAGAACGCCTCGGTTCGACGAACAACCCGCCCTGAGCATGACCAAGGTGGACTGCGACCCTGCGCAGGTCATCGTCAACCACGCCAGCTTCCGGGTGCAGCTCGCACCCGGTCAGCGCGCACGGCTGCGCGGTGTGACCCCCGCCGGTGCGCCCAGGATCCCTGTCATGAGCGGCCCCGGAGCGGGGCGCGGCCGACGCGCCCCCGTCGTGTGGAGCGGCAGGTCCGCCCCCGGCGACCCCGGCGCCACCGGACTGCTCCAGGCCGTACGGAACTCCACCGCGGGCCGTCCCGGTGTCACGGGCCACCCCGACACCGCGTACGACCCCTACGAGCCGTACGCCTCGTACGAGCACGGAGGCGGCACCCAGGTCATCCCCCGTCTCGAAGAGACCCAGCCCACCCCCGTCATCGGCGGCTCCCGGCCCGGCGGGCCGCTGCTGCCGCCGATGCGGCAGGCGGTCGGCGCCTTCGACCCCGTCGAGAGCGGACCCGGACGGTACGCCGCGGACGGGTACGGCCCGGACGGACACGGACGGGACGGTGCGGGCGAATACGACCCGGACGGTGACGACGCGTTCGACGTCACCGACACCCGCGACCGCGGCCAGGCCACCGAATCGGTCCGGCACGCGTACTACCCCGACCGCCGGATGAATCTCGGCGTCGTCCTCCTGCCCATGCGGGTCTTCCTCGGCTTCATCTCGATCTACGCCGGCATGGGCAAGCTCTGCGACCCCGTCTACTTCGACGGCGGCGACCGCGGCTCCATGGTCAAGTGGCTGACCTCGCTGCACCCCTGGGCCCTCGCGGAGCCGCTGCGCGACTTCGCGCTCTCCCACCCGGTCGGCGCCGGACTCAGCATCGCCTTCCTCCAGGTCGTCGTCGGGGTCCTCACCGTCCTCGGCCTCTGGCAGCGCGTCGCCGCCTCGGTCGGCGCACTCCTCTCCGCCGCGCTCCTGGTCACCGTCAGCTGGCGCACCGTCCCCGTCTACGACGCGCCGGACATCATCTACCTCGCCGCCTGGAGCCCCCTGGTCATCGCGGGCGCCCCCGTCTACTCCGCCGACGGACGCCTCGCCGGAGAGGCCTGGCGCAAGCTGGGCCCCCGCTCCGAGATCTGGGACCTCCGCCGCCGCGTGCTGCGCCGCGGCGCGGTCGTCGCCGCGGTCGTCGTCGGCCTCACCCTGCTCATCGGCTCCGTGCTCGGCGGCGCCGTCCGCTCCTCCGGGGTCGTCACCGTCCCCGGGCCCAACGGGGTCCCGACCAACCAGCTCCCCGGCTCCCCGCTCCCCGAGAAGTCCCGCAGCGGCGGCAAGGCCTCGCAGACCCCGGCCGGACAGCAGCCCGCCCCGTCCCGCAGCACCGCCCCCCGTACCCCGTCCGCCCCGGCCTCCGCGCCTGCCACGGGCACCGTCCGGGAGTCGGGCCAGGCAACGGCCGGCACGGGCCGGCCCAGCGCCACCCAGGGCACGGGCCAGCAGCCCCCGCGGCAGACGACGCCCCAGCAGCCCCCGTCCACCAGTGCCGGCCCCAGCTCCTCCGGCCCCGCCGGAAGCCCCGGGGGCAGCTCCGGAGGAGGCTCCACGGCGGGCGGCTCCGACCCCGGCGCCGGCTCCACCGGCTCCACGGACGGCTCCGGCGGCGGAAGCGGCAAGAACCCCATCGGCGGCCTCCTGGGCTGACCGGGCCCACCGCACACACACGCGAGAGGGGCGAGCGCCGGAGAGTGATCCGGTGCCCGCCCCTTTCGCGTGTGTGCGGTGGGCGAATCCGTTGTGCGGGGGAGGAGGGAGGAGAAGGGCAGGCGGGCGGCCCCCGGCGGCTTACCGCCCGTTCAGCTCCTTCGCCGCCTCCGTCAGGTCCTTGGCGGTGTCGATGGCCCGCCAGTACGCCCCGTGCGGCAACGGGTACCCGGCCAGCCTGCGCTCCCGGGCCAGGCGGGGGAACGTCGTCCGCTCGTGATCACCGCGGTCCGGCAGCATCGCCGTGAACGCCGGGGAGAACACGTACACCCCCGCATTGATCAGATACGGCGACGGCGGCGACTCGATGAAGTCGGTGATGTGCCCGAACGCGTCCGTCTCCACTGCGCCCCACGGAATCCGGGGACGGGCCAGCGCCAGCGTCGCGGTCGCATCACGCTCCGCGTGGAACGCGGCCATCTCACGCAACGAGAAGCGCGTCCAGATATCACCATTGGTGGCGTACCAGGGCTGCTCCGGATCGGGCAGCCGGGCCGCCGCGTACTTCAGCCCGCCGCCGCGGCCCAGCGGTTCGGACTCCACCACCGTCGTGACGCGCAGCGGCAGCACCGCCGCGTCCAGCCACTCCTGGAGCACCTCGGCCAGATGCCCGCACGACACCACGGCATCGGTCACGCCCTCGGCGGCCAGCCAGGAAAGCTGATGGCCGATGATCGGAGTCCCGGTACCCGGGATCTCGACCATCGGCTTGGGGCGGTCATCGGTGTACGGGCGCAGCCGCGATCCCTGGCCACCTGCCAGGATCACGGCCTGCGTCGGAAACGTATGCATGTCAGGCACGATATGCCGTGCCTGTGCGGGACCGGTCAGCTGAACTGCGCGACACCCGAGGCGAACGACGTGTCGCAGACGGGGCGCGAGAACCGGTGTGCGCGGGTCGGGCCGTACTGCTCGACCGCTGCCTTGCCCAGGGCCTTCGCGATCGACATGCAGTGCCTCGCGAGCGACGGACGCCCCTCGACGGCGCGCTGGAGGTCCGTCAACGCGACGGCGGGGTCCTTCTCCCGGAGCTCCAGGAGAAGCCTGTCGCGCAGGATGTCCTGCGAGGTGCGCGGCTTGGCACGCTTGGAGACGGCATGGGCGGATGCGGTCAGCACCTGCGAATCGGAGTTGTGAGCTGCCCACGGCACGCGGGTGACCGCGAGGGTCCCGGACAGGACCATGACGACAGGCAGTACGAGAGCGAGGGTTCGGCCGATGCGGCGCGCGGAGTGGGTCACGCAGTGAGCGTAGCGGGCAGTGATGAATCGACGACATTACGTCACTCTCGCGAGGGATGGTTCGAGAGTGTTTTTCGAATCCCGCGTTGACGAACCGGAGCGAAATGACCGTTGTGCCGGGGAATTTGGCGTCCGCTGGCCAAACCCCCGGAACGCGCGTCGGCCCCGCACGGAGAACGTGCGGGGCCGACGTCGTACAGCGGGCGGTGCGAAATCAGTCGGTGAGACGCTCGCCGGTCGAGCTCGCGAAGACGTGCAGCTCGTCCGGGCGGGGCACGACGTGCAGCTTGGTGCCCTTCTCCGGGACCGCGCGGCCGCCGACGCGGACGACGAGGTCCTTGTCCTGCTCGCCGACCTGGGCGGAGCCGTAGACGAAGCCGTCGGCGCCGAGCTCCTCGACGACGTTGACCGAGACGGCCAGGCCGGCCGGGGCGTCGGCGGAGTCCTTGGTGAGGGACTTCGCGGCGGCGCCGCCGTGCTCGACGATGTCGAAGTGCTCGGGGCGGATGCCGACCGTGACGGTCGTGTCGCCGCGGTCGGCGGCGGCGGTGAGCGCGGCACGGGAGACCGGGACGACGCTGTTGCCGAACTTCACGCCACCGTCGGTGATCGGGACCTCGATCAGGTTCATCGCCGGGGAGCCGATGAAGCCGGCCACGAAGAGGTTCGCCGGCTTGTCGTACATGTTGCGCGGCGAGTCGACCTGCTGGAGCAGACCGTCCTTGAGGACCGCGACGCGGTCACCCATGGTCAGGGCCTCGACCTGGTCGTGGGTGACGTAGACGGTCGTGATGCCCAGGCGGCGCTGGAGCGAGGCGATCTGCGTACGGGTGGAGACACGGAGCTTGGCGTCGAGGTTCGACAGCGGCTCGTCCATGAGGAAGACCTGCGGCTCACGGACGATGGCGCGGCCCATCGCGACACGCTGACGCTGACCACCGGAGAGCGCCTTCGGCTTGCGGTCCAGGTAGTCGGTGAGGTCCAGCATCTTGGCGGCCTCTTCGACCTTCGCCCGGATCTCGGTCTTGTTGATACCGGCGATCTTCAGCGCGAAGCCCATGTTGTCCGCGACGGACATGTGCGGGTAGAGCGCGTAGTTCTGGAACACCATCGCGATGTCCCGGTCCTTCGGCGGCAGGTGCGTGACGTCGCGGTCACCGATGCGGATCGCGCCGCCGTTGACGTCCTCAAGACCCGCGAGCATGCGCAGGGAGGTCGACTTGCCACAACCGGAGGGACCGACGAGGACGAGGAACTCGCCGTCCTCGATGTCGATCTCGAGCTGGTCAACCGCGGGCTTCGTGGAGCCGGGGTATACGCGGGACGCCTTGTCGAACGTGACACTGGCCATGCTGATGCTTCTCCTTCACCGGCAGGAACGTGCCGGACGATCCGTTGTAAGGGAGTGGTCTGGTCCACTTGAGTGAACCTTCAGCGACGCTACCTGGCCATTTCGAATCTGTCAGTAGTTCTTGGGCCATGAATATCCCCCGGCAAGATCAGGCGGGATCGGGGCGACGGGCCCCTGCGGACAGCCCTTAGTCCTGCGCGGTGGGGCGGACGACGATGTCGCCGACGTCGACGCCGTCCGGCTGCTCGACGGCGAAGGCGATCGCACGGGCCACCGCCTCCGGCGGGATCGCGATCTTCTCCATCCGGTCGGCGACCTGGGCCCGGATCCCGGGGTCCGTCAGGGAGTCCGCGAACTCCGTACGGACGAAGCCCGGCGAGACGACGGTGACGCGCAGACTGTCGCCGGCCTCCTGGCGCAGCCCCTCGGAGATGGTGCGGACGGCGTTCTTCGTGCCGGCGTAGACCGCCTGGAGGGGGACGATGCGCAGCCCGGCGGTGGAGACCGTGTTGACGAAGTGGCCGAAGCCCTGCTCCCGGAACACGGGCAGTGCGGCGGCGATCCCGTACAGCACGCCCTTGAGGTTGACGTCGATCATCTCCTCCCATTCCTCGACGCGGAGGTCGTCGAGAGGGGAGATCGGGCCGATGCCGGCATTGCTGACGAGGACGTCGAGCTTGCCGAACCGTTCGCGGGCCAGGGTGACGAGGCCGGTCAGATCCGCGCGCTTCTTCACATCCGTACAAGCCCAGGCCGCTTCTCCGCCGGCTTCCTCGATACGGGCGGCCAGGGCCGCCAGGCGCTCCGGACGGCGTGCTCCTAGGACGACCTTCGCGCCGCGCGAGGCGAGCAGGAGTGCTGTCGCTTCACCGATGCCGCTGCTGGCGCCGGTGATGGCCACGACCTTGCCTTCGATTCCCGACATGATCGGCAGTCCTTCCAGAAGGGGGCTAGGGCAGGCCGGGGCCGTTGCCCCGGTGCGTTGCCCTAGAGTGAAAGTGGAGGCGCCGCCACTTCCATCACAGTAAGTGGAGTCGTCTCCACTTAGCAAACGAAGAGCGAGAGTGAGGGAGCGCCGTTGATGTCCCCAGCCGCAGAACGCCCGCTGAGGGCCGACGCACAACGCAACCGGGACAAGATCCTGGCCGCGGCGGTCCGCGTGTTCACCGAGGAGGGGCTGGACGCGCACTTCGAGCGCGTGGCCCGGGAGGCGGGCGTGGGCACCGGCACCCTCTACCGCAACTTCCCCACCCGGGAGGCCCTGATCGAGGCGGCGTACCGCAACGAGGTGTCCCGCCTGTGCGACTCCGTCCCCACGCTCCTGGCGGCCATGGACCCCGGCGAGGCGCTGCACGCCTGGACGCGCGGCTTCATCGACTACGCCACCGCCAAACGCGGCATGGCCGAGGCGCTCCGCGCGGTCGTCGCCTCCGGTGCCAACCCCTACGCCGACAGCCACCGGATGATCCAGGACGCCCTGTCGTCCCTCATGGACGCCGCCACCGCGGCCGGTGTGATCCGGACCGACATCAGCGCGACCGACATGTTCGCCGCCCTCGCCGGAATCGCCCTCTCCTCGGGCGGCCCCGAGCAGCGTGAACAGGCCGAACGCCTCCTTGACCTCACCCTGGACGGATTGCGATCCGTGCCCCGTGAGCAGGGGTGAAACTTCGTGGATGGGCGAGAGGGGCGCTGTGTAGAGTGAGGGCTCGCGCGCGTGCCTTCGGCGTGCGCGGTGCCTCCTTAGCTCAGTTGGCCAGAGCAACGCACTTGTAATGCGTAGGTCATCGGTTCGAATCCGATAGGGGGCTCTGTGGAACCGCGGGTCGCATGGCATGTGACCCGCGGTTTTCCATTTTTGTGATCTTCGTCCTGCTGGTGCGTGTCAGCCCAGAGGACTCGTCGGGCGGCCACTGGTGGCCGAACGTGCAAACGGCGTGCAGCGTTGGTGGCCGAGTGCGTAGACGGGGGTGGGTCGTCGGCGGTCTGGTCGTTGTTCCATCACGTCGTCGGCAAGCTCGCCGCCGATGAGGGCCAGTACCTCTGAAGTCGTGCGCCAAGGAGACAGGCTGCGCGTCTCCGCATCGCTGCCAGGGGTTCTTCCACGTGCTCAGGCATATGGATGCAGGATCTCACTCGACCGCGGCGGCAGCGTCCGGAGCACGAAGCGGTGTCTCGGCAAGCCAGCGCCTGCAGGAGATCGTGTGTATGGCCCGCCCGAGGCTGGCTCGGAGGCCGCCGGGGAGCCGCGTTCCGTACCGGCGGCGCACGTTAGGGCTGCTTTGTAGTCCTGGCCCGGACACCAGCAATGACATCTGTCGTACCCCGCACGTCCAGGCACTCCCATGGATCGCGGTATGCAGCAGGAAGAGGATGCTGCACAACGCCTGCCGGCCCAGCACTTTCGGCCGATCGGTCACCAACTTCGGCCCTGGCCCAGGCACAACAGTTGGTTCACGAACACAGTTCATCTGAAAGGATCCAAGTACGTGACCCTCTCTTTCCCCCGATCAAGTCACCGATCAACCAGGCTGGCAGCCGAATTCGCACGCGTCTGTTAGGACCCTGCTCGTCACAGGCGTTAGTGGCAGGTGGCTGGGGGTATGGGCCCCGCCCCAGGGGTATGGCGACGGTGGCATTCGCGTCTGCGGCCTGAGATGGGTACCGAACGGCGTGGAGTTGCCGGATGGCGAGGCAGGGGCGGCGCTTGTCAGGAAGGGCTCACAGGTCACCGCGCTGGAAGGAACGTGCCGCGCCCATGACTTCCTTGAAGCGCCCCTCGGCGATTGCCTCGATGGGGGAGTCGTCCTCAAGCTGCGGATTCATGCCCATCATCCAGGCGCGGGCGATGTGCTCGTTCTCACAGCGGGCGATAAAGGCGAAGATTTGGCAGGCGGCAAGCATCCGGTTCTCGGAATCGATGCGCGGCGTGTTTTGCTGGCGGACCCACCGACCTACTTGCTTGGGGTCGTCCACGCCTGCGATGAGGGCGGCAACCCGCTGGCTGAACGTGTCCTGAAGGAAGCCGGCCATCTGGGCCGGTGTTCGCTTGGTGGCCTCGCGAAGTGCGTGGGCTTCGGCCTCTGCGGCTGTCTCTCGCTGAGTTTTCATGGTCTCCTCGGTTCCTCGCTGGCCCGTGGGTGGCAGCGAAGGGTGCAGCACGCTCTAGCGCGCTAATGCCTGGGGTGTGGCGGCGGCGGGTCGTTGGCTGCGGCTGCAAGTGATGCCGCGCATGACCTGATCTGGTTGGCCGGCCAGGGGTGCACACCACGTCGGCTGGGAGGAGACGATCGTGTTCGGGTACGTCAGCTGTGCGGCCAGGCGGGGCCGCTGTGGCGACGCCGATAAAAGCCGATCTGTGGACGAACGAAACATCAACATGACTACTCCTCAGTTGAGTTGACTACAGCGTACCCGTTTAAGGGTTCCTTACTCCATACTTTTCCCACCTTGAAACACCCCTAATTCCCACCTGTGGTCATGGTTTGGGCCCCTGAGCAGGATGTTCTTTCAAGTGCAGCAGGTGGTAGAACCGTGACGGCTGCTCGTGTAAGAACCCCGAACGAGCGACCTCACGTACGGCTGGACGACGCAACGCGCTCACCGGATGGTCAGCTCGTACTCGTTGGCGACCTCTCGCAGATCCCGATCCTCCAGCTTGATCGGTCGCCGCTCCTCTTCCTTCAGCTCGGTGTCGCGCAGAATCGCCCAGCACTGGTAGCCGGCGTAGCCGGAGCGGTAGGTGATGCCCTGCATCAGCTGATGTCCCTCGTCGTTACGCTGAGCCACTGCCCAGGCTGCGACCTGGCGGGTGATCCGCCGATCTGTGCCCCGCAGGTGCTTGTCCGTCAAGGACCCCTCTACACCGAAAGCCCGAAGGTCGTCGCCCAGAGCGTCGAGGAGCACCTCGCGTGTCGCGTCGGCTTCCAGGTCCAGGAACTGGGCCTGGGGCGAAGCGGTCAGCCTGACCAGGATCCGGTTGCGCCGCCAGCTGGAGGCGATATGGCCCACCGCCATGTGGCCGGTGTTGGGCGGTGTGTTTTCCTGCATCAGGGCGCGCATGCGCGGAGCGACACGGAACTGCTCCAGGGCTTCCGCGTAGCAGCCGGCCGGGGTCGAAGCACAGTACAGAGTTCCGTAGGAGAACAGACTGAACCTGCCGGCAGATGACCCGTCGAAGGTCTCGGGCTCCACCTGGTTGTACTTGACCGCGTCTTGCGACCACCCCAAGCGCCATACACCCTGGTCGGGAGCCCGCGAAAAAGTGACGGGCGGGACTGTCATCGCGTCCGCCTTCCCAGCAGGGCGGGCACATGGGCCCTGAGAGTCGTATGTCCTGCGGCGGCCACACGACGCACTGCCGAACGGCGGTGTCCTAACTCAGCGGTCATCGATCCTCACTCGTGGCTGACGATAGCCAGGAGCCTGTCCTGGCACGGTGAACTAGGAATTCTCTTGCGGCGGCCGGTGTGCTGTCTTGCGGCTCGCGGCAACGGGCGGGGCGCAAGGAGCGGAGTGCTGCCTCACACTTGGCGCTCAGCAGTCAGAGCAGGCGGTGATGCAGCCGCAACGCCATTGATCCCGCCTCTCCGGAGGCCAGCAGGATGGAGGAGGCGACCTGGTGCGGATCCTGCACCGTTTTCAGGTTCACGATCGGGGAGCCGGTGACGATCTGCAGCAGTGGTCGTTCTGTCGTAGTCGTGTCCCATACGTGAATACTCGTCCTTCCCGCGGCGGCAAGAGCGGTGCGTCCAAACGGCAGCCGCACTGAGGTAACCGCGCTGAGCTCGCCGTCGCTGCAGCTCAGCGCGCGTACCGTGTGATGCGTCCGGAGGTTCCACAGTTTCAAGGTGCCGTCCTGTCCGGCGGCCGCGATGAGAGGATCACCGTCATCAGGTGTGACGAAGGCCAGATCATTGATGATGTTCTGATCGCATTTGATGGTGGAGCCGTGCTGCTGAAGGGCGTCGGCGTCCCAGATTCTGATGTTGCCGTCGCTGCCGCCGGAGGCCAGCAAACGGTGCTGGTTGCTCTGGTAGGTGGCTAGACAGCGCACCGAGATTTCGTGGTCGCCGAAGCAGGCTAGTCGTTCACCAGTGGATGGCTGCCAGACACAGACCCTGCCGTCGGATCCGGCGCTCGCGAGAAGATCGCCGTCTGCCGACGGGACGGCCACCAGGGCCCTGATGGGTAGTAGATGACCGGCCATTTCCGGGCTGGTCTGCAGATTGGTCTCGGGGTCGATGCAGATGATGCTGGAGCCGACGGCGGCCGCCAGTACGCGACGCCTGCCGACGAGTGGCCAGGCGAGGGCCGTGACGCGCCGTCCTTTGAGGCGGGTGATCTCCGTACTTGTTGCCAAGTCCTTGATGATGATCCGCGACGCGCGGGCCAGGGCCAACAGGTGCGGGGGTGTGGGAGATACGGCGCTGGCCGTGACCCGGTTCCACGCCTTGGGTTCCTGGCCGAAGGTGGCCTCATCGACGGTCCAACTGCGCACGACGCGGTCCGCACCACCGGACAGTAAGCGACCGGGTCCGCGCTCCGGCAGGTACGTCATGGCGTTCACCGGCGCGGTGTGAGCCTGAAGCATTCCCGGGACCGCCAGCAGGTTCGGCAGCTTCCACAGGCGCAAGGTGCCGTCGCCGGCTGCCGACACGAGAGCAGGCCCGCGCGCGAGGGACACGAGCTGCATGGAAATCACCGGCGTGGGGGCTCCTCCCGCCGAGGCAGCGTCATGACGCGCCGATCGGACGGTGCCTGCGACTTTGAGGTCACACAGTGAGACGGTGCTGTTCTCGTCGCCGACGGCGTAATGGCCAGGTTCCGGCAGGGCCAGCAGAGCGCGGACCCGGCCGCTGTGACGGGAGTGAGGAACTGTGGAGTTGCCATCGAAGCGGTAGACCGTGTCGTCCATGCTCACCAGCAGCTGCGGCCCTGCGTCGGGCGTGTTGATGCTGCATAACAGCGTTGATGAATCAGTGAGTTGACCGATGGGCAGGATCCGTGGCTGAAATGTGCCGACATCGAAGGCTTCGAGGGTGCGGTCGCTGAATGCCGCAACCGCCAACCGGGGATGTCCCTCAGGGTGGTACGTGGTCAGTGAACTGACCCAGGTCTGTTTCCTGTGAGTGATGACTTGATGTGTGAGCTGTCCGTTCTCCTCGCCCACGGCCACCACGCGACCATCAGCGCCCGCGGTGATGAGGAGGCCGCCGTCCAGCGGCAGCAGATGGGTGATGGCCCCTGAGTGAAGGCTGAGCGGTACGTGAACGAGCCGGCCGTCAAAACGCAGTATGCGGAGGGTGCCGACATTGTCGCCTGCCGCCACTGCCGCCGTCCGTGAACGATGTCTGTTGAGGACGGCAAGAGACGTCACTTCGGTAGAGCTCGCGGTCCAGGCGGGGGTGGGCACTGCCCGGTCGCTCCAGAGCGGAGTGATCGGGATGGAGGTGAACGACGGTGCAACTGTTGTCTCCTCCCGCGTCTGTGAGGGCAGGGCCGCCGCATAGCGCGCCAGGCGAAGGCTGGATAGCCGTGACACCGGGCCGATGCCCTGGGTGAAGGGTTCCAGCGTCGCCCAGGCCTGCAGCCAACGGCTTCCCTCGGATTTGTCACCCCCCGCGGCCAGCAGACGCCGAACCTGCGCGCTGCTCTCCCAGGCAAGCAGCGCCAACGGCACGTGATCGTCGTTCAAGACGTGACCCTGCGCCGCGTGTTCCGCCAGATGGCGACGTAGGTAGGGATGCGGCGGCAGAGCCGGATCACCGGGGACCAGCTCGGCTAGTTTCGCGGCGATCTGGCGGTGAATGGCCGCCTGGCCCTCATCAGCGTCAGACACCGCTATCACCGGGATCCAGCAAGCCCGTGTCAGGGCGCAGAAGTTCAGCCGCCAACTCCTCGTGCGCAGGGCGATAGACGCGCCGCTCATCTTCGATGGCCTGAGCGAGATAGCCGCTGAGCCGGCCTCTGAGCAGCTTGGCGATCATCTGATCCCATTCGTCGGGTTCTAGCTGCGCAGGCAGAAGGAACACACCCGCGATGGCCGGCCAGACCTCCCCCCAAGGCACTCCCTGTCCCTTGGCGTAGGCGGAGGCCTTGAGCAGCGCCAGCGCGACGGAAGGAGGAAGACCGTCCTCCTCCACCATCTTCAGGTCCCTTTTCAGAAGCCCACGGATGCCCTGTGTCAGCGTCGCGCGATGCCATTCCTTGTCGCGTGCCAGTGCTACAGGATCTCTCGCGTTGCGCAGTTGGTAACCGGCCAACCGGGCATCGATGAAGGAGGGCCACACCGCGTCGGCTACGAGCGGAAGTTCCTTCACGAGCGCGTCCGCGACGTGGGTCTCTGCGATCAAAGCACTCAGATAGAGCTCCATGTCCTTCTTGCTGACCAAGTTGTCCGTGCGCTCGATCCGCGCAGCCGGAAAGACACGGCGAAGGGCCTGGAGCAGGCTTGCGTCCTCGTCCGTTGTATGGAGCGAGGACGCGTCGGCGGGTTGGCTGGAACGAACGCCGATCAGTAGCCTCACCGCGGGCACCACACCGTTCTCAGGCCGACTGTGACGTGAGACGGGAACCAGAGAACCGCAGAACGGCACGAGGGGAGTCAACACGTCGCTGATGATCCGTTCCTGTTCCTGTGCCTCATCCAGTGCATCCAGCACGATCGTCACTGGATCGCTGGAAGCCTGTACGAAATCTTGGATCTGCTGAGACCACACTGCTACTGGATCGTCAGTGGACGTGACGGGTGCTGGGGCTTCTCCCAAGGCCTCGACCAGGGAGGCAGCGACCTGCTCGGCATCCAGGTTCCGGGCCAGTACGGCTGCGCTGATCGCATTCTCTGGGGGAATGGTGCCCCCGGCAGAGGCGGCCTCGGCAGCTTTGTACAGCGGGTCACGGCGGAACATAGGGTCCGAGAGCGTCACGGCGCGGGCGAGCACCGCCGATTTGCCGCTTCCGGCGCACCCGGTCACCAGTAGGACGCCGCGCTGTGCGTCTGGCCCCAAGAACTGGGCGATCGTCCGGTTGAGGCTTTCGCGTCCGCGGAAGTACCAGCCCGCGTCGCCCTCCGTGGGCCGCCCGGTGGCCCGGTCCAACCAGTACTCCGCGGCCCACGAACCGCGGTGATGCAGGGTGCCTGTCAGCTCCGGCAGCTGCACAAATCCAGGGTTGGGCAGACAGGGAGAGGGCTGATAATTGCCGCCCTGCACCAGGTGGAAAAGCTTGAACTTCTTCTCATCCTGCGGGCTCAGCCCTTGGACGTACTGCGCCATGAATTCCGGGATGCTCAAATGAGGGGACGTGATGCCAGCCGTCCGACGCAGGCGCTCAAGGGCCGACTGTAACAGCGCGGGGAACTGTAAGACCTCGATCTTGGTCGCCAACCCGCAGGTCACCAGCACATCTAACCGAGAAGACACCCGACGGCTGGGCCCGATTTCCTTGTGCACGGCATGCAGATCGTTCTCCATGTTGCCTGCGAAGCACGTGTTGACGATGACCAGGACGTTCTTCGCATGCGAGTCCAAGGCCGCGGCCACCACGTCCGCCGTGCGCACTGCTGTAGCCAGGGGACGGCTCGTCGCCGAGTCGGGGAGCCGCAGGAAGTGAGTGTCAGATCTGCCAGGGATGCCGTGTCCGCTGATGAACACGACCAGTGCCTCCGCCTGCAGTTCGCGTACTTTCTCCTGCCGCAGGAAATCCTCGACGTGCTCCCGGTTCCTGAGCTCTTCGGCAGGGCCCACCTGACGGAACGGCTGCCCCGTTCCCGGCGTCTGCCACCACTCGCTGACTACTCGCACCTGTTGATCGATCCCAGCCGCGAACTGTTCACAGTTGTCGTCGTCCGCGTAGTCGCGCACGGCAAGCGTCAGGAGTACCCGCTGGGCTGACGGGTCACCCCCCTGCGCCGGTGTACGCCGGACTTCACTCCCCGTGCGTTGCATGTCACTAGTCTGACAGTCATGAAGCACTCTCGGGGGGAAGTCCGACCCGTTCCCACTCCGCACACCCAACCAGGCCTGATGCCCCGCATCACCCACGACGCCATCGTCATCGTTCCCGGCATCATGGGCAGCGAGCTCTACGACACCGGCGCCCGCACAGTGATCTGGGGCATCGGGACCATGCGCTGGCTCACCGAGGCGTGGCTGCGCCCCAAAGGGCTCGCGTCCCTGCACGTCACACCCGATGAACGCATGGGCGACTACAGCCGTGTTCAGCCTCGTCGTCTGCTGCAGACACCCGTCTGGAGTCCCTTCTTACGTGGCATCGAGCCCTACACCAAGCTTGTTGCCCTCGCCGAGAACACAGCGGCTCACCGTGACGCAGTCATGACCTTCCCTTACGACTGGCGTCTGCCCATCACCGTCAACGCTCGACGTCTCGCCGAAGAGTCCCGCTCACACCTGCAGAACTGGCTCGCTCACCCGGCGCAGACCGCCGCCCGACGGGAGGCCATCGAAGAGAGACCCGCCCGACTCGTCTTCATCGCCCATTCCATGGGCGGACTGGTCACCAACGCGGCACTCACGCTCGGTGGTGACAGCGACTTGGCCTCCGACACTCGCGGCATCCTCACCCTCGGCACGCCCTTCCAGGGTTCCGTCGTCGCCGCCAACATCCTTAACGGGCTCCAAGGTGCACCTCTGCCAATGCCCCACAGTCGGCTGGCTGCCGCCGCGGCCACCATGCCGGCCGTGCACGAACTCCTGCCCCGCTTCCTGTGTCTCGAAGACGGCCAGGACGTACGCCGCCTGGCTCCCGCAGACGTGCAGGAAATCGGCGGTGACAAGGAGCTGTTCACGCGGGCACAGGACTTCTACACAGCTCTCTATGCCCAGCCGCTTCCCAATCAGCAGCCCGTTGTCGGGGTGCGCCAGGACACCGCCCAGTCCCTGACGATTACCCAAGGCGTCGTGCGCGCTTCGGACTACTGCTTCGTCACCAATGCAGACCGTGAGCTCATACGCGACTCCGCGGGAGCGCCACGGCGCATGCCCCTGTGGGGAGACGGTACGGTCCACCGTCTGTCCGCAGCCGTAAGCACCCCCACCATCCCCGTGCCCGCTCAACACGGAGCTCTCGCCAACAACAAAAGAGCACTCCTCCTCGTCGAAGACTTCCTTCTCGACCACGACGCGTTGATCCGTGGACCGGAGCAGGGCGACGACGGCATAGGCCTGAACGTTCCCGACTTCGTGACCCCCAATTCCACTTGGGAATGCGTTATCACTGGAACCGACGATCCTGCTGCGGTGGAGTGCAGCATCGCCGCAGCTGACGGAAGCTGGACCCGCGAGCAGTTCTCGTTCGACGTTGACTGCGACGAACGTCTCAGCACTCGGATCAGCCTGCCTGACGTCGGGTTGTACAGAGTTACCGTCAAAGCTGACTACGGCCCCGAAGTGACTCAGCTCATTTTTGCCGGGCCAGATGATCTGTCTCCTGAAAGCTAACCTGGCTCTCTTTGGTGACGGCTCGTCAGAACGACTCCGTCTCCGGGGCCAGGCCGATGCCGAACGCGGTCACCCCACGAGACCGAAGGTGTGCTGTCCGCCGTGAGCTGGGCGCACGGTGCGGGGCTCCTTAGTCGGACGCAGTGGCGCGCGGTCCGGGCCGCGCACGTCTGATCAGGCACGACATCACCCGCTGGCACTACACGGCAGTCGGCGGCATGGTCGCTCACGGTCCTGTAATGCGTAGGTCATCGGTTCGAATCCGATAGGGGGCTCCGGCGAAGTCCAGGTCACCCAGCCCGTGACCTGGACTTTTTCCTGTGCCGGGGGCGTAGCGCGGAAGAGCCGTCCTCCGGCTCCCCTCAGGAGGGTGCGCGCAGTGCGTCGACCGGTTCCATGCGGGCGGCGCGCAGTGACGGGTAGAGGCCGGCGAGCAGGCCGACGAGGGCTCCGGCCACGGGGGCGCCGAAGGCGAGGCTCAGGTCGAGTACCGGGGTCCACTGTTTGAAGACGGCGACGCACACCACGACGGCGATGCCCAGGGCCGCGCCCACGATGCCGCCGAGCAGACCGATCGTCGTCGACTCGAGGAGGAACTGGCCGGCCACCTGTCGTCTGGACGCGCCCAGCGCGCGGCGCAGGCCGATTTCGCCGACCCGTTCCATCACCGTCACCAGGGTGACGTTGGCGATGCCGATCGCGCCGACCACGAGGGAGACCAGGCCGAGGACGAGGAAGAGGCCGTTGACGTCGCTCTGGACGCCGTCGCGGGCCTTGGACAGGTCGGCCGGGGCGGTGACGGTGAGGGATTTCTCCTGCCCGGGGGACAGGGCGATCGGCGTCTGGCGTGCCACCTGCCGGGCCGCTCCCATCTCGGTGTTGACGAGTACGCGGGTGACGTCGCGCAGGCCGAGGCGGTCCGCGGCGGTGGTGGGCGGGAGCATCACGGCGGTGGACAGGCGCTGCTCACGCTTGATGCCGCCGAGGATGCCGATGACGGTGTACGACTGGCCCTGGAAGAAGATCGCCGGGGAGTCCTGCACCCGGCTGATGCCCAGCAGCCGTGCCGCCTGGTCGCCCAGGACCGCCACCTGGGCGTGCCGGCCGATGTCGCCGGAGTCGTAGAACCGCCCCCCGGCCATCGCGCCGCGTACCCCGGTGGGAAGGTCCGCGGAGGCGGCGACCACGGCCAGGGTCTGGCCGGAGACGTCGCCGGGTGCTTTGACGTCGTTGGACCGTACTTGGATGCTGTTGGTCGCGACGGAGTCGGCGAGGGCGGCGACCGATTCCACCCCGGTCAGCCGTCGGACCGCGTCGGTGCCCGACCAGTCCACCAGGGGTTTGCCGTCCGAACCGTCGGGCGGGGGTGGCACTGTCACGGTCACGGAGGTCGCGGTGAGTGCGTCGAACCGGCCGACGATCTGGTTGCCCGCGGTGGAGGCGACTCCGATGGTGATGACGAGGGTGGCGATGCCGAGCACGGTGCCGAGTGTGGTCAGTGCGGACCGGACCGGGCGGGCGAGGACGCCGGCGAGGGCTTCTGTCCACAGGTCTCTGGGGTCCATCCAGGGGCGTTCGATACGGGCCCCGGCGGCCGGTGCCGGGACCGGGGCCGGGGTCGTCCTCGGTCTGGCCGTGCGTTTCATTCGGCCTCCGGGGTGAGGTGGCCGTCGGTGATGCGGACGCGCTGTCCTGCTCGGCGGCTGACCGTTTCGTCGTGGGTGATCAGGACCAGGGTCATGCCCTGGGCGCACAGGTCGTCGAAGAGTTCCAGTACGGAGAGGGTGTTCTCGCTGTCCAGGTTGCCGGTGGGTTCGTCGCAGAGCAGGAGTGCGGGGTCGCCGATCAAGGCCCTTGCGATGGCGACGCGTTGGCGTTCGCCGCCGGACAGCCGGTCCGGCCGGAAGCCCGACCGGTGTCCGAGGCCCACGCGTTCCAGTGCCTGGCGGGCGCGGGTGAGGCGGGTGCCGCGTGCGCGCCCGGGGCGCGGTTTGCGGTACGCCTCCGCGAGCATGACGTTCTCGTCCACCGTCCGGTAGGGCAGGAGGTGGAAGGACTGGAAGACGAATCCGATCCGGCTGCCGCGCAGCGCGGTGCGTTCGAGGTCACCGAGTCCTGTGGTCTCCACCCCGTCGAGACGGTAGGAGCCCGTGGTGGGCCGGTCGAGCAGCCCGAGGGTGTTGAGCAGGGTCGACTTCCCGGAACCGGACGGTCCGACGATGGACAGGTGCTCGCCGCGCCGCACGGTCAGGTTCACCCCGCGCAGGGCGTGAACGGGCGGGTCGGAGTCGAAGGTCCGCTTCACGTCGGTGAGTTCGATGACGGTGTCCGGGCCGCCGGAGCCGTCCTGCGGTGCGGCACCGACGGTGGGCGTGGCCGTGGTGGTGGCCGGGTCGGGTACGGGGGTCACTCGCCGACCACCACTTGGTCGTCCTGCTTGAGCGTGCTGCCGGATGGCTTCACCTCGACGAGACCCGCTGCGGAGAGTCCTACGGTGACGTGGACGTCACTCACCTTGCCGTCGCGCTCGACCTGCACCCGGGCCTTTCCGTCCGACGAGGTCCGGATCGCGGCGAGCGGCACGACCAGTACCTTGCCGTCCGAGGCGCCGATCTTGATGGTCACCTTCACGGCGGTCTCCGCCTCGTCGGCCAGTTCGCCGGGGTCGGTCACGGAGATCCGCAGCTGGACCGGGGCCGATGTGCCGGTGGCGGAGGCGGTGTCGGTGCCGGTGGCGTCGGCGGCTCCGGTCCCGGTGCTCTGCGAAGTCGTCCCGGCGCTCCCCTCGCTGTCGTCCGTCGTCGTCGAGGGCGCGGCGCCGGCGCCGAGCGCGGACACCGTGCCCTGTGCCTTCTTGCCGTCCGTCGTCGTCAGCTCGACGGCCATGCCTTTCCTCAGCAGTTCGGCGTCCGTGCCGGGGACGGTGGCCTGCACCTCCAGATCGGAGCTGGTGACCGTGCCGATCGGGCCGGACACGGTGTCCCCCGTCTTCACGGTCACCTTGTTCAGCCGTACGGGCAGCTTCGGGAAGAAGACGACCTCGCCGGCCGGGACCTTCGTCCCGTAGGAGGCCTGGAAGGTGCTGAGGGCGGCGTTGGCCAGGTCCAGCGTCTTGCGCGCGGAGCCGAGCTGCAGTTGGTGGACCTGCGCGTCGGTGCTGGACTGCGGGTGCGGTGAACCGGAGCTGCCCTGCGTGCCCGTCTCCGTTCCGCTGTCGCCGGTGGCGGTGAGGAGCGCCTCCTGGGCGGCGGACACCGCCTGTTGCAGCTGGCCCAGTTGCTGCTGGTCGTCCGCGCTCGGCTTCTGTGCTTCGTACCCCGTGCTCGTGTACCAGTTGGTGACTGCCGCCGCGGTGCCCTGGCGGTAGTCGCCGCTGATCGCTCCGGGGTCGAACCCGAGCCGCCGCAACGCACTCTGGAGCTGCTTCACATCGCCGCCGGAGGCGCCCGGTCCCAAGGCGCGGTACATCGGTACGGAACCGCTCAGCGCGAGTACCGGACGGCCGCTGACCGTCATCAGTACGTCGCCCTCCTCGACCTTGGTCCCGGCGACCGGTGCCTTGGTGATCCGCTGCTCCCCCTCGCCGCTCGCGCCGTCGCCCGCCGTCGCCCCGGTGCCCACGGAGCCGGCCAGCGAGAGCGGACGTGGCGAGGCGAACTCGACGGACCCCGTCGCCACCACGGTCGCGGTGAGGGACTGCTGCCGCACCGCTACGGTCACCGGGCCGGCTTTCGGGGCCTGGTGCGCGGCGGCGGCGTCGGCGGGGGAGTGCACCTGTGAACCGGCGAACCAGCCGCCCGCCCCGATCAGGACGACCCCGGCGACCAGGGCGCCCAGTTGTTCACGGCTGCTGAACCGGCTCATGCGCCCTCGCCCCAGTACGGGTGGAGCTTCTCCTTGGGGAAGTACGCGGCCCGGAACTTCTTCCCGCACTCCAGGTCCTTCAGGGAGATGTCGATCTCCTTGGTGAGCAGCGGCAGAGCGGCTTCCTTGCCCATGGTGAAGTGGTTCTCCGGCACGACCTGGGCCAGCCGGACCATGTCGACGATGCCGGTCGGCTGGGTGGTGGCGACCGCGATGCCCTGCCCCTTCAGGCAAGTGGCGAACTCCTGTGCAAGTGCCACCAGTTGGGTGTCCCCGTTGAGCTCAAGACCGTTGGCGCGGTTCTCTTCCTGCCTGTCCTTCCACGCCTTCTCCTCCTCGGCCGCGCTGAGCGCCGGTCCGTTCGCCGCTTCCGACCCCTCGAGTTCGCAGCCGGCGATCTTTTCTTCCGCCTTGGTCTTCGCCGGGGGCCCTGACAGCGCCTCCGAGTACGCCTTCCGCTGGGAGGCGGTGAGCCCCTTCTGGTCCTCGTCGTGCGTGAGCGCCTTTCCCGCCCCTCTTCCCGCCACGTCGGCGTGGGGGGCGTCGGAGCTGTTCGGGTAGACGGCGGTCGAGTAGTTGCCGTACCCGTACTTCTGCCGGGACTTCTTCGCCAGCGCGTAGTCCTCGCCGTCGATCCAGCTTGTACTGGCGCTCTCCGCCGCCACGTGCGGGGTGAAGGTGAATCCCTGCTTCTTCATGCAGGCCGAGATGGCGTTCTGCTCGATGTACTTCTTCTTGGTCGCGTCATCCGCGTCGCCCGGGACGGTGAGCTGTACGGCCCCGTCGGCGTTCTTGGTGCTGCTGTCCGCGGCGTTCGAGGAGGCCGGGTCCGCGCCGGCCTTGTCGCTCGAACCGCCGCAGGCGGCGAGGAGCGGCAGGAGACCCACTGCCAGGGTGGTGGCCACGGAAATACGGACTTTATGCATGATCAGGCCTTTTCTCTTGCCGCGCCGGGACAACGGGAACGGGGACTCGAAGCCGTCGCGTGGTGTGCGGTCATGGCGGTTGATCCTGAGCGCACGGTGTGATGGGAGCCGGTCCGGAGTGTGATGAAACGGCAACAGCCGCTCCGCCGAAGGCGCGGCCCGCGAGTATGTGATCATCTGGTAACAGCCGCTGACCTGGGCGTTCTCGTGCGGATACTGGACACATGCCACGTGTCCTGCTCATAGAAGACGACCGCGCCGTCCGTGAGGGCGTCCAGCTCGCCCTGCGCCGTCAGGGGCATGACGTCGTCTGTGCCGCGACGGGCGAGGACGGGCTGGAGCAGCTGCGCTCGTTCCTGCCGGATGTCGTGGTGCTCGATCTGATGCTGCCCGGCATGCCCGGACTGGAGGTGTGCCGCCGCATCCGCGCCGCCGGCGACCAGGTCCCGGTCATCATGGCGACCGCCCGGGGCGACGACGTGGACATCGTCATCGGACTCGAGGCGGGCGCGGACGACTACGTCGTCAAACCCGTACAGGCCAGGGTGCTGGAGGCCCGCATCCGTGCCGTTCTGCGGCGGGTCGGCGGCCCACCCGCCGACGGCGGCGTACCGAGGATCGAGACCCACGGAGAACTGGCCATCGACCGGGCCTCACTGACCGTCACCCACCGGGGCGTGCCGGTCGCGCTGGCCCCGTCCGAACTACGGCTCCTGCTGGCCCTGTCCGCCTCGCCCGGCCAGGTCTTCAGCCGGCAGCAGCTCCTCGAAGCGGTGTGGGAGCACAGCTACCACGGTGACTCACGGCTGGTGGACGCCTGCGTCAAGCGGCTGCGCACCAAGATGGGCGAGCCCCCGGGGCAGCCGTACTACATCCGGACCGTGCGCGGTTTCGGCTATCGGTTCATGTCCCGGTGAGGGCTCCACGGCTGCTGCGCGGCCTGCGCGGCCGGCTGATGGTGGCCTTCTTGCTGGTCGCCTGCGTCGCCACCCTGACCACCGGCGCCCTGACCTTCCGGGAAGCACGCACGGGGGTGCTCCAACAGAGCCAGGACACCGTGATCCAGCAGTTCCGCGACCATGTCAACGGCCTCGCCGCTTCCCTCGCCTATCCCCCGAGCCAGGTCGAACTGGATGTGTTCGCGATGAACCTGGCCGACTCCGAACCGTCGGGAAACTGGCGCGTATTGGCCACCTACGGCAAGCTCAGCGCCACCTCCGCACGGCAGGACCGGTTCAGCGAGCTGACACCCGACCTGCGCGAGGCCGTGAGCTCCCGCGGGAGCACCGTCTTCCAGCGGGTGACGACGCGCGGCCGGCCCGCACTGGTCGTCGGCCTGCCGGTCACCTTCGGCACCAGGCAGCAGCCCACCTCCGCCGCCTCCGGCCTCGATGTCTTCCTGACGGTGCCGCAGACCAACGAACGGGACTACGTGCAGGCCCTGGTCCCAGCCGTGGAGCGGGCCACCGTCCCCGCGCTGATCCTCGCTGTGCTGCTCGCCCTGCTGGCCGCCCGCGGCGTGCTGCGGCCGGTACGCGAGCTGAGCCGCGCCACCCGCAGCGTCGCCGAGGGGCACCTGGACACCCGGCTCGCCGTCAACGGCACCGACGAACTCGCCGACCTCTCCCACACCTTCAACGAGACGGCGGCGGCCCTGGAGGAGTCGGTGGCCGAGCTGCGCCGCATGGAGGCACGTGCCCGCCGCTTCGCCGCCGACGTATCGCATGAACTGCGCACCCCGCTGGCCGCCATGTCGGCGGTCACCGACATCCTCGACGAGGACGCGGCCCAGCTCGCCCCCGACACCGCCACCGCGGTTCGGCTCATCAGCGAGGAGACCGTCAAGCTGGCCCGCCTGGTGGAGGACCTGATGGAGATCTCCCGCTTCGACGCGGGTGCGGCCGGACTGCACCTGGACGAGATCGACGTCGCCGACTCCATCCGCCGCACCCTCGCCTCCCGTGCCTGGCTGGAGACGGTGGACACCCAGCTGCCCGGACCCGGCGAGATCCGCGGCCGTCTCGACCCGCGCCGCCTCGACGTGGTCGTCGCGAACCTGGTCGGAAACGCGCTGCGCCACGGAGCGCGCCCCGTACGGCTGCGGCTGTACGCGCGCGAACACCCGGACACGGGACGGCGGGCGGTCATCGAGGTGCTGGACAGCGGACCGGGCATCCCCGAAAGCGTCCTGCCCCACGTCTTCGACCGCTTCTACAAATCGGACGCCGCCCGCACCAGGACCGAGGGCAGCGGTCTCGGTCTCGCCATCACCTCGGAGAACGTCCACCTGCACGGCGGCACCGTCGACGCGGCGAACGGTCCGCACGGCGGCGCCGTCTTCACCGTCGAACTCCCGCTGTGGCCCGACGAGAAACCGTCCGAACCCCGGCAGGGGAGCCACTCATGAGGCCCGCCCACCGGGTCGCCCGGCCCGTGCTGCTGGTCGCGGCAGCGTTCCTGCTCTGCGCCTGCGGCATTCCCACGACCGGTGTGGTGGATTCGGGGGAGCCCGCCACCGGCATCCGGTCGACCACAACGGTCTACTTCCTCAAGAACCGTGTCCTGACCGCGGTCCCCCGCAAGGTCGCCGGGCGGACCGATGTCGAGGCGGCCGTGGCAGCCGTGTTCCACGGTCCGGACAGTGCGGAACGGCTTGAGGGCCTGGCCACCGGGCTTCCGGCTCCGGCGAACGGTCCGACGGTCCGGACCGAGGGCGCCGGGGTGCGGATCGAACTGGACTTTGCCACCAGGCCACAGTTCGCGGCGGCCATCAAACTTCTCTCCAGACGCTTCTCCCTCAGCCAACTGGTCTGCACGGCCGCCGGAGCCCGCCAGGCCGAAGAGCCGGACATCGGAACCGTGTCGGTGATCGTGACGGCCTCCGTGGGGGGTGCGGAGCCCCTCTGGAGCGCCGACGGGGACAGCAGTACGAGGTGCTCCCGCACAGGCCGGATGCCCGACACCGCCTCTCGGACCGGATGAAGGAGAGCGGGCGCGCGAGCCGTGGGAGTGCTCGCGCGGGCGGAGCGGCTCAGCGACCCGCTTGTCGGGCTGCTTGCCCTTTCTGCCGGCGGCCGGTCACGCCGCGGGCCATCCGGGCGCGGCCGGTCCGGCCCGCACACGGCCGTACTGCCGGCAAGCGGCGAGGCGCGTCGTCGCAGACCGCGGTTGTGGTGTCAGGCGTGGGAATCCCGCCAGGCCAGTGCCTCCCGCAGGGGCGTGAGGTCGTAGCCCGTGCCGGTGGGTTTGACCTCCGCGATGTACAGGGTGACGCCCTCTGCGAGCAGTTCGTCCGCGCGGGTGGCACCCGTCCAGGTACAGGCCCGCTCGATGGCCCCTTCATCGCGGCCCGAGGCCCGCGCGTACTCCTTGACCAGGTCGTTCTTGCGGCGGAAGGTCCCCACGTCCAGGGTGCTGTGCCAGATGTCGGCGTACCGCCCGACGAGCGGCAGGGTGCGGCGCTCCCCGGCGCCGCCGACGAGGACGGGGATCGGGCGCAGCGGCTGTGGCACCAGGTGCTCCAGCCGGTGTTCGATCCGCCGCAGCCCGTCGGCGAACAGGTCCATCCGGGAACGGACGGTCCCGTAGTCCCAGCCGTAGACCGAGTAGTCCTTCTCGTAGTAGCCCGCGCCGACGCCGAGGATGACCCGGCCCCCGCTGATGTGGTCCACGGTGCGGGCCATGTCGGCGAGGAGGTCGGGGTTGCGGTAGCCGATTCCGGTGACGAGCAGGCCGAGTTCGGTCCTGGTCGTGATTTCCGCCCAGGACGCGAGGGCGGTCCAGCCTTCGAAATGGACGACATCCGGCTGTACCGGCTCCAGCACGACACCGGTCGGCACGCGCCGGACGGCGGGGAGATGGAAGTGGTCGTATCCGAAGACGGCGTCGGCGCCGAGATCCTCGGCCCGCAGGACCGCCGCGCGCCAAGCGGCGTAGTCCGGCGCCCCTCCGGGCCACAGATGGACCCCCACCCGGACCGGCCGGGTCATGTCAGGCGACCTTCTTCGCACTCAGGATGCCGTGCACGACGAAGGTGCCCGGCAGGAGCTTGGCGGGATCCTGGGCGACCGTCCTGGTGACCTCGAAGCCGCACTCCTCGAGCCAGCTCCGGTAGGCCGACATCTTCTGCGGCCCTCCCTGGCCCATCGTGCAGCCGAGGAAGAAGGCGGGGAAGAAGTCGATGTCGACGGCGCTGGACTCCCGCGGGGCCTCGGGGTACACGGGCACCAGGATGTTGACCTGGCCGCCGACCTCCAGCGAACGGTGCACCCCCTTCAGGATCCTGAACACCTCCGCCTTGTCGAACATGTCCAGGAAGTGCTTGATCTGTACGACGTCGAAGCCCTTGGGGACGCTGGTGAAGACGTCACCTCCGATGAAGGAGCAGTGTTCCTCCACCCCGTGGGCCTTGAAGTTCTCCAGGCACTCTGTCTCCTTCTCGGGGAGGTCGAAGGTGGCCACGTGGAGACCTGGCGAGGTCTTCGAACGGTAGGTCAGGACCGCTCCCAGGCCGGTGTTGCCGGCCAGGTCGAGCACCCGCGCGCCCGAAGGGATGTCTACGTTGTCGAAGAACCAGGGGTCTATGTGCGCGGTGACGTTGTCCATCAGCGTCGCCCAGGACTCGCGCAGATCCTTGTGCTCGGCCACGGCCTCGTACAGGTTGCCGTCGAATCCGTAGAGCTCCTTGAGCCCGACGAGCGAGCCGGTCCGGACGCTGTCGCTGAGGTAGAACACCTGCCGGAGCATGACGACCTTGATCATGTTCATGAGGGTGAAGACGCGCTGGAGGTCGTTCTCGGGGACGTCCGCGAGCCGGTCCAGGGTGTAGCCGCCCGATGCCTCGTCGTATCCGACCAAGCTCTCCTTGACGGGCAGGAGCAGGAGCTGTTCGACGGCGTCCGGGGTGCCACCGATGACGCCTGCGAGCTGGGCCGCGGTCATGCCGGGGGTCTCCCGGAGTGCGGAGATGAGACCGAGTTCGTGCAGGCTCACGATGTTCATGAACCGTGCGGGCCCCGCCATGTACTCGGTGAATCGTGCGAGCGTGGATTCTGCGGTCATTGCACCGGTTCCTCTCTGAGTGTTGGCTTTCCGGGACATTCGGTTACAGCTCGTCACCGGCGTTGACGACCAGGGCGGGGACGTACACCATCGGCCGGGGGGTGACCTGGAGGTTTTCGTCGTCCAGCATGCGCTGGACGGCTGCCCGCCATTCCTCGTTCTTCCGCGCCTCGTGCAACGCCTCTCCGCTGCCCCACTGCACGAAATTAATGAAACTCACCATGGCGCCGGGGTCGAGCGCCCGGTACATGCGCGAACGGATGAATCCCGGCTGCTTGGCCATGGCCCGGACGTTGTCCTTCCAGCGCGTCAGGAAGGTTTCCCCCTGACCGTCCGGAACGGTGAAGCAATTGATCATGAAGATCGGTTCCTTCACCATGGCATCCGTCAGCACGACGGATTCCTCGGGCCGATTCCCGATCGACGAATGGCTCAGCGGGACTTCCTCGCTCATGACTGCTCCTCGCTCACTGTTGGTCCGCGGTCTCACTGGTCCTGAGTCCTGAGTTCTGAGTTCTGAGTTCCGAGTTCCGAGTTCTGAGTCCTGCGGACCGGCGGAAAATCCGATTCCGATGGTGCGGTCCGGGCTTGGAGCGGTGCTCAAACTCGGCTAAACCGTGGTGCGGGAGGGCTGTGACCGCGCCCGGTTCAGCTCCGGAGCAGAGCGAAGGCCGCCAAGCAGACCGCGGCCATCCCGGCCGCCATGCAGACGAAGGTCAGCCGGACGCTGCCGACGAGGCGGGGCCAGGTGCGGACCGGATCCTCGACCAGCCGCTTCGACAGGTACGCGAGCACCAGCGACGCCGCCACGATGCTCAGGCGCGCCGAGAGGGTGAGTACACCGCCGGGCATGGCGAACGGCACGATGACGACCATCGGCCAGTGCCACAGATACAGCGAGTAGCTGATGTCGCCCAGCAGTTGCACGGGTGGCAGTGAGGTCAGTGGGGTGTGCCACCGCCGGCCCGGACCGACGCCGGCCGCGATGACCAGGCCGGTTCCCAGGGTCGGGAGCAACGCGATGACGCCGGGGAACTCGGTCGTTCCGCTGAAGAACACCGCCGAGCCCAGGATCGCGGCGAAGCCGAGCAGCGAGGCCGTCTCGGCCGCGGCCTTCGGCAGCGCGAGCCGTGTCCCGCCCAGCGCGATCAGCGTGCCGATCACGAACTCCCACACCCTGATCGGCGTGACGTAGTACGCCGGATCCTTGGCGACCGCGGTGAGGTAGACGCAGCCGGCCAGCGAGGCCAGCCCCACGGCCGCGACGCTCGTGAACCGCGCACGGGGCGAGCGCAATTTGAACAGCAGGAGCAGCAGCAGGGGCCAGCACAGGTAGAACTGTTCCTCGACCGAGAGCGACCAGTAGCTGGTCACCGCGGTGAAGTGGGTGAAGTCCACGGGATGCGACCAGAACTCCGCGGTGAGCAGCCAGTTCTCCCAGTACAGGGCGCCGGCTATCACCTCGTGGCCGTAGGCCGCCCAGCGCGCGTGCGGGACGATGAGGAAGGTGGCGGCGACGACGGCGGCCAGCACCAGGAAGGCGTTGGGCAGCAGGCGGCGCACCCGCCGCGCGTAGAAGCGCGCGATCCGGATACGTCCGGTCCCGTCGATCTCGCGGATCAGGTGGCTGCTGATGAGGTATCCGGAGATGACGAAGAAGACGTCGACGCCGATGTAGCCGCCGGTGACACGGGTCGGCCACAGGTGGTTGAGGACGACCAGGCCCACGGCCAGGGCACGCAGTGCCTGGATGTCGGGGCGGAAGCCGCCCGGCCCGGAACGGTGGGCGGTGTGAGGTGGACTGTCGAGCGCTGCCTGTCGGTTCGCCATCGATGCTCCTACGCGCACTCGTCGTGGGTGATGGTGCGGGAGCTGACCAGGAGCTCTCCGTTCTCGCCGCGTACCAGTACGTCGTGCGTGGGGCAGCTCACCTCGGGCGCGGGCTTCTGGCCCGGCCTGATCCTGAAGACCAGCGAGTAGTAGCTCGCCTCGACCGTCGCGTCGTCCCGCGGTTCGACCGTGAGCATGGTGTACAGATGCCGCTGCTGGATCCCGGCGTCGGTGAGCTTCTTGTGGAGGCCCCGCATGGTGCTCAGCAGTTCGGCCCGGCCTCGGAACACCCCCTTGCCGACGCGGTGGACCACCGCGTTCTCCGGTTCGTGGACGAGTCGGCCGTCCTCCGTGAAGGTGGCGGCCCATTCCTGTGTGTGTCCGTCGTTCTGCAGGCGGACCTGCCGGGCGTAGAAGTTCTGTACCTCTGCGTACAGTTCCGCGTGCGTCATCGTTTTCGGCATGGGCGCCACGATTTCCCGTGCCGCTCAATCGCCGCTCGAGCGGCGATTGAGAAATCTTCTAACCCCGCTGCCTAGCTTCGAAGCCCTAAGGAGGCTGACATGGAGTCACGACGGTTGGGTACGAACGGCCCCCAGGTCTCGGAGCTGGGCCTGGGCTGTCTCGGCATGTCCGACAACTACGGTCCGGCGGACGAGGCGGAGAGCGTCGCCACCATCCGCGCCGCGCTGGACGGCGGGGTCACCCTGCTGGACACCGGCGATGTCTACGGCATGGGGCACAACGAACTGCTCATCCACGAGGCGCTGCGCGGTCGCAGGCGTGAGGACGTACAGATCAGCGTGAAGTTCGGCGGGCTGCGCAGGCCCGACGGGCACTGGAGCGGTTTCGACTGCCGGCCCGATGCCGCCTGGAACTTCCTCTCCTACACGTTGAAGCGGCTCCGCACGGACTACGTCGACGTGTACCGGCCCGCACGTGTGGACCCGAACGTGCCGATCGAGGAGACCGTCGGGGCGCTGTCGGAGATGGTGCAGGCGGGCTATGTGCGGCACATCGGCCTGTCCGAAGTCGGGGTGGAGACGCTGCGGCGCGCGCACGCGGTGCACCCGGTCGCCGACCTCCAGATCGAGTACTCGCTGATCTCCCGCGGCATCGAGGACGCCATCCTGCCGACCTGCCGGGAACTCGGCGTGGGGATCACGGCGTACGGGGTGCTGTCGCGCGGCCTGCTGTCCGGGCACTGGACCCAGCAGCGGGAAACCACCGACCGCGACTTCCGCAGCCACGCGCCCCGCTTCCAGGGCGAGAACCTGCAACGGAATCTGGCCCTGGTGGAGAAGCTGCGCGCCCTCGCCGGGGAACGCGGCGCCACCGTGACCCAGGCCGCGATCGCCTGGGTGGCCGCGCAGGGGCAGGACATCGTGCCGGTCGTCGGTGCCCGGACGCGTGCCCAGCTCACCGAGTCGCTGGCTGCCGCCGACCTGAAGCTCAGTGCGGATGACCTGGCGGCCCTGGAGCGGATCGCACCTCCCGAAGCCGTCTCCGGGACGCGTTACGCGGAGTGGCAGATGGCCTACCTGGACAGCGAGCGCTGAGGGGAACAGCGGCGCGGGACCCCGGTGCGGCGAGGCTCGCCACCGGGGTTCCGCGCTGTCATCGGCCGGCCAGGCGATTGGGGGCCCACAGCTGGTCGGCGTCGCCGGCGGCGAGTCTGCCCCGGTAGACGCCGATCTTGTGGTCGACGATCTTGAGGTTGTCCTGGAGCTCGGCGATCCGGGTGGCCACGTCGGCGTGGTGCGACTCCAGCAGCGCGAGCCGTTCCTGCTCGTTGCCGGGGCCCGCGGTGACGAGCTCGGCGTAGAGCCGGATGGTCCTGATGGGCATGTCGGTGGCCCGTAGCCTGGTGCAGACGTTGATCCAGTCGAGGTCGAGCTGGTGATAGCGCCGTCGGCCGCCCGAGGTGCGGTCGATGGCGGAGACGACCAGGCCCACCCGTTCGTAGTAGCGCAGGGTGTGCACGCTGACGCCGGTGCGGCGAGCGGCCTCCCCGATCGTCAGGCCTGTTTCCGGGATGTGTTCCGCCTTGACTTCGAGCATGGTCTAGATCGTAGCGTTGCCTGTATGACAACAACAACCTTTTCCGATCCTCCCGCTGCTCCTGAACTGAGCCGCAGGAGAAGGATGTTGGTACTCGCGGTGTGCTGCGCCAGCGTGATCGTCGTGGTCATGGACATCTCCATCGTCAACGTCGCGCTGCCGAGCATCCGCACCGATCTGAAGACCTCGGTGTCCGGTCTGCAGTGGACGGTCGACGCCTATACCCTCGTGCTGGCCAGCTTCCTGGTCCTCGCCGGATCGACCGCCGACCGGGTGGGCCGGCGGCGGTCCTTCCAGTTCGGTCTGGCCGTCTTCGGGCTCGGCTCGCTGCTGTGCGGCCTGGCGCCGAGCATCGACTGGCTCATCGCGGCGCGCGCGCTTCAGGGCCTCGGCGGCACGATGCTCAACCCGGTCGCGCTGGCGATCGTCGCCACCGTCTTCACCGATCCGGCCGAGCGGGCCAAGGCCATCGGTGTCTTCGGCTCCATCACCGGACTGTCGCTCGCGCTGGGACCGATCATCGGCGGCGCCCTGGTCGACAGCTTCGGCTGGACGTCCATCTTCTGGATCAACGTGCCGATCGTGGCCGCGGCGATCGTCCTCACCGCGCTGTTCGTACCCGAGTCCCGTACGCCCCGGGTGCGCCGGTTCGACCCGGTGGGGCAGATCCTGATGGTCCTGCTGCTCGGCAGCGTGGTCTTCGCGACCATCGAGTCAGGGCGGCTGGGCTGGTCCTCGCCGGTCATCCTCGGGCTGCTCGCCGTCGCGGTGCTCAGCGTGGTGGGCCTCGTGGCCTACGAGCTGCGGCGCGCCGATCCGCTCCTCGAACTGAGGCTGTTCCGCAGCGTGCCCTTCAGCTCGGCGATCCTGATGGCGATGTTCGCCCTGTGCGGGTTCAGCGCGTTCCTGTTCGTGACCACCCAGTATCTGCAGAGCGTCCGCGGGATGTCGGCGCTGACGGCCGGCCTGAGCCTGCTCCCGGTCGGCGGGCTGATCGCCTTCCTGTCCCCGTACACCGGTCGCCTCGTCGCCGCGTCCGGGCCCAGGATTCCGCTGCTGGTCTCCGGCTCCGCGCTGGCTCTGGGCGGTCTGGCCTCGCTCTGGCTGGCGCCGGGCACACCGATGCCGGTGGTGCTTGCGGTCTTCCTCCTCTTCGGCCTCTTCCTGGGCACCGGAAACCCGCCGATCACCAACACGGCCGTCTCCGGGATGCCCCGCTCGATGGCCGGAGTGGCCACCTCGCTGATCTCCGCGGCACGGCAGACCGGCACGACCATCGGCGTCGGTATCTCCGGAACGATCGTGGGGGCGGCCGTGGCCCACGGCGGATCGGCGTACACCGACGCGGAGCAGGGCGTGTGGTGGCTCGCGATCGGGCTCGGCGTCGCGATGCTCGCCCTGTGCCTGCTCAGCACCGGACGCTGGGCCAAGGGCACCGCCACGCGGGCCGCGGCACTGTTCGAGGAGGTGGACCGGGGCCAGGCCGTTCCCGAAGCGGCTCCCGCCCCCCGCTGACCGTGTCCCGGACACGGCACGCGAAGGACATACGGAGACCGGCCACCGACCGCCCTCGCGGGCCGGCGGTGGCCGGTGAGCGCTGGTCTCAGGCCCTCGCGGATGTCATGCGCCTTGGGCAACGGCCCGCTGGCGCTCCTCCGACGCGGCGTCGAGCACCATGTCCCGGTAGCTGTCGATGATGGCCATGTACTCCTTGCTCTCCTGCTCGGGGACCCCGCAGAAACTCAGCGTGGCGGCGATCTCCAGCGCCACCACGTCCCAGTCGCGTTCGGTCGCGACCATGTTGGCGTGGGCCGCCCACATGTCCTTGCCCGGGTAGATCTTGGGACCGCCCGTTTCCTCGACGGACCATGCGGTGACCATGAACTTGAAACCCGCGCGGCTCACCTTGTCGTGCATCTTCACCACGTCGGCGTTCTGGTTGGCCGATACGTTGTCGAAGAGCCGTTCCACGAGGACGTCCATCACGCGGGCGATTCCATTGGCGCCCCCGAGGCGCTCGTAGAGCGAAGGGGCGGATGCCGGGTTCGTCAACTCTTCTCCTTGCGGTGCGTCTGCGCTCCGAGAGCCATGGCCGGTTCCCGCGATGCGTTCGTTGACCAGGCCGAGGAGCTCGCCGAGGGTGCTCACGTCGCTGAGGTGCTCGTCGGGTATGACCACGCCGTGGTCGACCTTGAGCCTGGTAGCCGTCTCGATGAGGGCCAGCGAGTCGTAGCCGAGGTCGTCGAGCGAGGCGTCGGCGATCTCGGCGTGCGAGGCGGCGGTCTCCGCACCGCCGGCGCAGGAGATGAGGATGCCGTGCAGTTCGCCGATGGTCATCAACTTGGTCATGGTTGGCTCCTGTTCTGGGTGGGACGGATGACGGTGGCGGCGTTGAACCCCCAGCGGCCCCGGGCCAGGACCAGGGCGGTCCGCACCGGCGCCGACCGGGGCTCCGCGACGACGAGGTCCAGGCCGTAGTCGTCCGGCACCGATGTGGTCCCGGAAGTCGGGGGGATCACGTCGTGGCGCATGCTCATCAGGGCCGCGACGACGTCGAGGGCGCCGCCGCCGGAGAAGAGACGGCCGGTCAGGGCTTTGGGGGCGGTGACCGGGACTCCGCGGACGCCGAAGAGCTCCCGCAGCGCCTGCGCCTCGGCGCGGTCCAGGTACGGCAGGCCCGCCGCGTCGGCGAACACCACGTCCACCGCCTCCGGGCCCAGTCCCGCGTCGGCCAGGGCGAGCCGCGCGGCCCGTCCGAGACCCGGCGGGCGCCCGGAGCCGGGGGGCGGGTCGAAGGTGGCCGCGTAACCGGCGATCTCCCCGTAGCCGCGGGCCCCTCGTGTGCGGGCCGCCTCGGCGTCCTCCAGCACGCAGATCGCGCCGCCCTCGCCGGGCACGTGTCCGGTGGCGCGGCGGTCGAAGGGCCGGTACGCGGTGGCCGGGTCCGGGTCGGTACTGACCCGCCCGCCCGAGAGATGGGATGCCCAGCCCCACGGGTCGAGTGCGGAGTCGACCCCGCCGCAGACCACGAGCGGCGTGCCGGCCCGGACGGTCCGCCGGGCCTGCCCCAAGGCGTCGAGGCCGCCCGCCTGTTCGGCGACCAGCGCCATGGACGGCCCGCGCATCCCGTGCCTGATGGAGATCTGGCCGGTGTTCACCGCGTAGAACCAGGCGAACGACTCGTACACGCTGACGTGCTCAGGGCCCCTGCTCCACAGCTTCTTGAACTCGCGGTGGGTGAAGTCGAATCCGCCCGAGGCATTCGCCGTGACGACACCCATGTCGTAGTCGGTCATGGCCGAGGTGTCCACTCCGGCGTCCTCGATGGCGCTCCGGGCGGCGATCAGGGCGAGACGGGTGGACACATCCGTCTGCGAGAGCAGCCTGCTGGGCAGGTGGTGCGCCGGATCGAGGTTGTTCACGAGACCGGCGAGGCGGGCCGGACAGCCCGAGGTGTCGAAGCGGTCCAGCTCGCCGATGCCGCTGCGGCCCGCCAGGGTGGCCGCCCAGAACTCCTCGACGCCCACGCCGTTCGGCGCGACCACGCCCAGGCCGGTGATCACGCTCATGCGGCCCCCCGGTCCGGCCGGTTCAGGATCATCGCGCTCTGGAAGCCGCCGAAGCCACTGCCGACCGTGAGGACGGTGTCGGTCCGGTGCTCGCGCGCCGTGTTCGGGACGTAGTCCAGATCGCACTGAGGATCACTCACGTGCAGGTTCGCCGTCGGCGGCACGGCGTGGTGTGCCATGGCGAGGAGCGAGGCGGCGATCTCGATCGAGCCGACGGCGCCGAGCGAGTGCCCCACCATCGACTTGATCGAACTGACCGGCGTCTTGTAGGCGTACTCGCCCAGGCTCCGCTTGAACGCCGCCGTTTCGTGCCGGTCGTTCTGCTTGGTGCCCGAACCGTGCGCGTTGACGTAGTCCACCTCGGAGGCGGGCACCCGCGCCTGGGCGAGCGCCGCCCGTATCGCCTCCGCCATCTCCCGGCCGTCGGCCTTCAGACCGGTCATGTGGTAGGCGTTGCAGCGGGTGGCGAAGCCGCCGACCTCGGCGTAGACATGCGCGCCGCGTCGCCGGGCGGCGGCCAGTTCCTCCAGGACGAAGACGGCCGAGCCCTCGGCGAGCACGAAGCCGTTACGGGTGCCGTCGAACGGCTTCGACGCGTGGGCGGGATCGTCGTTGTAGGTGGTGGTGGCCTTGATCGCGTCGAAGCAGGCGACCACGATCGGGGTGATCGGGGTGTCGGTGGCCCCCGCGATCATGACGTCGGCGCTGCCCTCGCGGATCAGCGAGACGGCGTGCCCGACGGAATCGAGCCCGGAGGTGCAGCCGTCCGAGACCATCGCGACCGGCCCCTCCGCACCGAACTCCCAGGCGATCTCGGCCGGCATGACGCTGGGGACCATGTGGTCGAACATGTGCGGCGACAGGTGGTCGGTCGACATTTCCCAGTTCCGGCCCGAGTCGGACAGCACCAGGTACTCCTGCTCCAGGCTGGTCGCCGCCGCCACCGCACTGCCCAGGCTCACGCCCACCCGGTACGGCGACACGGCGTCCAGATCGATGCCGCTGTCCGCCACCGCCTCACGGGCAGCCACCACCGCGAGCTGCGTGGCCCGGTCCATCCGCCGTATCTGACGAGGGGAAAGGCCCTCTGCCGCGGGGTCGAAATCCACTTCCGCCGCGACCTGCGACCGGTACGGCGAGGGGTCGAAGAACGAGATGCGCCGGGTTGCCGTACGGCCGGAGGAAAGCAGATCCCAGAACCCGTCCTTTCCCCGCGATCCCGGTGCCCGCACTCCCATTCCGGTGATGACGACGCGACGATTCATGAGGTGCCACCGGGCAGGTGTGTGCCATTCATTTGCGTGGCCTCCGCGCTGTGATGAATTCTTCGGACGGTGTTCCTGTTCATGCGAAATGTAGGGTTCACGGCTCAACGGACGTGATGCTCGCGGCTCAAGCGCCGCTCAATTGCCGGCATGTGCCTGAAGCCCGGGAATTTCCGTCAGGACCTCCGGGACAAGGAATACGGTCCGCAGCGGCCGTCCGGACGGCGCGGCCCGGTCACCCGGGACCGGCCGTCCGGACGGCGCGGACATGCCGGGGACGCGGGGTGCCGCGTCCCGGAGGAAGGTCAGGAGGCGAGGGACTGACCGCCGGTGACGTGGTCCGCGGCCGCCCGGCCCTGCGCGCGCACGGCGTCGAGGTCGTGGTGGAGCAGCACGCCGTTCTGCTTCACGACCCGGCCGGCCACCAGGACGGTGTCCACGTTGCCGGGGTGTGCGGAGCTGACGACCGCACCGATCGGGTCGTGCGCGCCGGCCAGATTCACGTCGTCGGCCCGCAACAGCATGATGTCCGCCTGCTTGCCCACCCGCAGGGAACCGACCTGGTCGCCGAGGCCGAGCGCCCTGGCGCCGTCGAGGGTCGCGATCCGCAGCAGGTCGGCCGGGCTCAGGTGCGGGCCGGGAACCAGATAGCTGGTCAGCAGACCGGCGCGCATCACGGAGAAGAAGTCGCCGCCCACCGTGGTCACCACGTCCACGCCGAGCCCCGTGGTGGTGCCCGCGGCACGCAGCCGGCCGATGAGCGGACCGCCGTGGCCGAGGCGGGCCTCCACCGCCGGGGTGATCGAGACGGCGCCCCCGGAGTCCGCGATCATCGACAGCTCGTCGTCGGCCAGCGAGTTGCCGTGCACGAAGAGAGTGTCCGGACGGAGCAGACCGTTGTCCCGCAGCAGTTCGATCGGCCGCTCGTTGACCGGTCCGCTGGCCACATGCGTGACGATCGGCAGGCCGAGTTCGTCGGCGAGCTTCCAGTCCGCGCTGACCGCGTCCAGCTCCTGGTTCGACGGGCCGAGCGAGGCGGCCGCCATCGTGAGCAGCGACTCACCGGGCCGGATGAGCTCGCGGGCTCGGTGCACCTCCGCCTGGTGCTGCGGGGTGAGCAGGTAGGCGAATACGGCACGCATGCCGGCCGCACGCAATCCGTCCAGCGCGGCCTCGGCGTAGTCGAGGTCGAACCCCGGCACGAAGCCGTCGCTGTCCACGCGGTCCGCACGGGCGTAGGCGAAGTCCTGCACCGTGGTGACGCCCGAGTCCAGGCACTCCAGCGCGCCGAGCAGATTGGCCGCCCGCACGTCCTG
Organism: Streptomyces sp. NPDC087428; assembly: GCF_044744085.1. Classification (NCBI taxonomy): domain Bacteria; kingdom Bacillati; phylum Actinomycetota; class Actinomycetes; order Kitasatosporales; family Streptomycetaceae; genus Streptomyces; species Streptomyces sp. NPDC087428. Next base: position 150,967 of record NZ_JBIUXR010000007.1, read on the forward strand.
GGGCCGGAACCGCGGGCCGAGCTGCTGGCGTACCAGCTGGAAATAGTCGGGCAGGTCGACGTCCACCGCGATGGAGCGCAGCACGGACTGCCAGACGTGGCGGTGGGTGTCCACGAACCCGGGGAGCACGATCCGGTCGGTGGCGTCGATCACGCTCGCCCCCTCGGGGGCGGCCAGGTCCGGGCCGACCGCGGCGATCCGGCCGTCCTCGATCAGGACGTCCCAGCCGGGATGGGCGACCGGCTCCGGCTCCGTGTCGATGACGAGACCATTGCGCAACAGTTTGGATTCCACGGCACACCTTCCACTCTCGTGAGAATTCGCTTCCCGAAATATCTAACGGAATTATTGGTGCCGGGCAAGAGCGAGTGCTTTCCGCCTTGCCGCCTTATTAGTGAGAATCGAGCCCTCCTCTAACGAGCGGCTCCATCCTGTGACCTGTGCGGCAGTGGACTGCCTTTCATCATGTGCGGCGCGAAGAATTCCGTCACACATGGGGTGGGAGTCCGTCATCGCCGTCGATGCCTGCTTTCTACGGAAAGAAACCGAGCGTTCGAACAGGAATAGTGAATGCCCATGATCAGGAGTACTCCGCCCGCCGACGGCGGCGGCACCTCGCCCGTCACAGCACTGCGTGACCTGTCGCTGGCCTCCGCCGCGCCGGCGGCGCTGCGTGCCGCCGTTCGGACCGGCGTCGCCGACGCGCTCGGCGAGATCCCAGTCCCGGTCGGCGAGCTCGCCCGGACGCTCCAGGTCGACGACGCGGTGCTGCTGCGCCTGCTGCGCACCCTGCGGTGCTACGGCGTCTTCGACGAAACCGCCGACGGCATCGTGCACACGCCGACCTCCAGGCTGTTGCGCGAGGACCACCCGCAACGGCTGAAGTACTGGGTCCAGTGGGTCACGGAGCCGTGGGTGTGGGAGCTGTGGCCCGACCTGGAAGCCGCGGTGCGCACCGGACGCGGCCACTTCGAGGAGCGGTACGGCGAGGAGTTCTTCGCGCATCTGCACAAGAAGTGGCAGGACTCGACCGAGGTCTTCAACAAGTCGCAGACGGAGCTCTCCACGCTGACCTCCGCGGCCATCGCCGAGTCGCTCGACCTGAGCGACGTCAAGACGTTCGCCGATGTCGGCGGCGGGCGCGGATACACCCTTGCGACCATCCTGGAGGCCAACCCGCACCTGCACGGCACGCTGGTCGACCTGCCCGCCGCCATCGCCGATCCCGATCCGCGGCTGCGGCCCGACGGGGCGCTCGCCGGACGCTCCCGGGTGGTCGCCGGCGACTGCCTGCGGGACATCCCCGCCGAGGCGGACGTCTACCAGTTCAAGAGCATCCTGGAGTGGGACGACGACCGGACCGTGACCGCGCTGCGCAACGCCGCTCGGGCCGGGCGGCCCGGCAGCCGCGTCCTCATCGTCACGAACCTCATCGACGACAGCCCCGAGGTCCGCTATGCCACCGGCATCGATCTGCTCTTCCTGCTCAACACCAACGGCAGGAGGCACACCAGGCAGGGTGTGGCCGGACTCGTCGAGCGGGCCGGGCTGAAGCTGGAGGGCATCGCCCCGGCGGGGCAGCTCCTGCACGTGGTTGAGACGTCCATCCCCGAATGAGCATCGAGGTTCTACGATGACGACCGACATGGCCCGGCCGGACGCCACGGCCGAACACGCCGCCAACGAAGCCTTCGCCGAGCTGCTGTTCTCCCCGGAAGGCCTGGCCGACCCCTTCTCGCGCTACCGCAGACTGCGGGAAGCCGCGCCCGTCCACCACAGCACCATGGGCACCTGGGTGCTCACCCGCTACGACGACGTCGACGAGTTCCTGCGCAACAAGCGTGTGAACAAGGACATCCACACCTTCATGGCCGGCCGCTTCACCGGCGACTGGGAGCAGCACCAGGCGCTGCGCAAGCTCGCCGCCAACATGCTGTGGACGAACCCGCCCGAGCACACCAGGCTGCGCCGGATCACCAACCGGGCGTTCACCGAGAAGCGGGTGAACGAGCACCGGGCCTTCATCGAGCGCCGTTTCGACGAGCTCATCGAGCCGCTGGCGGCGGCGGGCGGCGGCGACGTCTGCAACGACGTGTTCTTCCCGCTCGCGCTCAGCGTCGTGGCCAACCTCATCGGCGTCCCGCAGGACGAGGCACCGCTGCTGCGCGACAGGATCCGCGATTTCCAGCGGACCTTCGAGCCGGGCATGACCGCCACCGAACTGCGCAAGGCCGACGAAGCGGCGAAGTTCCTCGACGACTACTTCGCCGACCACGTACGCAGCAAGCAGCGGGAGCGCGGCGACGATCTGGTCTCGGCGCTGATCGACACCGAGGACGAGGGAGAGCGCCTCTCCTTCGACGAGCTGGTGCAGATGTGCCACATGATCATCGCCGCGGGCAGCGAGACCACCACGTTCTTCATGACCAACGGCATCCGGCTGTTCGCGGACCATCCCGACCAGGCCGACCTGGTGCGCGCCGATCCCTCGCTGCTCCCGCAGGCGACGGAGGAGGTGCTGCGCTACATGCCGTCGGCCCACATGATCCCCCGCACGACGGCCGAGGCGGTACGGGTGGGCGGAGCGGAGATTCCGGCCGGCTCCAGGGTCATGGTCTGGATCGCGGCGGCCAACCGCGACCCGGAGCGTTACACCGACCCGGAGAAGTTCGACATCCTCCGCAAGGGGCCCGCGCCCATGGCGTACGGGCTGGGCACGCACTTCTGCCTCGGCTGGCGCCTGGCGAACCTACAGGCGCACATCGTCTTCGGGCAGCTGCTCACCCGCTACGCCCGTCTGGAGATCACCGAACCCGTCCGTCACCGGGCCCGCGTGGCCTTTCCTCAGGTGGAGTCCTTGCGCGTGCGGTTCCACGCGCATCCGGCGCCCCGCCCGCAATCGCACGGACCTGCCGTGCGATTCCTGTCCGAGGAGTACCTGGCGGAACTGGAGGCGCTGGCCCCGGCCAGCCAGCCCGAGATCCCGCACGTCAACGTCCGGGTGCAGTTCCACGTCACGGACACCCCGGAGGGGCCGGTGGACTACCACCTGCTGATCGAACGGGGCGTCATCGTCAAGGCGGGACGCGGCCTGATCGACGCCGACCTGGCGATCACCGTTACCTATCGGGACCTCGTCGACTTCCAGTCCGGCGAGCTGCACGCCGCGGCCGCCTTCGTCGCCGGGCAGTTCGAGGTGAGCGGTGACAAGGCGAAGCTGCTGGAGCTGATGCTGGTGCTCCAGTCCGGCTACTACCACCAGTTCGTCGCCGACCTGTGGGAGAAGACCACATGGTGACGCACACGCTCGTCTTCGGCTTTCCCGACGCGATGTCCGAGGCGGACCGGGCGCGGTTCTTCCGCGAGGGCTCCGCGCTGGTCATCGGCTCGGGGTTCGCGGACTCCTATCTGCACTGGCCGAACGTGCCGCTCACGGACGACGTCGGTGCCGCTCTGGCCCCGGTCTTCGTTCCTTCCGCGATGGCACAGATCAAGTGCGCCGACCTGGACGCGATGCGCAGGCTCTTCGCCCATCCGCCGCTGCTGGACTTCGTGCGGCGGTGGCAGGCGCGCTTCCCCTACCGGGCGGTCTCCGTGAACACCGAGGACTGAGCCCGGTACGCACCGCGGGAGGCCGGCCGGGTGCCCCCGGCCGGCAGCCGAGCCGCGTCGGCCGCTCCTTCGCTCCGTCCCCGCTGTCCGCGCCCCTGCCGTCCCGCCCCTCGATCCTCAACCACCGGAGTGTCAGACCATGCCGGTCAATCCTCATACCCTGGGCAACCGCGACCCCCGCTTCGCCGACCAGCGGTGGCTGCTGGACCTGGCCATCGAGCAGTTCGGCCCGGAGTGGGACCAGGACCGCCTGCACTATCTGTCGGCCCCCGTCAGCGCCGACCACAAGGGCGCGATCCTCGGGCTGCGGAACTCGATCCGCAAACTCGACGACTTCACCCGGGAAATGGCCTCTCTCGCACGCCACTTCGAGCTCCGCGGCGACGGCCAGCGGCGGGCCGGGCATACCGCGTCCGCGAGTGACGACCACTTCGCCGCCGCCGTTCTCTACGGCGGGGCCCAGTGGCCGATCTTCGCCAACACCGAACTCAACGTCGTCCTTGAGCAGAAGAAGACCGACTGCTACTCCGCCTACGCCGTCGGCGCGGACCACCACGTCGAACCCGTCGAGGTACCCCACGAGGGCCGAACACTGGCGGGCTGGTTCCATCTGCCGCCCGGCCACACGGCTGCCGACGGCCCCCTGCCCTGCGTGGTCATGCTCTCCGGGATGGACGGCTTCAAGGAGATGAGCGTCTTCGCGAGCGCCGACCGCCATCTGCGCCGCGGCATGGCTGTGCTCGCCCTCGACGGTCCCGGCCAGGGCACCTCGCTGGTCCGTGAGGTCTGGTACGACCCTGACCGCTACGGGCAGGTCGGCACCGCGGCGTACGAGGCTGCCGCGGCCCGCCCGGAGATCGACCCGGCCAGGATCATGCTGTGCGGGGTGAGCCAGGGTTCGTTCTGGGTGACCCAGATGGCCGCGGCCGAGCCCCGGTACGCCGCCTGCGCCACGATGTTCACCTGCTTCGACCCGGGCAACACCCTCATGTTCGGTACGACATCGCCGACCTTCCGCCAGCGATTCATGTACATGACGGGGACCTCCGGCGTCGGGGAACTGGAGGCCCGGCTCACCAACATGACCACTACGGGGCTCAGCAAGCTGATCCACATGCCCTACCTGGCGGCCATGGGCGAGGACGACCCCCTCTGCGACCCGGCGGACACCTACCGCCACCTCAACGACGTCGCCGGGCCCAAGGAGTTGCTCTTCTACGTGGGCGAGCACCACGCCCCGGTCACCCGTACCGCGGGACGGCTCGGCCCCGCCGTCTTCGTCGCCGTCGCCGACTGGCTCGCCGAACGCGCGGCGGGCATCCCGCTCGCCTCGCGGCACACCACCGTCGACTCCCGCGGGCGCAGCCACACCGAACCCTGGGGCGGCGAACGGCACTACACCTACGGTGCGCCCCTCGACCCGCGCACCCTCCTCGGGGACGGCCCCGGCACCGGGCTGTCCTGACCCCGGCCACACCGCGCCGAGCCCCGCCCCCGACCCGTCCGCCCCCGACTCCGCCCTGGAGCAAGCATGTCCACCGCCTCGGCCATCGTTTCGGTCGCGCTCTCCCTGGCCCTGTTCTTCACCTCTTACGCCACCTTCACCGGCAAGGAAGCCGTCCGGCGAGGCATCGTCGAGGTGGGCTTCCCGGTCTCGCTGCTCTGGCTCCTGGGCCTGGCCCAGTGCGCCGGCGCACTGGGCCTGCTCGTGGGCCTGTACTGGTCACCGCTGGCCTTCGCCGCGGCCGCGGGACTCGTGCTGTACTTTCTCGGCGCCGTCGGCTCGCACATCAGGGTCGGGCACCCGCGGCGGGCCGGCCTGTCGGCGGTCATCCTGCTGGCCTGCGTCGCGGCTCTCGTCCTGGTGACGCTGAGCGCATGAGCGCATGAGCGCATGAGCGCGGGGCCGGGGACCGGACGAGCACGTCCGGTCCCCGGCCCCGTTCCCGCTTCTAGCGGCGTATGTGGGGGCCGAGCAGGGTCAGGTCCGCCGGGCTCAGCCGGTCGGACGCGATCTTCGCCTGGTGCCAGTACGGGTAGAGCAGCGGCGGGGCGCTCACCTCGTCCAGGCGGGCCCGCTCGGCAGGGTCCAGGACCAGATCGGCCGCCGCCAGATTCTCGGCCAGCTGCTCCTCGGTCCGGGCCCCGATCACCAGCGTGGTCACGGCCGGCCGGGAGCGCAGCCAGGCCAGCGCTGCCTGGGCCGGAGTCGCGCCCCGCTCCCGCGCGATGTCGGTCAGTGCCTCGACGATGGCGTACAGACGGTCCTCGTCACGCACCGGAGGCTCGTCCCAGCCCTGTAGACGCCGTGAACCGGCGGGCGCCTCCAGGCCCCTCCGGTACTTTCCGGACAGCAGGCCGCCGGCCAGCGGGCTCCACACCAGTACTCCGACGCCCTGGTCGACGGAGATGGGGAGCAGTTCGGACTCGGCGTCGCGGGTGTGCAGGGAGTAGTGGATCTGCTGGCTGACAAAGCGTGCGGTGCCGGCCCGGTCGGACACCCCCAACGCCTTCATCAGGTGCCAGCCGGAGTAGTTGGAGCACCCGACATAGCGGATCTTGCCGGCCCGCAGCAGGTGGTCGAGGGCCGACAACGTCTCGTCGAGCGGTGTCAGGCCGTCCCACGCGTGCATCTGGTAGAGGTCAATGTGATCGGTGCCGAGGCGGCGCAGGCTCGATTCGCACGCCTCTATCAGGTGGTGCCGGGACAGACCCGCGCCGTTCACGCCGGGGCCGGTGGGCATACGGGCCTTCGTAGCGATCAGCACGCGGTCACGGCGTCCCTTGACCGCCTGGCCGAGGATCTCCTCCGACAGGCCGCCGGAGTAGGAGTCAGCGGTGTCGATCAGGTTGACGCCCGCGTCCAGTGCGCGATCGATCTGCCGCGCCGCCTCGTCCACGTTCGCCTGGCCCACCTTGGCGAACACCCCGCGTCCACCGAATGTCATCGTGCCCAGGGTCAGAGTCGAGACCCGAAGGCCGGAATTGCCGAGCTGACGATATTCCATGGCGGCGATGCTAGCCGCGCGTACCACCTCTCAATTAAAGAGCTCCTTGAATTACGGCAAAGCCATTCCTGCCCCACCCGTTACCCGCCCACGCCGCCTGCATCACGAGCAGAGCCTGGCTATAGCGTGCATCGTTACCTTCGTACCGTCGCTCAACGGGAAAGAGGACAGGCGTGCCGTATTCACCGAAGACCATGGCCCTCGGCTGTCTGCGCTATCTCTGGGGTGTCCTGGCGACGTACGGAAACATTTGGTACGCCATCCCGGATGTCTCCGATCCGGATAAAGCACCCACAGAGAGAGGATGAACCGTGGCACACCCGAAGACCCCGCTCGATGAGCCGCCTCCGGTGAGCACCACGCGTGCGAGGGCGGCCGAGCTCGGCGTCATCCGTGCGGAGGCGGAACGCGGCCCCAGTGAGAAGGCGACCGAGGTACAGCGCGCCAAGGGGAAGCTGACGGCACGCGAGCGGATCGACGTTCTCCTGGACGAGGGCTCCTTCCACGAGGTGGAACCGTTGCGGCGGCATCGGGCGACGGGCTTCGGCCTTGAGGCGAAGCGCCCGTACACCGACGGGGTGATCACCGGGTGGGGAACGGTGCACGGCCGGATGGTGTTCGTGTACGCCCACGACTTCAGGATCTTCGGCGGCGCGCTGGGAGAGGCGCACGCCACGAAGATCCACAAAATCATGGACATGGCCATCGCGGCGGGCGCACCGCTGGTGTCCCTGAACGACGGCGCCGGGGCGCGAATCCAGGAGGGCGTGTCGGCGCTGTCCGGCTATGGGGGCATCTTCCGGCGGAACACCCGGGCGTCGGGGGTGATCCCGCAGATCTCGGTGATGCTCGGGCCCTGCGCCGGTGGGGCGGCGTACGCGCCGGCGCTGACGGACTTCGTCTTCATGGTCCGCGGGACGTCCCAGATGTTCATCACCGGTCCCGACGTCGTGCAGGCGGTGACGGGGGAGCAGATCACCCAGAACGGCCTGGGGGGCGCGGACGTACATGCCGAGGTGTCGGGTGTGGCGCACTTCGCCTACGACGACGAGCAGACCTGCCTGGGCGAGGTGCGGTACCTGCTGGCACTGCTGCCGCAGAACAACCGGGAGACCCCGCCGGCCGTCGTCCCGGACAGCCGGGCGGACCGGAGCGGGGCGGCGTTGCTGGACCTGGTCCCCGCAGACGGCAATCGCTCCTACGACATGCACGAGGTGATCAAGGAACTGGTCGACGAGGGGGAGTGCCTGGAAGTCCACGAGCTGTGGGCCACCAACATCATCTGCGTGCTCGCCCGGCTCGGCGGGCAGGTGGTGGGGATCGTCGCCAACCAGCCCGCGTCACTGGCCGGGGTGCTGGACATCCGGGCCTCTCAGAAGGCCGCGCGCTTTGTGCAGATGTGCGATGCGTTCAACATCCCGATCGTGACGCTGGTGGACGTCCCGGGATTCCTGCCGGGGGTGGCACAGGAACACGGCGGGATCATCCGGCACGGCGCCCAGCTTCTTTACGCGTACTGCAATGCGACCGTTCCGCGAATCTCGGTGATTCTGCGCAAGGCCTACGGCGGCGCCTACATCGTGCTGGATTCGCAGTCCATCGGCGCGGATCTGACGTATGCGTGGCCGACGAACGAGATCGCCGTCATGGGCGCGGAGGGCGCGGCGAATGTGATTTTCCGTCGGCAGATCGCGGAGGCCGACGACCCGGAGGCGATGCGCGCCCGGATGGTGAAGGAGTACAGGGCCGAGCTGATGCATCCGTACTACGCGGCCGAACGCGGTCTGGTCGACGATGTGATCGATCCGGCGGAAACGCGGCAGGTGCTGGTCTCGGCCCTGGCGATGCTGCGCACCAAGCACGCTGACCTGCCTGCCCGCAAGCACGGGAACCCGCCCATGTGACCCCGCCCCGCGCGAACCCGGCCTGGAGACCTTTGTGCCTTTGCCGCGGAACCACCGAGAGATCCCTGCGGGGGCCGTCCCGCTGCTGCGCGTCGAGAAGGGCCATGCCGAGCCGGACGAACTGGCCGCGGTCGTGGTGGCCCTGCTCGCCCTGGCCGCCGGCCCCCGGCCCGTCGAGACCGTTCTGCTGCCCGCTGCCGCCGGCTGGAAGGCCGCCCGCGGGTCGGTCTCCCCGCACAGCTGGCAGACCGTCGCCTGAAGACCGTCATTCCTTCTTACGCCCTGGAGGCATCGATGCCCCGTCGTCTGTTCACCTCGGAGTCCGTTACCGAGGGTCACCCCGACAAGATCGCTGACCAGATCAGCGACACCGTTCTCGACGCACTTCTCCGCGAGGACCCGACGTCACGTGTCGCCGTCGAGACCTTGATCACCACAGGTCAGGTACATGTTGCGGGTGAGGTCACGACCAGGGCCTACGCCCCGATCGCCCAGCTGGTGCGCGACAAGATCCTCGAAATCGGTTACGACTCCTCCAGGAAGGGCTTCGACGGCGCCTCCTGCGGCGTCTCGGTGTCCATCGGCGCGCAGTCGCCCGACATCGCGCAGGGAGTCGACACCGCCTACGAGAAGCGGGTCGAGGGCGACGAGGACGAACTCGACAAGCAGGGCGCCGGCGACCAGGGCCTGATGTTCGGGTACGCCTGCGACGAGACGCCCGAGCTGATGCCGCTGCCGATCCACCTCGCGCACCGGCTGTCCCGCCGGCTGTCGGAGGTCCGCAAGAACGGGACCGTCCCGTACCTGCGTCCCGACGGCAAGACCCAGGTGACCATCGAGTACGACGGCGACAAGGCCGTCCGTCTCGACACGGTCGTCGTCTCCTCGCAGCACGCCAGCGACATCGACCTCGACTCGCTCCTCGCGCCCGACATCCGCGAGTTCGTCGTCGAGCACGTCCTCGCCCAGCTGATCGAGGACGGCATCAAGCTGGACACCGAGGGCTACCGCCTGCTGGTCAACCCGACCGGGCGGTTCGAGATCGGCGGCCCGATGGGCGACGCCGGTCTGACCGGCCGCAAGATCATCATCGACACCTACGGCGGCATGGCCCGGCACGGCGGCGGTGCCTTCTCCGGCAAGGACCCGTCGAAGGTGGACCGCTCGGCCGCGTACGCGATGCGCTGGGTTGCCAAGAACGTCGTCGCCGCGGGCCTCGCGGCCCGTTGCGAGGTCCAGGTCGCCTACGCGATCGGCAAGGCCGAGCCCGTGGGCCTGTTCGTCGAGACCTTCGGCACCGCGGTGATCGAGACCGAGAAGATCGAGCACGCCATCGGCGTGGTCTTCGACCTCCGCCCGGCCGCGATCATCCGGGACCTCGACCTGCTCCGTCCGATCTACGCCCGGACCGCCGCGTACGGCCACTTCGGCCGCGAGCTTCCCGACTTCACGTGGGAACGCACGGACCGGGTGGACGCACTGCGCAGGGCCGCGGGGATCTGACCGGACTCCAGTCGGACGCTCTGCCGGCCGGCTCCCGGCGGACCGCCCGGACAAGGTCTCGCTCTCCTTCTGCTCGCCGACGTCCTGGAGATCCGCCGTGGCGGCGTGGGTACCGGCCATCGCCTATGGCACGGACCGGGCCCTCAGTTGTTGACCAGTATGTTGTGCTGGATCTGCCTCGCCTCGGGCGAAGGGCGCAGTCCCAGTTCCTGGTCGAGGATGCAGCGCAGTTCGCGGTAGACGGTCAGGGCCTCGCTGCGGCGGCCCGACCGGTGCAGCGCCTCCATGAGCTTGATGTAGAACGACTCGTGCAGGCGGTGCGTAGCGATCAGCGACTTGAGTTCACCCACGATCTCCCGGTGCCGGTTGTCCGCCAGATCGGCCTCGATCCGCAGCGACACGGCTTCCAGCCTGAGCTCCTCCAGCAGGACCGACAGGCCGTACAGGGCGGGACCGGAGGTGATGTCGGTGGAAATGGGGCCGTGGTAGAGGCTCAGTGCCTCGCGGAGCAGTTTCGCGGCACGGGACGGCTCCTGGCGGTGCACTTCGCTTCGGCTGCGGTCGATGAGGCTCTGGAACCGGAAGACGTCGACGTTGTCGCACGGGACGTTCAATACGTATCCGTCCGGCCGGGTGCTGATCACTTCGGCGCCACAGTCCGAGCGGAAACTCGTGGCGAAGAGTTTACGCAGCTGGTGGACGTAGGTCTGCACGATGGTCTTGACCGTGTTCGGCGGACCGCCGGGCCACAGTTCGTCGATCACGCGCTCCACGCTCACCGTCGACCCGGCGTTGACGGCCAGCAGCGCCAGGACCTGCCGGAGCTTGGTGGCGGTGATCTTGATCGGTGGGAGAAGGCTCCTGTCCATCCCCGTGCGACCCACTTCGAATGGGCCTAAGAGGTCGACCCGGACGGATTCCCCAGGCATTTCAAGCATTTCGATCTCCCCTGTGACGTCGACGCGCTTGCGGTGTCGCTTTCGATGTAATGCTTTCAAGCCATCGTGCATATTTTTCGGACAGGACGATTCGCGGGCTCCCTCCGCTCCTCATTCCCGTCCACTGCATCCTCGGCGGAATGCTTGCTTGGTACACAAATCGATTGCAAAAATCTTCTCAAAGCTGCAACGTCAAATAATTGACGAGTACTTTGAGTTCGCTCGCGATCTATCCGGGGTCGTTGAGTTCATCCTCCCGAAATCACAAAGAAGTGACCACGAGAAGGCAATGGCTGAAAGTTGCCGATGTCAGCCGGCCGGGATTTCGGCAACGAGGATTCACTCCGGACCCGAGTGGGGTGAAATATCGATCTTTTGCCGTTCGCCTGCGGCAGGTCGGGCCGGCCGGAGGGAGGGGACGCGGTGCGTTCGCGAGGGGCTTCTCGCCACATCGCGTGGCCACGCGCGGGTTTGCGGCCTCCGGTCGCCGCCCGGCTCAGGCCCGGCGCCAGTCCATGACGACGTAGCCGTGCGGACCGTCGAGGCGGCGCTGCAGGCGCAGCACGTCCTCGTGGAAGCGGATCTCCCGGACCTGTTCGGTGTTCACCACGCGCCGGTGGGATCCGATGGTGACCTGGTGGACGACCGTGTCACCCCGTAGCTGCCAACGCCCCGAATACCCCAGGTAGTCGTCGGCCGAGCCGAGGTAGGCCTCCGGCGTCGAGCCGTCCTGGCCGCTCAGTGGCTCCGTGCGCATCAGGCCGGCCGTCATGTATCCGTCCGCGTGATAGATCAACAGGCCGTCCGCGCGGTCGCCCAGCGGGCCTTCGCTGGTGGAGCCGTCGTCCTCGAGGTAGAAGTGGGCCTTGAGTTTCCAGACTCCTATGAGTTCGTTCTCAGACAGCATGCGCGCTCCTGGTGCCCGATTAGAGGTCAGCACCCTCATCGGAGAACGGGTCCCGACCGGTGGCCGATGGGGCGATCAAGCCATGGCCAACACTTTGGCTCGATGACCTAGAGAACCGCTCAAGGACCGGCCTGGGGTGACCCCTCCCAAGTCCCTTTCAAATCAAGCAAGTTGACCTCACTGGCTGCTACGGTGAGCCGGACTTCCGACCGCGTGCGGTACGCCCCTCTCCCATCAGTAGTCAACGAGGAGCACCGCATGATCGTTGTGACCACACCCACCGGCACCCTGGGCAGCCAGGTACTGGCCGCCCTGCTCACGGCTGGCGAACCCGTCCGCGTGATCGTCCGTGATCCCTCTCGTCTTCCGGCTCCCGTGCGGGCGCGCGTCGAAGTGGTGGCGGGTTCGCACGGCGACCCGAGCGCCGTCGACCGGGCCTTCACCGGCGCCGACACGGTGTTCTGGGTGGTTCCGCCCGCCCCGGGGGCCGTCAGCCTCGACGCGGCCTTCGTGGACTTCACCCGGCCGGCCTGCGACGCCCTTGTCCGGCACGGGGTCCGGCGGGTGGTCGGCGTCTCCGCCCTCGGCCGGGGTTTCGTCGGGGAGGCAGGACTTGCCACCGCCTCCTTGGCCATGGACGACCTCATCGCGGGTACGGGCATCGCCTACCGGGCCCTGGCCATGCCCGCGTTCATGGAGAACCTGCTCGCCTTCGTCCCGGTGATCAGGTCGCAGGGCATGTTCTTCTCGCTCGTCGACGGGGACCGCAGACTTCCGACCGTGGCATCCCGTGACATCGCGGCCGTAGCGGCGCGCTTCCTGCTGGACCGCTCATGGACCGGCCAGGACAGCGTGCCGGTCCCGGGCCCGCAGGACCTTTCCTTCGACGAGATCGCGCGGATCGTCTCCGATGTGCTCGGCAGGCCGGTGCGCTACCGGCGGCTGCCGCCGGACGAGTTCAGGGCGGCGATGAGTGCGGCCGGGATGTCCGACGCCATGGTGCAGGGCATGGTCGACATGCTGCTTGCCAAGAACCGGGGCCTCGACACCGTCGGGCCGCGCACCGCCCGCTCCGCCACGCCCACCGATTTCCGCAGCTGGTGCGAGGAGGTCCTGGCCCCCGCGGTGTCCGCCGCGGCCTGACCGTACGGCCGCCCGGACCGTGACCGGTGTCCAAGCACTGGTTGAGGGATCTTCTAGGCCGTCCTCCTAGCGTGGTCGCTGTTGGGGGTGCCGCACGCGGTCGGCGGTCCGAGCAGCAGCGGACGGCACCACCTCCCGGTGGCCTCGGGCGGCCACATTTCGCCTTCCCGCACGTGGTCGCCGGTCGCCGGGCCGGCCATGGCACTCCGTTCTGTCGGCGTGCCACCTCCTGCGCGCCCGCCATTCAGCTCACTTCTCGGAGGACAGCATGATCGTGCACACCCTGATCTACCGGTTCCCGCCGGAGGCCGACGCGGAGGACATCCGTCAGTTCTTCGACGGACTGCGCGACCTGGCGGTCGGCTCCGGACTGGTCGAGGCCTTCGGCTGGAAGCCACACGTCCTGCTCCCTGTCGACGGGAAGAGCAAGGGGATGACGGCGACCCACGTCGCGCAGTTCTCCTGCGACGAGGTCCGGACTCTGCAGAAGTTCTCCGAGCAGCCCGCCGTGCACTCATTCATCGCGAAATGGCGCCAGAAGCTCAACTACGAAGCCGCGTACGCCAACCACGAGCAGATGCTGCCGTCGGGCATCGGAGACGGACCTTCCTTGTTCCACACCGAGCACACCATGACCGTCGAGGCGCACGCGGACGTCGTCTACGCCGTCCTCGCCGACATCGAGGGCTACGCCAGGCTGTTCCCGCCCACCGAGTCCTCGACGCTGCTGGAGGAGACGGACACCCACCAGATCGCCCGCCTCGTGGTCGACGTCAGCGGCCAGGTCCAGAGCTGGGTGACCCGCCGCGACCTCGACCGCGAGCGCCGCACCATCGCCTACCGTCAGCTGGAGAACGCCCCGATGATCGAGTTCATGGGCGGCGAATGGCGTGCCCTGCCGCTCGGCGAGAACCGCACCCAGCTGGTCATCACCCACGACTTCGCCGCCCGCGCCACCGACGCCGTGCCGAGCCGGGAGAAGGCGTCCGCGCTGCTGGAGGCGGCCGTCGACCGCAACAGCCATGCCGACCTCGATGCTGTCCGCAAGGAGGCCGAGCGGCGAGCGCAGGCCGTGGGGACCCCTGCGTGAGCCCGCGCCTGATCGATCTCAGCGTGCCGGTCGTCGACGGCCCGAGCGAGGCGACGCCGGTCGAGGTGGACCTCCTCGACCATGCTGCCGCGCCGGCCGCTCTCGGCCTGCGCCCCGAGGACTTCCCCGAGGGCGAGTCGATCTCCAACGAGACGGTCACCCTGACCACCCACACCGGCACCCACATGGACGCGCCCCTGCACTACGGGCTCACCAGCGGCGGCCGGCCCGCCGCCGCCATAGACGAGATCCCACTGGAGTGGTGCCATGCGCCGGGGGTCCGCCTCGATCTCCGGCACGTCCCGCCGGGTGCCGCCATTACCGCTGCCGACCTCGAGGACGCGTTGGCGAAGGTCAGCCATGAACTCAGGCCCGGCGACATCGTGTTGCTCTGGACCGGTGCGGACCGGCTCTGGGGTACGGACGCCTACCGGAGCCAGCACCCCGGGATGACAAGGGAGTCCACGGCCTGGCTGGTCGAGCGCGGGGTGAGGGTGATCGGCATCGACGCATGGGGTTTCGACCGGCCCTTCGGATCGATGATCGGTGACTACCGGGAGACCGGTGACAACGGCTTCCTCTGGCCGGCTCACCTGTACGGGCGCGAACACGCCTACTGCCAGCTGGAGAAGCTCGCCCACCTCGACAAGCTGCCCGACGCCACTGGCTTCACCGTGGTCTGTTTCCCCGTCAAGCTCACGGGTCTCGGAGCCGGTTGGACACGGGTGGTGGCCGTCGTCGGGGACCAGTGATCGACGCCGGAAAAGGATGCGGGGCGCGGCCGCTGCGGGCCGCGCCCCGCTGTCGTGTGCGCGAGAGGCGGGCCGGGCCGCCGCGCGTCTTCCCGCCTTGATCTAGACCGCACTCGAAATTGTAGTGTCGAGGACATGCGCACTTCGAAGCGGCCGGGACGCCATTCCGGCAGGCCGGCGCGGACCGTGCCCCCTTTGATCACCCGATGGGGACCCGGACGGGGACGCGCGATGTCCCTGGACGACACCGCGGCGTCTGCCCGGTGCGAGGGTCCCCGACGGGGTGCTGGTGCGGTGTCACGGCGTCGAGCCCCTGCGACGCCCGGTGGCCCGTCAGCCAGTGGAATCGCGCCCCGTCGGTCCCGGGACCGACGGGGCGCGACTGCGGTTGTGCCCTTCCGCCACCGGCCCGCTGTCAGGGGATGAGCACCGTCCTGCGTCCCTGCTGGTCGAGATTCCAGACGTGCCGTACCCGGGCGAGCGGAACCCGCTCGATCTCCATGCGCAGCCTGCCCTCGCTCAACAGGGCCAGAGTCTGGCCGAGTTCGTGGGCGAGCACCTCGGCGGGCGGAGCGTTGCCCGTGCCGCTGCCCATGATCTCCAGACCACTGCTGCGCAGCGTCTGGGCGGAGAGGCGCAGAGCGGGTGCGGCCATGGCGCCGATCTGGACGAGGCGGGTGCGGGAGAATCGCAGTTCCATGTCGGCGAAGCCGAGCGTGCTGATGAAGACCTCGGTGGCGCGTCCCCACAGATAGTCGAGCACCACGTCGAAGTCCTCGTCGCCGGCCGCGTCGCGCAGGTCCTTGCGCAGCGCGTCGTCGGACTGGTCGAGCCGGACGGTCGCGTCGGCGCCCAGCGCGGGCAGCCCGGCCAGCGCACGTGGATTCCGCCCGGCCGCCACCACCTTCCCGGCGCCGAGGTGCTTGGCCAGCTGAACCGCGATCCGGCCGGCCACTCCGGTCGCACCGAGCACCAGTACGGATTCGCCGGGCCGCAGCTTCGCCCGCCACTTCAGCGCGTTCCAGGCCGCGACTCCGGGGTTCTGTACCGCTGCGGCCAGGGCGTCGTCCAGCCCGTCCGGGATGGGCAGGCACCATGC
Source organism: Streptomyces sp. NPDC087428 (assembly GCF_044744085.1). Taxonomy (NCBI): domain Bacteria; kingdom Bacillati; phylum Actinomycetota; class Actinomycetes; order Kitasatosporales; family Streptomycetaceae; genus Streptomyces; species Streptomyces sp. NPDC087428. The sequence continues at coordinate 166,923 of NZ_JBIUXR010000007.1, forward strand.
GCGCCGGGTCGCCGCCCGCTCGGCCATGGTGCCACCCGGCGAACGGAACAGCACCCGGGTGCCGTCCGGCAGCCTGCCCGCGGCCAGCGCGGAGCCGCACACCGCCGGCAGGACGGCAGGCGCCGCGAAGTGCGTGCCCGCGGCTCGGTCCCGGTCCAGATTGGTCAACGGGCAGGCCGTCACCTGGACGACTTCCTCGCCCTCGCCCAGGAGTGGTTCCCGGACCTCCTCGTAGCGCGGCCGTTCGCCCAATGCGCGCAGTACCGCCGCCCTCATGACCGCCCCTGCCGCGCCGTGCGGGTCGGCGTATCCTTCGGGGGCTCGGTGATCGGCATGGTGAATCCCTCCCGACGAGTACTGGGTCTCTCCCGGGGCAAGGGTGCCGTGCGGCGCTAACGAGACGCTCTACCTGCTCAAAGGTCCGCCACTGAGCTGCGGTTCCGGTGGACGCCGGCGTGCCCGAAGCCCGGCCGGGGTGCTGGTCCGGCCGGGCTGGGCGGTCCCTCCGGTCGCTCCTGTCCACCCACCGCCATCGGCGGTCGCGGTTGCCGCGGGCGGAGCCGCTCAGTGCCCCGCTTCTTGGGCGACCGGCTTGCGGCGACGGCCGCGCAGGGCCGCGGACAGGACTGCTGCGACGATTCCGCCGAAGGCCCAGGCGCCGAGGATCCACAGGGCGCCGGTGGTGGCGTTGCCGTCGAAGTACACGGTGTTGCGCACCACGGTCGTGCCGGCGCCGGGCGGCAGGGCCTGGCCGATCGCGCGCCAGAACGGCGGCAGCAACGAGGCGGGATACACCCCGCCCGAGCTGGGGTTGCCGAGGATGGTGAAGATGAGGATGGTGAGGCCCAGGCCGACCGTGCCCGCCAACGACTGAAGGGCCACGCCCACGGCTCCGGAGGCGAACACCACCAGCGTGCCGATGCCGACGAGGTCCCAGAAGGCGCCCGGCAGGCAGTTCAGCACGGGTCCGACGATGATCGCTCCGCCGATACCGGAGACGAAGGCGTAGGGCACCATCGCCGCCAGGCGCACGAGCGTGCGGCGGAGGGTGGGGCGTTTGGAACCGGCCGCCATGTTCAGGGCCGACGCGGCGAGGTAGCCGCCGATCGTCCAGCTGAGGACCAGGTAGAAGGACGAGAGCCCTCGCGAGTCGCCCGCCGCGGGCGGACGGATGTCGCGCACGACGATCTCGCGGTCCTGGGCCCGTTCGACCACCTGCACCACCTTGGCGGCGGCCTCGGCTGCCGAAGTGCCACCCGCCGAGGCGACCAGCAGGGTGTCCGTACGCCCGGCCGCGTCGACGACGAGGGCCGCGTCCGTGCGCCGGTCAAGAAGGCGGGACCTGGCCTGGATCCGGTCCGGGACGGAGCTGACGAGCAACGGGTCGCCCGGCAGCGCGTTGAGCCGGGCCACCAGGTCCTCCTCCACGGCCTGCGGTGCGACCACCACGATCGGGATCCGATGAGGTTTCGGGGCGTGGAAGGCCCCCATGTAGGAGAGGGCGAAGCCCAGTTGGAGCAGGAGCACCCCCACCATGACGAGCACGGCCCGGGTCGAGATCGCATCGCGCAACTCCGCCCACGCGCCGCCTCTGCCGGCTGCTGACCGATCCACCGCACTCGCCACATGAACTCCCGCACTCGGCCGTTGTTGCTCGGTTCAAACCGCAACCACCACATCCTCGGCCGCACCCCGTGCCAGACCGGGAGCCCACGCCTCCCCCGGGCGCCCCCTCCCCCATTCGGCTGAATGGCGTCGGCGGATTGACGGCCGTGTGTGATGGGGGAGAAAACGCCCCACTGCCCGCTCCGGGTGATGATCACGATGCTGCCGAAGCAGAGACAGGAAGGAAGACGCCATGGTTGGCGCGCAGGCAATCGAGCCCGGAGCCGTGGAGACGACCGCGCCTGAGCGCGTCTGGTACACCTCGTACGGCTCGAACATGCATCTCGGGCGGCTTGCCTCTTACATCGAGGGCGGTCGGTCGCCCGGCGCCGGCAAGGTGTACCCGGGGTGCAGGGACCGGCGTATGCCGAGGCGATCGGTGCCAGTGGAACTGCGCGGCGCTCTCTACTTCGCCACGGAGTCGCCCGTCTGGGGCGGCGGGCGGGCCTTCTACGATCCGGAACAAGAGGGGCGGGTCTGTGCGCGCGCCCACCTTGTCTCGGCATCGCAGTTCGCGGACATCGCCGCCCAGGAGATGTACAGGAGCCCCGGCGAGGACCTTGATCTCCGTGCGGTGCTCACGTCAGGCGTCGCACGGCTGGGGGACGGGCGGTACGAGACGCTGGTGTGCGCGGGACAGATGGACGGACTGCCTGTCCTCACCTTCACCGCCCCCTGGCACGCCGACGAAGTGACGTTGGTGCCTCCCTCTCGGGCGTACGTGCACGTCCTCGCCTCCGGCCTGCTCGCGGCGGGTGCGTGGGACGCGGACACCGTGGCGGCCTACGTCGCCTCGTCGCCGGGGGCCGCCGGCCACTGGTCGGAACAGGCGATCCGGGCCCTGATCACGACATGACCCGCAGCTCGGCCGGCGGTGAGCGCCGAGGCCGGCCGGTCCGCGCATCGCGGAATACGCGTATTCATCGCCGCGGCCGCCCCGGCTCCCGGCGGGAACGACGCGGAAGCCAGGGCGTCGAGCCATCCGCCAACGCTTTCGTCTCGTACGCAAATCTCCCTCGGGAGGACGGTGTGTGTCTCGGGCAGGCGACGCGGCGCCACCGCGCGGCCGGGCGACGACGACGGCACCGGGCCGCAAGTGGCCGGATATCGGCGCTTGTGGCGAAGATGTCAACAACGGCCACACTGTGCGTCATATCCACCGATACGGCTGGGTATTCATGCCGCTCATGACGACACCGGACATCGACTCGCTTCTGAGGCGCATTGGCTGCCCCCGGCCGCTCCAGCCGGACATCCCCGCGCTGCGCGGGCTGTACCGGGCATGGCAGCGCCACGTCCCTTACGAGAACATCGACACCCAACTCGGCCGCCTCATCACGCTGGAAGCCGGCGATCTGATCGGCAAGTTCGGACGCCGGCGCCGCGGCGGCCAGTGCTTCGAGGCCAACGCCGCCTTCGCCCTGCTGCTGCGCGACATCGGCTTCGAGGTGGCGCTCGTCGACGGGGCGGCGGACCGCGAGACCTACGGTGACGAGCGATGGGGCGGGCACAACGCGCTGCTCGTACGCTGTCAGGACGAGACCTGGCTGGTGGACGTGGGCCTGGCCGATCCGTTCCTCGATCCGCTTCCCCTGCGCGAGGGCCGTTATCCGCACGGTGAGTTCGAGTACGCGTTGGAACGGTTGGACGGGGAAGTGTGGCGGGCCCATCGCCACCCCGCCGCCCTGCTGTCCTCCGTCGACTTCCGTACCGTCGCCCGCCCGTTCTCGCGGTACGTCGCACGAGCCAACAGCCAGCGCGGGCAGTTGATGGTGCACCTGCACAAGGACGGCTACAAGCAGGCTCTGCGCTCCCGCACCGTGCGACGTGTCACTCGCGCGGGCGGCACCCACATACACACGCTGACCAGCGTCGACGAGTTCGCCCGGACGCTCGCCGAGGTGTTCGGTGTGCCGCTGGACGAACTCGGATCCAGCGGCCTGCACACCCTGTGGGACGTCACCGGCGACCAGCACGCGCGATGGCTGACCAACCGGATCAAGGCCTGTTCATAGGGGCCGGTTCAGTGCCGCCCCGCCAGCCGGTCCGCGAGCTTCGCGATCGGGTCGGTCTCCGCGCGGGGTGAGGTGAGTTCGCGGCGGTCGGCGGCCCGGTAGGCGGCGTACATGCCGTGGACGCCGAGCCAGCGCAGCGGTTCCGGCTCCCAGCGGCGGACCTTGTGGTTGACCCAGGGCAGGGCGGTCAGTTCGGTGGGGCCGGACTGGCCGGAGTCCTGCTGGATCAGGTCGCGCAGGGTGCGGGCGGCGAGGTTGGTGGTGGCGACGCCGGAGCCGACGTAGCCGCCCGCCCAGCCCAGGCCGGTGGAGCGGTCCAGGGTGACGGTGGCGCACCAGTCGCGGGGGACGCCGAGGACGCCGGACCAGGCGTGGGCGATGCGGGTGCCGGCGGTGGTGGGGAAGAGGCGGACGAGCAGGTCGCGCAGGGCCTCGACGGTGGCGGGCCGGGTGCGGCCGTTGTTGTCGGTGGCCGAGCCGTAGCGGTAGGGGATGCCGCGGCCGCCCAGCGCGATGCGGTCGTCGGCGGTGCGCTGGGCGTACAGGTAGGCGTGGGCCATGTCGCCGAGCGTTTCGCGGCCGTTCCAGCCGATGGTGTCCCAGAGGGATTCGGGGAGGGGCTCGGTGACGATCATGGAGGAGTTCATCGGGAGCCAGGTGCGCTTCTGGCCCTTGATGCCCGCCGTGAACCCTTCGGTGCAGCGCAGTACGTAGGGGGCGCGGACCGTGCCGTATGGGGTGATGGCGTGCTTGGGCTTGATCTCGGTGACCGGGGTCGACTCGTGGATCGTGACGCCGAGGGCCTCCACGGCGTCGGCGAGGCCCGTGACGAGTTTGGCGGGGTGCAGGCGGGCGCCGTGCGGGGTCCAGGTGGAGCCGACGGCTCCGGTGACGCGGACGCGCTCGGCGGTCTCGCGGGCGCCGTGCAGGGTGCGGTCGGTCTCGCCGAAGGCGATCTCGACGGAGTGGAAGGCCTTCAGCCGGGCGAGCTGGGCCGGGGTGCAGGCGACTTCGAGGACGCCGCCCCGGTGGATGTCGGCGTCGATCCCCTCCTCGTCGGCGACGCGGATGACCTCGGCGACGGTGTCGTTCATCGACTGCTGGAGGCGGACGGCCGCCTCGTGGCCGTGGAGCTTCGCGTAGCGGTCGCGGCCCGCGATGCCGTTGTAGAGCCAGCCACCGTTGCGCCCGGAGGCGCCGTAGCCGCAGAACTTGGCTTCCAGAACGGTGATGTTGAGGAAGGGGACGGCCTTCTTCAGGTAGTACGCCGTCCAGAGTCCGGTGTATCCGCCTCCGACGATGCAGACGTCGGCGGTGGCGTCGCCGGGCAGGGGTTCGCGGGGGGTGGGGGTGCCCTGGTCCGCGTACCAGAAGGATATGCCGCCGTTGACTGTGCTGACGGTGCTCATGTTGCCCCTGCTGTCCGTGTGACTGGCTGTCTGGCCGACTGCGAAGTGCGGTGTTCTGCTCGGCTGGACGTTACTGGGCAGAGGGCGGTTTCGTCTCGTGGCGGTGAGGTCGGCGCTGAAGTCGGCGGTCCAGCCGGCGGTGGTGGTGGCGGGTCAGGGGGTAGCAGGCGAGGCCGATGAGGGCGGCGGTGACGTGGCCGATGTCGGTGAACGTGGCGCCGGTGACGAGGGGGACGCCGTAGACGACGAGGACGGCGAAGAGGTACACGTACCGCCAGGGGCGCGGGACGTAGTAGGTGAGGACGGCGACGACACCGGCGAGCGCGTAACTGACGCCGACATCGAGGGTGTTGGCGGCGGTCTCGGGTGCGTGGCCGTGCCGGATGGCCCAGGCCAGGACGCCTTCGCTGACGAGGGTGGCGAGGATGTGGGCGGCCGCGACGACGGCGAGCCAGCGCAGGGTGCCGAGACGGCGCTCGGCGGGGGCGTGGAAGACGGTGTAGAGGACGGCGTAGGGGAGCCACTCGCCGCCGTCGATCCAGAAGGCGCTGCTGATCAGGACGCGTACGGGGTTCTGCGACAGTTCATGGATGTTGGTGGAGCGCTGGCGGAGGAAGTCCTCCTCGAAGTCCGGTGACATCTGGTGGACGATGACGGTGGTGACGAACAGGGCCGTCAGCCAGACGTAGGTGCCGGGGGCGCTGCGTATCCACGAGCCGGCGCCGCGGAGCCACGTGACGGGTGCGGGGCGGGGCCGCGTGGGCGGGGCGGGGTGGCTCGGGGTCATAGCCGATTGACGCACGCTCCTACGATCGGGGGCGTGATTGACATTCCGGATGCGCTGATCGCCACTCAGTCCAAGTACAACGGTGAGGCCGGGCGGGCCTTTCTCGCCGCGTTGCCCGGGATGGCGGCGGACTTCCTGGAGCGCTGGGGGCTGCGCGGGGACGGCGAGGCGCTGTACGGGGTGTGTGCGCTGGTCCTACCCGTGGTGCGCGTGGCGGACGGGCGCCCGGCCGCGCTGAAGCTGCAGGCGGTGGACGCGGAGACGGTGGGGGAGCCGCTCGCGCTGCGGGTGTGGGGCGAGGCGTCGGCGGGCGCGGTGGAGCTGTTGGACCACGATCCGGCGACGGGGACGATGCTGCTGGAGCGGCTGGACGGACACCGCCCGCTGTCGGGTACGGCCGATGTGCGGGAAGCGGTGCGGGTCGTCGCCGAGTTGCTGGCGGGGCTGACCGCGGTGCGGGCTCCGGCGGGGTGCGGCCTGCGGGGGCTGGGCGAGGTGTCGGCGCGGATGCTGGCGGCGGCGCCGGGGGCGGCGGGGCTGCTGGCGGACGAGGGGGAGCGGCGGCTGCTGGCGGACTGCGCCGCGGCGGTCCGGGAGGTCGCGGGCGAGCCGGGGGACCGGCTGCTGCACTGGGACCTGCACTTCGGCAATGTGCTGGCCCGGGGCGACGGGGGTGGACCCGTGGGGTGGGTGGCGATCGATCCGAAGCCGCTGGCCGGTGATCCGGGGTTCGAGCTGCTGCCGGCGCTGACGGACCGGTTCGACGCGGACACGGTGGGGTGGCGGTTCGATCTGCTGACGGAGGCGCTGGGTCTTGACCGGGGGCGCGCGCGGGCGTGGACGCTGGGGCGGGTGCTGCAGAACGCGTGCTGGGGCGCCGAGGACGGTGCGCGGCGGCTGGCGCCGGAGCAGGCCCGGGTCGCGCGGTGGTTGCTGGGCCGGGAGTAGGACGCGGCACGGCGCTGCTTACGCTGCCCTCATGATTCGTACCGCTACCGCTGATGACGTCCCCGCCGTTCACGCGATGATCCGTGAACTGGCCGATTACGAGAAGGCGCTGCACGAGGCGAAGGCCACAGAGGAGCAGTTGCGTGAGGCGCTGTTCGGCGAGCGGCCCGCGGCGTTCGCGCACATCGCCGAGTCCGACGAGGACGGTGAGGTGGTGGGCTTCGCGTTGTGGTTCCTGAACTTCTCCACCTGGCGCGGGGTGCACGGCATCTACCTGGAGGACCTGTACGTCCGCCCGGAGCGGCGTGGCGGCGGGCACGGGAAGGCGCTGCTGGGGGAGCTGGCCCGGATCTGCGTGGAACGCGGCTACGAGCGGCTGGAGTGGTCGGTGCTGAACTGGAACGCTCCGTCGATCGCGTTCTACGAGGCGCTGGGTGCCCGGCCGCAGGACGAGTGGACGGTGTACCGGCTGACGGACGGGGCGCTGGCGGAGCTGGGCGGCGGGATCTCCTAGGCCGGGGACGGGGCGTCGGTGCGTTCGTGGCTGAGGTTCGCCGCGGGGCCGAAGGCGTGGAGGCGGACGGCGTGCAGGGTGGGCTCCCCGGGGTGTCGGTCTCGGTGGTCCCCGCCCTCCGGCCTCAGGTGCGTTTGAGGTCAAGCGGTGTGCCGCCGGGCGCGGAGTGGTTCTCGGCGGCCTTGAGGGCGAGGAGGGCGGCTTCGATGCCGCTGGTGAAGGAGACCTCGCTGAGCAGGCCGGGTGCGGCGACCTGGTCGCCCGCGAGGTAGATGCCGTTGCCGCGGTCGATGGCGGGCCGGTCGCGCCAGGTGGTGCCGGGGTGGTCGACCGCGCCGGTGCGGCCGGTGGCGAGGGCGTCACGACGCCATACGGTGCGCTCGCGCCAGCCGGGGCAGCCGAGGTCGAGGAGTTCTTCGGCGCGGGCGGTCCCGGTGGCCCGGGACGCGTCGGGGGCGAGGGGGAACTGTCCCTGGAGGAGCTGTTCCCCGTGCGGGGCGAGGGTGCGGTCCTGTGCGGTGAACCGCTCGATCCAGCCGGGGGCGTCCAGGTCGGACACGGCGAACGCGTCGCCGCGGCGGGTGCGCAGGGCGAGGTCGATGAGGGCCGTGCGGCCGGAGGCCCAGGTGAGGGAGGGGTCGCCGAGGAGGGTGCGGGCGGCGTCGAGGGAGGTGGCGACGACGACCGGGCCGGTGCGGGCGAGGGTGTCGAGGGCGGCGGCGTCGATCCGGCTCGCGGTCTCGATGCGGACGCTGAGGTTCCAGGCGCGCGACGCCATCCGGTCGATGATCTGAGCCCAGCCGCCGACGGGGTAGCGGGCTTCGGGCGGCAGTGCGCCGGCGCGGTGCAGCCGTTCCTGGACGAACGCGGCGGAGAGGCTGCCGGGGTCGTGGTGGAAGAGGGCGACGGCGGTGTAGTGCGCGGCGACGCGGGCGCCCTCCTCGCCGATCCGCGCGGTGGCCCAGGTGCGGAAGTCGGTGTCGACGGGGGCCTGTGCGGCGCCGACGCGGCTGAGCCGGAGCAGGGCGAGGGGCGGGGTGCGGCGCAGGGCGGAGCGGTGCCGGAAGCGGAGCCGGGCGGCTTCGAGGGGCGGGACGGCGGTGGTGGGGCCGAGGAGGTCGCGCCGTTCGAGCCAGCTCCAGTGGGGGCCGCGGCGGTAGAGGGCGTGCGGTCCCTCGTTGGTGCGGTACGGGCCCTCTGCGGTCCTGGCGCGTCCGCCGAGGGTGCGGTGGGCCTCGTGGACGGTCACCAGGGCGCCGGATTCGGCTGCGGTGATGGCTGCGGTGAACCCGGCGAGGCCGCCGCCGATGACGTGGATGCGCTGCATGGTCCCGGTCTCCTTCGCTGGAGGTGGCTTTGGGTACATGACGGGCGGCGGGGGCCGGGTGTGACATCGGCGGCGGGGCGTTGTCAGTGGGGTGCGTCACGATGGGGGGATGGTGCGCAGCGGCGGTAGTGGTCAGGGCAGCGGCAGGAGCAGGGCCGGCAAGGACGGTGTCGCGGCGGCGCGGCGTCCGGAGGTGCGGCTGCCACCGCTTGAGCCGTACGGCGGCGAGGGCCTGGAGCCGGACGGGGATTACGACGGGGTGCGCTTCGAGGCGCTGGATCTGGCGGACGAGTCGGGTCCGGGGGCCCGCTTCATGGACTGCGCGCTGGACGGCTGCGCCCTGGACCGTACGGAGCTGGTCAGGGCCCGTTTCATCGATTCGGTGCTGACGGGCGTACGGGGAGTGGGCACGGATCTCGCCGGGGCGTCCCTGCGGGACGTGGAGATCGTGGACGCGCGCCTGGGCGGGGTGCAGATGCACGGTGCGGTGCTGGAACGGGTGCTGGTGCGGGGCGGGAAGATCGACTACCTGAATCTGCGGAAGGCGCGGCTGAAGGACGTGGTGTTCGAGAACTGTGTGCTGTCCGAGCCGGATTTCGGGGGTGCGCAGCTGGACCGGGTGGAGTTCCGGGACTGCGTGCTGAAGCGGGCCGATTTCAGTGCGGTGCGGATGGAGTCGGTGGACCTGCGGACTGTCGCGGAGCTGGACATCGCCCGCGGGGTGGAGCGGCTGGCGGGTGCGGTGATCAGCCCGTCGCAGCTGATGGAGCTGGCTCCGGCGTTCGCGGCGCAGATCGGGGTGCGGGTGGAGGCGTGAACACGCCCTGAGGCCGGAAGGGGCCCGCTCAGAGCCGGGGGAAGCGGGCCTGGAGGTCCCAGACCACGGGGTTGTCCGCGAGGCCCTCGTGCATGTCGGCGAGGTCGGCGATCAGGTCGTGCAGGAAATCGCGGGCCTCGCGGCGCAGCAGGGAGTGGCTGAAGGTGAGCGGCGCTTCCTCCGCGGGCATCCAGTCGGCCTCGACGTCGACCCAGCCGAACCGGCGCTCGAAGAGCATCCGGTCGGACGACTCGGTGAAGTCGAGCTCGGCGAACTGGCGGCGGTGCGAGCGGTTGCCCCGGGGGTCGCGGTCGATCTGCTCGACGATGTCGCACAGGGCCCACGCGAAGTCGAGCACCGGCACCCATCCCCAGCCTGTGGATACTTCGCGGTCCTCCTTGGTGTCCGCGAGGTAGACGTCCCCGGAGAACAGATCGTGGCGCAGGGCGTGGACGTCCGCTCGGCGGTAGTCGGTCTGCGGGGGATCGGGGAAGCGTCGGGAGAGGGAGTAGCCGATGTCGAGCACGGTTCGATGGTGTCATGCCCGGCGTGTCGCGCTCGCACCAGTGGGATGGGGGCTGGTGCGGTCCCGTTGTGGAGCCCCGTCGTCGAGGACGGTCCCCGCGGCGAGGGGTAGGGCCTCATGGCTTCCTCCGCGGGAAGCCATGAGCCGGAGAGTTCTTGGATCTCCCATGAATGACCTGGCGCGTGCTCCGGGCCGGTCTACTGCAGAGCACCCCGTGGCGGCCTTCCACCGATGGGAATCACTTCCGATCATGTCCGATACATAGATCCACATGTATGCATATGCGCACATCGAACCGTCATCTCCTGCGAGGTTGCCTCATTCTCCTCTTGTTCAGCCGGATGTCGCATGCCTAGCATGATGTTCGCTTTTGCGAATTTCACTCGTTCGGGCGTGGGGGCTGTGCATGACGTTGGTAATGGCAGTCGCTGCTGTCTGGGGTGTGCTGCAGCTGTTCGCGCTGTCGTGGCCGGCGCGTTCGGTACGGCTGTCGACGGTGCTGCTGTCGGTCGCGGTGGGGGTGTACGGGTGCGGTGTGGCGACGGCGCTGCTTCAGCTCGCGTACACCCGTCTGTATGCGGACCAGTCCGGGCAGCCGTTGTCCGAGGTGGTGGGCACCTCCAGCTACACGGTCGCCCCCTGGGTGGAGGAACTGGTCAAGGTTTCCCCTCTGTTGCTGGCCGGGCTGTACGCCAAGGTCCGCCGGCAGTGGGGGCTCACCGACTTCGTCGTACTGGGCGCGGGGCTGGGTGCCGGGTTCGGGCTGCTGGAGGCGGTACTCCGCTACGGTCTGGACGCGGGCCGGGCGATCCCGCGGGACGGCGGCGGGTGGGTCATCCCGGACAGCCTCTTCCCGCCGTACATCCCAGGCCTGAAACAGGTTTTCGCCGCCTGGCTTCCCGGCCCCACCGGCCAGTCGAGCATCGTCGGGCCACAGGCCGCCGAAACTTTCTCCCATCTGGTGTGGACGGCACTGGCGGGGCTGGGCGTCGGCTTGCTGTGGCGAACCCGGGGCTGGGTGCGCGTGCTGGCGGTCGTTCCGGTGGCGGCCGCGTCCGCGCATCATGCGGTGAACAACTACGCGGCCGAGAAGTCCACGGAACAGGCCGAACAGTGGCTGGAGACGCTGAACGAGAAGGCCTGGGCCGTTCCGCTGGTCTGCCTGGCCATCGCCATGGCAATCGACCTGTACCAACTGCACCGCGGCAAACGCACAGTGCCGGGAGTGCTGCTGGCCACCGAGCGCACCGACGGCGACACGGCGGCCGCAATGCTCCGCTACGCCTCCTGGCGTCCGCGATGGACTCTGCTCATCGCGCTGCGCCACATCCGGCTGCGCCGCTCCCTGCTGTACGCCACCGCCCTCTCGCCTCCGCGTGAGACCGAGCCACTGCGCCGGGCGGTCGCCCGGATCACCGCACAGATGGACGCCACCGACCAGCAAGGCCCCTGGCGCCCTGACGAGATACGGGCCCGCCTCAGGGCCGTCAGAGCCGGGGCTTCCACACGTAGACGGCTGCTGCTCATCCCCTGCGTACTCATGCTCCCCGGGCTGCTCTTCCTGGGCGTCGGCTCATTCAAGTCCACCGCCGAACTCCAGGAGTACTTCACCACAGGCAACGGCCCGAAGATCCTGATGGGCTTCGGCATCGCGGCCCTGGCCTGGATCGCCTGGCAACTGATCACCCTGCTCCGCACCTGGCAGCCGACATCCGTCCAGCCCCACGGCGAACCGCTGGCCGCCCACCGCTTCCGCATCGCCACCGCCCTGGGAGGCGCCACCACCGGACTCCTGCTCCTCTACCGAGGACTCGGTGACGCCGGCCCCGACGGCAAGGCGGTCCCCACCCTCCACCTGCTCGACGCCCTCGACAACTTCCTCGTCTACCTCGGCTTCGCCCTCCTCCTGCTCTCCCTCCTCGCCCTGTTCCCGCCCGGCGGACTCGCACTCGCCGGCGTCGGAGTGGTCGGCACGGCCACAGCCGAAGCGGCGACGAGCGCGGCACTCATCGGCACCGCCGGCGTTGTCCTCATGGCGGCAGCAGGCGGCAGGGGCGCGGAGGACGGGCACTCGTCTGGAGGTGCGTCGGGCAACGAGGCTGGCCAGAAGAAGCCGTCAGAGGCCACCAAGGGAAAGCGGAAGTTCGAGGCTTCGCCAAAGCATGGCCGAACCCAGCGGGGCAACGCGGCACCCGAACCCACCCATCCGCAGAAGACCCTGGACGACTCTCTGACGTTCAACCCCAACACGACGCGCAGGGTCGGAGTTGACAGTGAAACTGGCGAGTTCGCTCTCTTCGATGAAACACACAATGGGACCGGGATCTACCATGGGCACGTGCGCAAATGGGGCGAGCTGACTCAGGAGATGCAAAGCGCGCTACGCAAGTCCGGTCTCGTGACAGGGAAGGGGAAGCTCAAAGTTTCGGACTAGATCACTCCTCGTCGTAAATGTAAAACCTATTGCAAAAAGGAAAATGCATGCAATATGAAGAACCGCGCCGACTGTCGATGGAAGACGCTGCGGAAATATTTGAGAACGGTAATCCGTATGATATTGCAGAGTCTCTTATTTCGGCAGCCCTCTATCTTCCTGACAGAGGATGGGTGGAGCAATGGTTGATCCATTTCACGAACCACTCCAGCCCCGATGTGCGGAGGGCCTCCGCTCTGGCACTCGGACACCTGGCCCGGCTGCACGGTGCTGTTTCACCGCAAGCAGTGGCGGCGGTGACTTCCCTCCGGGCGGACGTGGGGCTGCACGGTGCGGCAAATGATGCCCTGGAGGACGTCGAGATATTCACTCGCGGTAATTGAGCGTCCCGCTGTAGTTCCAGAATGGGCCGAGGGGATTTCGGGGCGGCATCTGTCCGTAGTTTCTTTCCGGTGTGTGAACGTTGTCGCGCAACTGGTCGAAGGCCAGGGCCTGTGCAGCAGTCGCGCCTGCATCGCTGGTTTCACGTCGCGGTGACCTCCGCCGCGTATTTATTTGCCATTCACACGGCGTGATTCCCGGCCGGCGCTGCACCGCACCTTGCAACGATTCGTCTGCCGTGTGCATGAACGCCGCAGACTCGGCCCCTTCGGTAATGTGTGCGGCAATCGCAGTGTCCAGTCCTCAGGAGCAGCGCGTGGGTGCCAGGGCCTGACGCAACGCGGTCCAACCTGGTGGACAGCCCGCTCGACCGCTGTTGCGAGGTGAGCGCGTCCACGATGTGCGGGCCGCGAGGACCGGCTTCGGGAACGGAACGGCAAGGCACGGACCGGTTCCCGGAAACGGCACGGTCCCGGCATCCCCGTAGTCCGACAATCCGCACATAGGATCATCGGCGTGGACCCACGTATCCCGGCACGCGGCACCGCACGCACCTCCCGCAGGGGCAGGACCGCCGTCCTGCTGCTCGCCCTGGCGGTCCTCGCCCCCGGCTGCGGCGCGAGTGCCGGTGGGGTGCACGGCGCCCCGGGCGCCTCCGGGGTGCGCGATCCGTACTTCCCCAAGCTAGGCAACGGCGGCTACGACGTCACGCACTACGACCTCACGCTCGATGTCGGCCAGGACGCGAAGACGCTGCGCGGCACCGCCGGGATCACCGCGCGGGCCACCCAGGACCTCAGCTCGTTCAACCTCGACCTGGCCGGGCTGACCGTGGAGTCGGCCACCGTGGAGGGGCGGCCCGCTGCCGTCAGCCGGGCGGGCGACGAGCTGACGCTGCGTCCGGACATCAAGGTCCAGGACCGGCTGCGCAGGGGCCGGACCTTCCGCACGGTCGTGCGCTACTCCGGCTCCCCGAAGACGATCACGGACCCGGACGACTCCGAGGAGGGCTGGCTGCCGACCGCCGACGGGGCAGTGGCGCTGGGGGAGCCGACCGGCGCGATGGCCTGGTTCCCGGGCAACAACCACCCCAGCGACAAGGCCGCCTACGATCTGGCGGTCACCGTGCCCAAGGGGCTGACGGCGGTCTCCAACGGAGTGCTCGCCGGTCCGCCCAGGACGGCCGGGGACCGCACCACGTTCCGCTGGCACACCGCCGAACCGATGGCGAGCTATCTCGCGACGCTGGCCGTCGGCCGGTTCGAGACGAAGACGTCGACCATGGCGGGCGGCATCACGGTGTTCACCGCGGTGGACCCGGTGTCGGCGAAGGCGAGCGCGCGGACGGTGGCCCGGGTTCCCGAGGTGGTGGAGTGGGAGGCCGCGCACTTCGGCCCGTACCCGTTCTCCGCCACGGGCGCGATCGTCGAGCGCAAGGGGGACGCCGGGTACGCGCTGGAGACGCAGAACCGGCCGTTCTTCCCCGGGCCGCCGAGCGTCGGGCTGCTCGTCCACGAGATGGCGCACCAGTGGTTCGGTGACTCGGTCACGCCCGCGAGCTGGCAGGACATGTGGCTCAACGAGGGTCTGGCGACCTACGCGGAGTGGCTGTGGGAGGAGGAGAAGGAGGACACCCCGGCCCAGGACTCGTTCGACGACGCCTACGAGAACGAGGACAACTGGGCCTTCCCGCCCGCCGATCCGCCGGCCGCCGCCAACATCTCCGACCCGCCGGTGTACGGGCGGGGCGCCATGGTGATCCACAAGATCCGCGAGGCGGTGGACGACGACGAGCGGTTCTTCGCGCTGCTCAAGGGCTGGACGAAGGCCCACCGGCACGCCAACGCCACGACGGCGGACTTCACCGCCTACGTGGAGAAGGCGACCGGGCAGGATCTGACGGAGCTGTGGAAGACCTGGCTGTACGGCAGGAGCCGGCCCGCCGCGGACGGCTGACCGGCTCCCGGAGTGACGCGGTGGGTGTTACTTCACGTTGACACCGCTCCAGGCGGCGTCGACCTGGGCCAGCTCGGCGCTGTCCGCGCCGTACAGGTCGGTCGCCGCCTTCTCGGTCGCCGTACGGGCGTCCGCGTAGTCGGTGGACGAGGTCATGTACTCGGAGAGGGCCTTGTACCAGATCTGGATGGCCTTGTCCCGGCCGATGCCGGTGACGGTGGAGCCGTCGGAGGTCGGGGAGTCGTAGGCGACGCCGTTGATGGTCTTCGCGCCGCTGCCCTCGGCCAGCAGGTAGAAGAAGTGGTTGGCGACACCGGACGAGTAGTGCACGTCCAGGCCACCGACGCTGCTGTCCCAGTAGTCGGCCGAGCCGCCGTCCTTGCTCGGCTGGTCCATGTAGCGCAGCGGGCTGCCGTCGCCGTTGATGTCGATCTTCTCGCCGATGAGGTAGTCGCCGACGTCGGTGGTGTTGTCGGCGAAGAACTCCACCGCGGTGCCGAAGATGTCGCTGGTCGCCTCGTTGAGGCCGCCGGACTCGCCGACGTAGTCGAGGTTGGCGGTCGACGCGGTCAGCCCGTGGCTCATCTCGTGGCCGGCGACGTCGAGGCCGGTGAGGGCGCTCTTGTTGTCGGCGCCGTCGCCGTACGTCATGCAGAAGCAGCTGTCGTCCCAGAACGCGTTGACGTACGCGTCGCCGTAGTGGACCCGGGAGTACGCGGCCTTGCCGTCGCCCGCGATGCCGTCGCGGCCGAGCGTCGACTTGTAGAAGTCCCAGGTCTGCGCGGCGCCGTAGTGGGCGTCGACCGCGGCGGTCTGGCGGTCGTTGCCGGTGCCGTCGCCCCAGGTGTCGTCGTCGTCGGTGACCAGGTCGCCGGTGCCGCTCTCGCCCTGGTTCAGGTCGTACGTCTTGTGGCCGCCGCGGTCGCCGTCGGTCAGCTCGAAGCCGGAACCGGAGGCGGTGGTGGACAGGTCGACCTTGCCGCTGTACTGGCTGTTGCCGACGCCGGCCGTCTCGATGGCCTCGTAGCTGTGCAGCGTCTTGCCGGTGGTGGCGTCCGTGATGATGTGGCGGCGGCTCGGCGTGCCGTCCTTCTGCACCCCGGTCTTCACGGACTCGAGGGCCAGGACGGGCTTGCCGCTGCCCGCCCAGATCACCTTGCGGGCACTCGCCACGGTCTTGATCTTCGCCGTCGTGGACGGCACGGATATCTTGGCGCCAGTCGCCTTGGTGACGCTCTTGAGCTTGCCGTTGCTCGCGGTGTGGGTGACGAGGTCGCCGCCGATGACGGGCAGTCCGGCGTAGGTGCGCTCGTAGCGGGTGTGGACCGTGCCCTTGGCGTCCTTGATCACGTCACGGGCGATCAGCTTCTCCTTGGCGCCGAGCTTGAGCGTGGCGGCGGTCGAGGAGACGTCGGTCTGGGCCGACTTGATGGCCGCCGTGCGCGCGGAGGCGCTGCTGAAGGCGGGCGAGGAGGTGCGGGGAGAGGCGGAGGAACCGTCGTCGGGGGCGGCCGGCCTGGCGTTCGCCGTACCGGTCTGCACTCCGACGACGACCATCGCGGCCACGGCGGCCAGGGCTGCGGCGCGACGGGTGTTCATGTGGGGGGTCATGGGTTCTCCGTTGCTCGTTCCGTGGGGGGTTACGAGCGGAGAGCGTGCCACTGAATGACCGACATTGACGGTGTACTAACAATTACCTCACAATTCTTTGACCAGTTCTTGTCCGACTGGGATGCGTCTGTGTCCGCTATCCGGCGGACTTCCGTCACTTGCGCAACACCGCGTGTCGTTCGCCCCGTTGGAGGTGATCGGTGGTACGCGGACACGCGGGAGCCCCCGGCCGCAGGACGTTCGGCCGGGGGCTCCGCTGGAGCGGGTGAAGCGGGTGGACGGAGCGTCAGAGAGTGACGCCGAAGTCCTGGGCGATGCCGCGCAGACCGGAGGCGTAGCCCTGGCCGACGGCACGGAACTTCCACTCGGCACCGTTGCGGTACAGCTCGCCGAAGACCATGGCGGTCTCGGTGGCGGCGTCCTCGCTCAGGTCGTAGCGGGCGATCTCGGCGCCGCCGGCCTGGTTGAGGATGCGGATGTACGCGTTGCGCACCTGGCCGAAGTTCTGGCTGCGGGTCTCGGCGTCGTAGATCGACACCGGGAAGACGATCTTGTCGATGTCGGCCGGCAGGCCTGCCAGGTTGACGTTGATCTGCTCGTCGTCACCCTCGCCCTCGCCCGTGACGTTGTCACCGGTGTGCACGATGGTCTGGTCCGGCGTCGCCTTGTTGTTGAAGAAGACGAAGTGACCGTCGGAGAAGACCTTCCCGGCGGCGTTGACCGCGATCGCGGAGGCGTCGAGGTCGAAGTCCGTGCCGGTGGTGGTCCGGACGTCCCAGCCGAGGCCGACCGTGACGGCGGTGAGGCCGGGGGCCTCCTTGGTGAGGGAGACGTTGCCGCCCTTGGACAGGCTTACTGCCATGGGAAGTCCCTTTCATCTGTCGTCTGCGGGCTCCGTGTCGTCACGAAGCTACCGTCACCCTCCATAACGCAGGCAGGGGACCGGGAGGTTCCTTCCGGCTTTGCTTTCTTTACCGAACTGACGGCCGTCCCGGCCGGGGGCCGTCACGGAAGAACCAGGGCCGCGACTAAAGAAGGTGACGAACACCCGGTGGGCCGGGGAACATGGGTGTCATGTCCGGGCCCTATGTCATCCGCGGTGCGGTCTCCCTGCCGGAGGCCGAGCTCATGTGGCGTTTCTCGCGGTCCTCGGGGCCAGGCGGGCAGCACGTCAACACCAGCGACTCCCAGGTGGAGCTGCGCTTCGACCTCGCGGCGACCGAGTCGCTGCCCGAGGTGTGGAAGGAACGCGCGCTGGAGCGGCTGGCGAACCGGCTGGTCAACGGCGTGGTGTCGGTACGGTCCTCGGAGCACCGCTCGCAGTGGCGCAACCGCGAGACGGCCGCCGTACGGCTCACCGCCCTGCTGGCGGAGGCCACGGCGCCGCCCCCCAAGCCGCGCCGCAAGCGCAAGATCCCGCGCGGCATCAACGAGCGCAGGCTGCGCGAGAAGAAGCAGCGCGGCGACACCAAGCGCGGCCGCTCGGGCCGCGACTGGTGAACGGACCCGCCGCGGCCGGCCCTGTGCGGTACGAGGCCGTCACAAACCCTTGTCGCCGCCGGCCCAATCGCCGTCGGCCCGGTCGTCGTCGGTCCGCGGCTCCCGTCAGCCCAGCTGCCGGTAGCGCCCGCGGAAGTACGCCAGCGGGCTGCCGTCCCCGCTCGGCAGCTGCGCGCCGAGCACCCGTCCGATCACCAGCGTGTGGTCACCCGCCACGACGCGCTGCTCCGTGCGGCACTCCAGGGTGGCGAGCGCGCCCCCGACCAGCGGGGCTCCGGTGACCTCCCCGCGTACATAGGGGATGTCCTCGAACAGCAGCCGGTCGCTGATCCGGCCCTTCATGGCGAACCGTCCGGCGATGTGCCGCTGGCTCTCCGACAGGACGGAGACGGCCCACAGCGGCTGCTCCGCCAGCAGGTCGTCCATCCGGGAGTCGTTGCGCAGGCTCACCATGACCAGCGGCGGGTCCAGCGAGACCGACATGAACGCGGTCGCGGTCATGCCGACGTCCTCGCCGCGCCCGTGCTCGTCGAGCGGCGGCTCCTGCGCGGTGATCAGCACCACACCGGCGGCCAGTCGGGCCAGGGCGCCGCGGAACTCGTCGTTGCTCACCCCCTCAGCATGGGGGATGGGCCGGGGACGCGGGGCGGGGGGCTTCGTCTGCAACACACCGGGCACGCTAGCCGTGCGCGGGCCGTCGGCGCATCGGGCCAGGGGACCAGCCGGGTCCTAGGACCAGCCGGGTCCTCGGACCTGTTCGTGGGGCCGGGCCGGAATCCTTTACCATCTGTTGTGACTTGGCTCACAGAGCGCGATATTTGTTGACCCTGTGTACCGGGTGCACAGCTCACTGTGATTCAGTGGCCGTGACACTGCAGTAAGTACGTCAAGTACGCCGATATGAAACCTGGAGTGCTGTCGAGGTCTCGGGGAGTGCGAGCGATGGAGGCCGAGTCGGAGCCGTACGTCCGTCTTGCGACGATGCGGCAGCTGCACCAGGCCGTGGCCGATCTCAACACGGCACGGAGCCTGGCAGACACGCTGCAGACCGTGGCCGACGGAATCGTCGCCGGTCTCGGGTACGAGCTTGCCTGCGTCAACCTCGTCCGTCCCGACGGTGACCTCGTGGTCGCGGCCTTCGCGGGCAACAGCGCCGCCGAGGCACTGATCACCGGCCGCGTCGGCTCCCGCACCTCCTGGGAGCGCCGGCTCGCCATGGGCGAGCCGTGGGACGAGCTCCGCTTCATACCGCACACCGACGGCTGGGTCCTCCTCGACGACGACGTCCCGCAGTGGCACACCGAGGGCCCCGAGCCCCGCTTCGAGGACGAGTGGCACCCGCAGGACCGGCTCTACGCCCCGATGTACGCCTCGGGCGGCGGGCTCGACCTCCTCGGCGTCATATCCGTCGACCGCCCCCGCAACGGCCGCCACCCCGGCGCCTGGGGCCGCGAGGCCCTCCAGATGTACGCCTCCCAGGCGGCCATCGCCATCAGCAACGCCCGGCTCCGCGCCAACATGCAGCGCGCCCTGGTCCGCCTGGAGCGGGAACAGCAGGCGCTGCGGGCCAGCGAGGAATCCTTCCGCCAGGCCTTCGAGTACGCCCCCAGCGGCATGGCCATCGCGGAGATGGGCGGCGACCAGCACGGCCGGCTGCTGCGCACCAACGACGCCCTGTGCCGGCTGCTCGGCCGCCCCGCCTCCGTGCTGCGCCGCTACTCCTTCGCCGACCTGGTCCACCCCGAGGACATCGGCACCCTGCTCCGCACCTCCGCGGAGGGCGGCCGCGCCGAACTGCGGCTGGGCCGCCGGGACGGCACCTACCTCTGGGTCTCGCTGCGCAACTCCGTCGTCGCGGACACCGCGGACGGGCCGCGCTTCCTGCTCACCCATGTCGAGGACATAGAGGAGCGCAAGCGCCACGAGCTGAACCTCGCGCACCGCGCCTCGCACGACGCCCTCACCGGTCTGCCCAACAGCGCGGAGCTGCGCTCCCGGCTCAGCGCCCGGCTCTGCGAGCGCCCGAACGCGGTGGCGTCCACGGACGTGCAGGCGCTGGACGCGGCGTACGGCGACGTGGACGAGGCCCGGGTGCACGGCTTCCCCGTCGACGGCTTCGACGCGGGGGCGGGCGTCGGCCCGTACGACCACCATGTGCATTCCGTCGCACCCGACAACGGGAAGGACGACGGGTCGAAGGGGCTCGCGGTCCTCTTCTGCGACCTGGACGGCTTCAAGTCGATCAACGACCGCTTCGGTCACCACACGGGTGACGAGGTTCTCATCGAGGTCGCCCGCCGGCTCACCACCTGTGTCCGCGACGGTGACACCGTCGCCCGGCTCGGGGGTGACGAATTCGTCGTCCTCGCGGACGGGCTGGGGTCCGCGGACGCCGCGGACCTGGCGGTACGCCTGCGTAACGCCATCATTCCGCCCATTCGGGTCGACGGCCGGGCGGTGCGCGTCGGGGCCAGTTTCGGCATCGGCTGGGCCGCGTGCGGCATGACCGCCGAAGAGGTGCTGCGCTCCGCCGACCAGCGGATGTACATCGAGAAGCGGTCCAGATCGAAGGTTCACCGCAGGGCCGGCTGACGTTTGCCGACGTGTTGTGCGCTTACCCCGCCCCGGTTCCCGCAGCACCTCCGGCAATTCTTGACGTGGTGCGTTCGGGGTAGGCTCGGCCGGTCGGCGAGGGCTGACGGCATACGGCGAGGGCCGACGACATGGTGAGGAGTGACCCAGGGATGGCCGGGAACAACGGCGCGAGCACGCCCGAGGACGACGACCCGTTCGGCTACCTCTACGAGGACGGGCGAGCGGCCGGCGCACAGCCGCCGGGTCAGGGTGGCTACGGCTACCCGGGTCCCGCCTCGCAGCCCGGTGTGCCGCGTACCTCGTACAACCAGGTGCGGACCGTCGGCGAGCGCCAGTACGGGCAGCAGGTGCCGCAGCAGGGGGCCTACGGCTACCCGCCGCAGGGGCAGAACGCCCAGTACGGACAGCCCCAGGGCCAGTACGGGCAGCAGAACGCGCAGTACGCGGCCCCGGAGACGTACCCCGGTGCCTCCACCTCGCAGGTGCCGCACCAGGGCGGCCGCGGCAACGGCGGCCCCGGCAAGGGCGGCCCCAACACCAAGGGCCTGCTGATCGGCGCGGTCGCGGTCGTCGCGGTCGTGCTCATCGGCATCGGCGCCGCCCTGATGACGGGCGACGGCGACAAGGACAAGAAGAACGACGACGCGGCGTCCTCCTCCTCCGGTACGGCCGGTCAGGTCGAGGAGTCGCCGAAGCCGAAGGACTCCCCGAGCGCCTCGGCCCCCGTCGAGCTCCCGAAGCAGGACGCGGCGTCGCTGAAGCTCGGTGGCACGGCGACCGTGGAGAAGGGCGTCAAGGGTGCCGAGGGCCCCGACGGCTCCTACGTTTCCGGTTTCAACGCCGTCGGATCCTCCGTGACGTGGCAGGCGGCGATGGAGGAGGCCGGTTCGTACCGTCTGACGGTGCGCTACGCGATCCCCGGCAAGGACGCCAACGCCACGTTGACGGTCAACGGGAAGCCGAACTCGCAGCCGATCGGGCTCAAGGACTTCGTCCATTCCTCGGACCCGGACTGGGAGAAGAATTGGCAGACCACCTGGGCGCCCGTCGACCTGGTCAAGGGTGAGAACGAGATCGGTATTTCTTGCCAGGACGGCAATCAGTGCGACGTGATCCTGGATTGGCTGGAAGTCACCCCTGCGAAGGGCTAGCCCAGGAGGGCGAACCGCTTGTGGCCTCTCCCGGTGTCCGAACCCGGAAGAGGCCACACGTGCGTTCTCTGCGCTGAGTCATCAGGCGGGTGTTGTGCACATACCCGCGCCACACACATCCTTGGCTGATTCCCCACACGCGGCTACCCGCCGTAGGGGTGATGGGGGAGGTGTCAGCCCATCAGGGCCAGGAACCCCGCCACCGTCGCGGCCATCGCCTCGCGGCCCGGGGCGATGTACTTGCGCGGGTCCACGCCCGTGGTGTGCTCGGCCAGGTGGGCCCGGACGGCTCCGGTGAACGCGGTGTTGAGGGCCGTGCCCACGTTGATCTTGACCATGCCGGAGGAGGCGACGGCCTGGCGGATCTCCTCGTCCGGGACGCCGCTGGAGCCGTGCAGCACCAGCGGGACGGGGACGGCGGCGCGCAGCCGGCCGATCAGGGCGTGGTCCAGGGCGGCCGTGCGCTCCGTCATGGCGTGCGAGGAGCCGACCGCGACGGCCAGCGCGTCGACGCCGGTGGCGGTGACGTACGCGGCGGCCTCGGCCGGGTCGGTGCGGACGCCGGGGGCGTGGGCGTCGAGCGGGGCCTGGCCCTCCTTGCCGCCGACCTTGCCGAGCTCCGCCTCGATCCAGATGCCGCGCTCGTGGCCCCACGCGACGGCTTCGGCGGTGGCCCGCACGTTCTCCTCGTAGCTCAGCTTGGAGGCGTCGAACATCACCGAGCCGAAGCCCTCGTCCGCCGCCTGGTGCAGCAGCTCGACGGACTCGACGTGGTCGAGGTGGAGGGCGAGCGGGGCGGCGGAGGTGCGCGCGACGGCGGCGGCCGCGGCCGCGACGGCGGAGAGCCGGCCGCCGTGGAACTTCACGGCGTTCTCGGAGATCTGGAGGATGGCGGGGGCCCCGGCGCGCTCCGCACCGGTGGCGATGGCCTCCGCGTGTTCCAGCGTGATGACGTTGAAGGCGGCGATTCCGCGTCCCTCGGCCTGGGCGGCGGAGACGAGTTCACCGGTGCTGACGAGCGGCATGCTGACCTCTGTTGCTTCCTCGGACCCGCCGTCGTGCGGCGTGTCCGGTGCGGGTGCGGCCTCAGGCCGCGGGTGCGTGTTCCTCGATGGCGACGCGCGGCAGCAGCTCCTCGTAGGCCGCGCGGTCGAAGTCACCGGCGGTGGGGGCCAGCACGGTCGCCGTCGACAGTGCCACCGCCCGTCGCAGCCGGTCAGGCCAGCTCAGGTCCTCGACGAGGCCGGACAGCAGTCCGGCCACCGCGGAGTCGCCCGCCCCGGTCGGGTTGCCCTTCACGGGGGCCGGTGGGGACGCCTGCCAGCTGCCGTCGGGGGTGACCGCCAGCATGCCGTCCGGGCCCAGTGAGGCGATCACCGCGTGCGCGCCGCGGCGGCGGGCGTCCCGGGTGGCGCGCAGGGGTTCGCGGGAGCCGGTGAGCTGGGCGAGCTCGTCGGCGTTCGGCTTGACGAGGTCGGGGCGGGCGGCGATGCCGCGGCGCAGCGGTTCGCCGCTGGTGTCCAGGAGTACGGGGACGCCCGCGGCGCGGGCCGGCCGGATCAGTTCGGCGTAGGCGCCGACGTGGATGCCGGGGGGCAGGCTGCCGCAGAGGGCGACGGCGTCGGCGCCGGTGAGCAGCTCCTCGTACGAGCGGAGGAAGGCGGTCCACTCGGCGGCGGTGATGTGGGGGCCGGGTTCGTTGAACTGGGTGGTGTCGCCGGTGGCCCGGTCCGCGACGGCCAGGGTGCGGCGGGTGTCGCCGGCCACCGGGACGAGTGCGTCGGTGAGGCGCGCCCGGCCGGGCGGGAGGGCCGCGAGCAGTTCCCGCAGTACGGAGCCGGTGGCGCCTCCGGCGAAGCCGGTGACGACGGTGTCGTGGCCGAGGGCGGTGAGGACCCGGGCGACGTTGATGCCCTTGCCGCCGGGGCGCTCGGAGAGTTCGGTGACCCGGTGGCTGGAGTGCGGGACGAGGGCCGTGACGCCGTACGTCAGGTCGAGTGCCGTGTTCAGCGTGACCGTGAGGATCACCTCGGCCGCCACCTCGATCCGTGCTGAGCGCGGATCCCTTGGCAGAACGCGCTTTCCCTGGCTGTTTCGCGGACGATCATGCCAAAGAGCCGGCGGCCGGCCCAGCCCTCGGGTGCAACCGCCGTCTCTTCGTTACGTATCCGTCCCACCGTTCGGGCCCGCCGCCCTCACACCGCCGCGGGCACCGGCTGGGTGATCCACTCGCCCTTGCGCATGACGCCCTTGAGCGTGAAGTCGGCGTCCAGGATCACCAGGTCGGCGTCCTTGCCCGGTTCCAGCGAGCCGACCCGGTCGTACACGCCGAGCAGCCGGGCCGGGTTGGCGGAGATGGACTGCACCACGTCGCCGACCGGGATGCGGTCGATGGTGACGGCCCGGTGGAAGGCGGTGTCCAGGGTGAGCGTGGAGCCGGCGATGGAGTTGCCCTCGACGAGCCGGGCGACACCGTCCTTGACCTCGACGGCGAGCGGGCCCAGCTGGTACTGGCCGTCGCCGAACCCCGCCGCGTCCATGGCGTCGGTGATCAGGGCGACGCGGTGGGCGCCCGCGTGGTGGTAGGCCAGCTGGAGGGCGGCCGGGTGCAGATGGGTGCCGTCGTTGATCAGCTCGACCGTGATCCGCTCGTCCTCCAGGAGGGCGGCGATCGGGCCGGGCGCGCGGTGGCCCAGGGGCGGCATGGCGTTGAAGAGGTGCGTGGCGACGGTGGCGCCCGCGTCGATCGCCTCGACGGTCTGCTCGTACGTGGCGTCGGTGTGCCCGATCGCGGCGATGACGCCGTGCTCGGCGAGCAGCCGTACGGACTCGATGCCGCCGGGCAGTTCGGTGGCGAGCGTGAACATCTTCGCGGTGCCGCGGGCGGCGTCCATCAGCTTGCGGACCTCGGCCGGGTCCGGGTGGCGCAGCAGGCCCTCGCTGTGCGCGCCCTTGCGGCACGGCGAGATGAAGGGGCCCTCGAAGTGGATGCCGGCCAGGTCGCCCTGTTCGACCAGCTCGGAGAGGATGCCGGCCCGTTCGGCGAGGAAGTCCATCTCGCCGGTGACGGTGGAGGCGACCAGGGTGGTGGTGCCGTGCTCGCGGTGGGTGCGGACGCCGGTGAGGACGTCGTCCACGGTGCCGGAGGTGAAGGAGGCGCCGCCTCCGCCGTGGTTGTGCATGTCCACGAAGCCGGGAACGATCCAGTGGCCGGACAGGTCGACGGTCCGGGCGTCCTCCGCCGGACTGCCGGCGATGCGGGTGCCCTCGATGATCACCCGGCCGTTCTCGACGGTGCCGGTGGGGAGTACCACCCGGGCACCTGCGAGAACTGTGCTGTCTGCGCGTCCGGCCATCAGGCGGATACCTCCGTGGAGAGTAGATCCCAGGCGAGCAGCCCTGCGCCCAGGCATCCGGCGGTGTCCCCGAGGGCCGCCGGGACGATGTGGGGCAGCTTCTGGAACGTGACGCGTTCCTCGACGGCCGCACGGAGTGGTGTGAACAAGGTTTCTCCCGCCTCGGCGAGACCGCCACCGATGATGAGCGTGCGGGGGTCCAGCAGGGTGAGCGCGGTGACCAGTCCGGCGGCGAGGGCGTCGACGGCGTTCAGCCAGACCGCCACGGCCGCCGGGTCGCCCGACTCCACGGCCTTGGCGCAGTCCGCCGCGTCGGCCTTCGGGTCGCCGGAGGCGGCGGCCCAGGCCCGGCTGACGGCGGCCGCGGAGGCCAGCGTCTCCAGGCAGCCGCGCTGGCCGCAGCTGCACTCCGGGCCGTCCGGCCGGATCACGATGTGGCCGATCTCGCCCGCGGAGCCGTGGGCGCCCGCCTCGATGGTGCCCGCGATCCCGATGGCCCCGGCGATCCCGGTGCCCAGGGGGATGAACACGAAGCGGTCCGCGCCCCGGCCCGCCCCGATCCGGCCCTCGGCGAGCCCGCCGGTCCTGACGTCGTGGCCGAGGGCGACGGGGACGCCGCCGAGCCGTTCGCCGAGCAGCCGGCGCATCGGGACGTTGCTCCAGCCCAGGTTGGCCGCGTAGAGCGCGATCCCGTTCGCGGCGTCGACGATGCCGGGCACGGCGACACCGGCGGCGAGAGCGCTCTCGCCGAAGTGCTCCTCGCCGTACGCGCGCAGATCCGCCGCGAAGGCGAGGATCGACTCCACGACGGCGTCGGGGCCGCGCTCTCTTCCGGTCGCGCGCCGTGCCTCGTAGAGCAGGGCGCCATCGGCCCCGACCAGTGCGGCCTTCATTCCGGTGCCGCCCACATCGAGGGCGATGACGTGTTTCACGGGAAACAGTTTCGCCCGACGAACCCCAAAAGGTCTAGTCCACTATCGTTGTTTGTTGCGCATCCATACAAAATCGGGTCCGCAATCGGGCGACAACGCGCCGGCAACGCGCCCCGCGAGCCCTCAGCCCGGCAGGATCACGCTGCGCGACAGGTTGCGCGGGTGGTCCGGGTCGTACCCCTTCGACTCCGCGAGCGTCACCGCGAGCCGCTGGGCCCGGATCAGGTCGGCCATCGGGTCGGCGGTGGCGTGTGCCACCAGCGTTCCGCCGACCCCCGCGACCTCGCCCGCCAGGCCCTCGGGCAGTGCGCCGAACACCCACGCCACCCGGTTCGGTCCGGTGATCGCGATCGGGCCGTGGCGGTACTCCATCGCGGGGTACGACTCCGTCCAGGCGCCCGCCGCCTCGCGCATCTTCAGCCCGGCCTCCTGCGCCAGGCCGTACGTCCAGCCGCGCCCCAGGAACGTCCACTGCTCGGCCGAGACCACCGCCTCGTCCAGCGGCTCGGTCACCGCCAGCTCCGCGTCGACGGCGGCCTCCGCGACCGTCTTCACACCCGCCGGGAGCGGGCCGGCCGCTTCGAGACCGGCCCGCAGGAAGGCGAGCGCGGTGGTGGCGAACCGGGTCTGCACGACGGACTCCTCGTCGGCCCAGTCCAGTACCGCCACCGTGTCGGCGGCGTCCATCACCGGCGTCTTCGGGTCGGCCGTCAGCGCGACCGTGGGGGTCCTGCCGCGCAGTTCGCCCAGCAGCGCCAGCACCTCGCTCGTGGTGCCGGAGCGGGTGATCGCCACGACCCGGTCGTAGGACCGCCCGGCCGGGAACTCCGACGAGGCGTACGCGTCCGTCTCGCCCTGCCCGGCCGCCTCGCGCAGGGCCGCGTAGGCGATGGCCATGAACCAGGAGGTGCCGCACCCGGTGACGGCGACCCGCTCGCCCGGACGCGGCAGCCCCTCGGCCACCGCGCCCGCCTCGGCGGCACGGCGCCAGCAACTGGGCTGGGTGGCAATTTCTGTTGCGGTACGGGACATGCGGTACGGCTCCTTGCGGCATGGGCGGTGGCGGGCGGCAACGGGGCGGCGCGGCGGCACCGCACGGGTGCGGGTATAAAGGTCCGGACCATTAAGGGCCTTGTGTCCGGCCCTGGTTGACCGAGACCTACTTAGCAGTCACCGCGCGTCCCGTGCAATGCGGCCGCGTTGCCGAAGCGATACCGCAGTGGTGTAGACCTCATCGGACGCGGTGGGGGAAGATCGCAGCTCATTCGGAGTGCCCCACGCAGACGTGGACGCCGCGGATGGCGCGACCGACGAGGACGGACTGGGCTGTGCAGCGGCACTACTTGGGACTGACGGCGGCTGTGGCCGCTCTGGGGATGACCGCAGTGCTGTCGGGCTGCGGCGGCGGCAGCGGCGGGGGCGACGTCACGCTGAAGCTCGTCGCGGCCGACTACGGCACCGGCGAGGCGGACAAGTCCGACAAGTACTGGGACGGGGTCGCCAGGAGCTTCGAGGCGTCCCACCCCGGCATCAAGGTCGAGGTGACCGTCCTCCCGTGGACGGACATCGACCGCGAGGTCGCCGAGATGGTGAAGGCCGGAAAGGCCCCCGACATCGCGCAGATCGGCGCGTACGCGGACTACGCCAAGGCCGGCAAGCTCTACTCCGCCGACCAGATGCTCAGCGTCCGCACCCAGGCGAACTTCCTGCCGGTCCTCGCGGACGCGGGCCGGGTCAGCCAGGTCCAGTACGGCCTGCCGTTCGTGGCCAGCACCCGGCTGCTCTTCTACAACAAGAAGCTCTTCAGCCAGTCGGGTCTCGACGCCCCGAAGACCTGGAGCGACATCGCCGGCGACGCCGCCGCGCTCAAGCAGCACGGCGTGAAGTACCCGTTCGCGCTGCCGCTGGGCCAGGAGGAGTCCCAGGCCGAGACGCTGATGTGGCTGCTCAGCGGCGGTGGCGGCTACACCGACGACGTCGGCTCGTACGACATCGACTCGGACGAGAACATCAAGACGTTCGACTGGCTGAAGTCGAACCTCGTCGACAAGGGGCTCGTCGGGCCCGTCGCCCCCGGCGATCTCAACCGGGCGAAGGCCTTCGCGGCGTTCACCACGGGTGACGTCGGGATGCTCAACGGCCATCCGACGCTGATGCGGGAGGCCAAGAAGCGGGGCGTCGACGTCGGCATGGTGCCGCTGCCCGCCGTCTCCGGGCCCACCAGCAGCTCGATGGGCGTCGCCGACTGGATCATGGGCTTCAAGCAGAACAAGCACCGGGTCGAGATGGGCAAGTTCTTCGACTTCATGTTCAGCGACAAGAACGTCATCGACTTCGCGGACACGTACGACATGCTGCCGGTCACCGACAGCGCCTCGGCCTCGATGGAGAACGATCCCAAGTACAAGCCGCTGTACAAGTTCCTGGACGCGCTGCCGAACGCGCAGTTCTACCCGTTCGGCAAGACGTCCTGGGCCCAGGCCAGCGAGTCGATCAAGAAGAACATCGGTGAGGCGGTCGAGCCGGGCGCGAACCCCGAGAGCGTGCTCGGACGCATAGCGCAGGAGTCCACGACGGCGGAGAACGCGGAGTAGCGCTCCGCGGGCCGCGCCATATATTGGCTGATATGACCGCCTCTCCTCCGAACGGCCCCGACGAGCCCGCCGCCCCGCCCCTCGGGCTCTCCGACCGGGACCGGGCGGTGCTGGCGGTCGAGCGGCAGTCGTGGGCGGGACCCGGGGCCAAGGAGCGGGAGATCAGGGAACGGCTCGGCATCTCCCCGACCCGCTACTACCAGCTGCTGAACGCGCTGCTCGACGACCGGCGGGCCCTGGAGGCCGACCCGGTCACGGTGAACCGGCTCCGGCGCGTGCGGGAGGCGCGGCGGGGACGCCGCTGATCCCCGGGCGCGCGGCGACGGTCCCACCGGCCGCGCCAAGGGGCGGAGCCCCCGTCGGGCCTCACCGGCTATAGGCTCGGGACATGGGCAGCCACCCGCACACCCCATCCCTGCCGACACCGACGACCCCCGCCGGCCGGGAGGGCCTCGCCGCCCTCCTCGCCCGCCCCGACCGCGCCGTCGTCGCGCTCGATTTCGACGGCACCCTCGCCGACATCGTCCCGGACCCCGAGCAGGCCCGCGCGCACCCCGGCACCGTCGAGGCGCTCGCCGCACTCGCCCCCCGGGTCGCGTCGGTCGCCGTGATCACCGGCCGCCCGGCCGGCGTCGCGGTCCGCTACGGCGGCTTCGCCGGAGTCGCCGGACTGGACCACCTCGTCGTCCTCGGCCACTACGGCGCCGAACGCTGGGACGCCGTCTCCGGCACCGTCCGCGCCCCCGCCCCGCACCCCGGCGTCGCCGCCGTACGGGCCGAACTCCCCGGCGTACTCGACACGTTCGACTCCTGGCGCGGCACCTGGATAGAGGAGAAGGGGCAGGCGCTCGCCGTCCACACCCGCCGCGCCGAGGACCCGCAGGCCGCCTTCGAGGCCCTGCGCGGCCCCCTCGGCGAGCTGGCCGCCCGGCACGGACTGATCGTCGAACCGGGCCGTCTGGTCCTGGAGTTGCGCCCCGCGGGCATGGACAAGGGCGTCGCCCTCACGCGGTACGTGCGGGAGACGGGCGCCGAGTCCGTGCTGTACGCGGGCGACGACCTGGGCGACCTGGCCGCCTACGCCGCCGTGGAGAAGCTCCGCGCAGAGGGCCCCGACGGCACCCCCGGCCTGCTGGTCTGCAGCGGCGAGGCGGAGGTGCCCGAACTGGCCGAGCGCGCGGACCTGTTGCTGCCGGGACCGGGAGCCGTCGTCGACTTCCTGTCAGCCCTGGCGCAGCGCCTCTAGCTGGTCCAGGAACCACTGCTGCGGCGGCAGCGCGGTGGCCGCCGCGGCCAGCCGCTCCGTGCGCGCCGCGCGCTCGTCGTCGTCCATCGTCAGCGCCTCGTGCAGCGCGTCGGCGGTGGCGGAGACGTCGTACGGGTTCACCGTGATCGCGTCGTCGCCCAGCTCCTCGTACGCCCCCGCCTCCCGCGACAGCACCAGCGCGCAGCCGTGGTCGGAGACGACCGGGACCTCCTTGGCGACCAGGTTCATCCCGTCCCGGATGGGGTTGACGAGCGCCACGTCGGCCAGCCGGTACGCCGCGAGCGAGCGCGCGAAGTCGTCCTTGACGTGGAGCACGACCGGGGTCCAGTCCGCCGTGCCGTGCGCCGCGTTGACGGCGTCGGCGACGCGCTGCACCTCGGCCGTGTACTCCCGGTACACCGCGAGGTCCTGCCGCGAGGGGTAGGCGAACGCGATGTGGACGACCCGGCCGTGCCACTCGGGCCGCTCGTCGAGCAGGGCGCGGTAGGCGAGCATCCCGCGGACGATGTTCTTGGACAGCTCCGTACGGTCCACCCGCACGATCGTCTTCCGGCCGGGGCCCACCTGCTCGCGCAGCGCCGCCATCCGCTCGTCCACGTCCGCCTCGTGCGCGCGGCGGCGCAGGAAGTCCGCGTCGGCGCCGAGCCCGTGCACGCCGATGCGGGTGCGGCCGGTGCCGCCCAGGATCTCCGTGCAGCAGCCGATGAAGGCGTCCGCCCAGCGGCGGGTCAGGAAGGCGGCCCGGTCGGCGCCGAGGATGCCGCGCAGCACCTGCTCGGAGATGTCGTCGGGCAGCATCCGGAAGTAGTCGACGGGCGCCCACGGGGTGTGCGAGAAGTGGCCGATCCGCAGGTCGGGGCGGAGCTCGCGGAGCATCCCGGGCACCAGCACCAGGTGGTAGTCCTGCACCAGGACCGCCGCGCCCTCGCCCGCCTCCTCGGCGAGCGCCTGGGCGAAGGCCCGGTTGTAGGTCTCGAAGGAGGCCCACCGCCGGCGGAACTCCGCGTCGAAGACGGGTTCCACGGGGGTCTGGTAGAGCAGGTGGTGGACGAACCAGAGCACCGAGTTCGCGATCCCGTTGTACGCGTCGGCGTGCACGTCCGCGTCGATGTCGAGCATCCGTACGCCCGGCTCGCCGACCCCGCGGCGCACCGCCTCGCGGTCGCCGTCACCGAGTGCGGCGCAGACCCACATCTTGTCGTCCACGGCGCTCAGCCCGGAGACGAGCCCGCCCCCGCCCCGTTTCGCGTCGAGCGAGCCGTCCTCGCGGAGCGCGTACGAGACCGGACCGCGGTTGGACGCGACGAGTACCTGGGCGGCGGCGGGCTGAGGGGCGTGCTCGGAGACCATGCTGCGGAATCTAGCCCGATCCCGAACCGTCCAAACGTGCGTGCGGCCGTGCCCCGGTCACGCCGCGCGGCGTGAGACGTACTCCTCGATCTCGCGCATCGGCGGCCGCTCCTCGGTGTCCACCGGGTACGTGTGCGGGACGAAACCGTGTTCGCCGCGCTCGAACTGGGTCAGCGAGGGGCGGACCAGGTGCCCCCGGGAGAGCCGCAGCTGAGCGGTCCGGTAGATGGCCGCCGCCATCCGGCCGAGCGCCTGGCCGTCCTGGTGGCGGTGTTTCCTGACGCCGACGTCCACCTGGCCGAGCGCGTCCAGGCCGACGGTGTGCAGGGCGTCGACGAGCAGCCCCAGCTCCACTCCGTAACCGACCGGGAACGGGAGCTGTTCGAGCAGGGAGCGGCGCACGGCGTACTCGCCGCCCAGCGGCTGGACGAAGCCGGCCAGCCGCGGCCAGTGCAGATTGAGCAGCGGCCGCGCCACCAGCTCGGTGACCCGCCCGCCCTGGCCTGCGGTGTCCCCGAGGGGGCGGTCGTACATCGCCTTGACGAACTGCATCGAGGGGTCGGTCAGCAGCGGGCCGACGATGCCGGAGACGAAGTCGGCGGAGAAGTCCTTGAGGTCCGCGTCGATGAAGCAGACGATGTCACCGCCGGTCACCAGGAGTGACCGCCAGAGCACCTCTCCCTTGCCGGGGACGGCCGGGACCCGCGGCAGGATCGCGTCCCGGTGGATCACCCGGGCGCCGGCCCTGCGGGCGATCTCGGCGGTGGCGTCCGTGGAGCCGGAGTCGATCACCACGAGTTCGTCGACCAGCCGGACCTTCTCCATGAGCTCGCGCCGGATCACCCGGACGATGTCCCCGACCGTCGCCGCCTCGTTGAGCGCGGGCAGGACGACACTCACGCTCCCGCGGCGCGGGTCGCGGTCCCTGGCGGCCAGGAGCTGCTCCAGCGGGCGGTCGGCGGAGGACCAGGAACGCCTGGTCAGCCAGCCTTCGACCTCTTCCAGCACGGTCGATACTCCCTGTATGTGATCCATCTCGCGGTTCGGACGACTATCTCAACAGTCCAGTGCTTCGGTTACAGTCTTGAACAACGCAGATGGCCGTGGCATGCCGGGGTCCATCCGCTGATAAACGCCTGGATCCATGGTCCAGTGCCACAGCGCTCATCCAGAGGGACAGAGGGAACGGCCCGTTGAAGTCCCGGCAACCATCCAGCCGACCGCGAGGTCAGGTGGGGAAGGTGCCAATTCCGTCTTGTGGCGAAATGCGTCACGAGGAAGATGAGGAGAAAGGGCCTCGCCATCATGGCTGTGCAGACTGTTGCAGCAAACACCGAGTCTTCTGTGGATCTTGGTCCCGCCGCGGCGCTTTCCTGCCGCGAGTGCGGAGAGCGATTCGAGCTCGGCCCCCTTTTCGCCTGTGCGACCTGTTTCGGGCCGCTCGAAGTGGCGTACGACCTGCCGAGCGGCTCCCCGGACGAGCTGAAGAAGCGCATCGAGGCCGGCCCCGACAACATCTGGCGCTACGCGCCGCTGCTGCCGGTCCCCTCCGATGTCGCGGACAAGCCCAACCTCAACCCCGGCTTCACCAAGCTGGTCAAGGCCGACAACCTCGCCCGTGAGCTGGGCGTCACCGGCGGTCTGTACGTCAAGGACGACTCCGGCAACCCGACGCACTCCTTCAAGGACCGCGTCGTCGCGATCGCCGTCGAGGCCGCCCGCGCCTTCGGTTTCACCACGCTCTCCTGCTCCTCCACCGGCAACCTCGCCGGTGCGGTGGGCGCCGCCGCGGCCCGCGCCGGTCTGCGGTCCTGCGTGTTCATCCCGCACGACCTGGAGCAGGGCAAGGTCGTCATGGCCGCGGTGTACGGCGGTGAGCTGGTCGGCATCGAGGGCAACTACGACGACGTCAACCGCTTCTGCTCGGAGCTCATCGGCGACCCGCTCGGCGAGGGCTGGGGCTTCGTCAACGTCAACCTCCGGCCGTACTACGGCGAGGGTTCCAAGACGCTCGCGTACGAGATCTGCGAGCAGCTCGGCTGGCGGCTGCCCGACCAGATCGTCATCCCGATCGCGTCCGGCTCGCAGCTCACGAAGATCGACAAGGGTCTCCAGGAGCTGATCAAGCTCGGTCTGGTCGAGGACAAGCCGTACCGGATCTTCGGTGCCCAGGCCGAGGGCTGTTCCCCGGTCTCCACCGCCTTCAAGGCCGGTCACGACGTCGTGCGGCCGCAGAAGCCGAACACGATCGCCAAGTCCCTGGCGATCGGCAACCCGGCCGACGGCCCGTACGTCCTGGACATCGCCCGCCGTACCGGCGGCGCCGTCGAGGATGTCAACGACGAGCAGGTCGTCGACGCGATCAAGCTGCTGGCGCGCACCGAGGGCATCTTCGCCGAGACCGCTGGCGGGGTGACGGTCGGCGTGACGAAGAAGCTGATCGAGGCAGGCCTCCTCGACCCGTCGCTCACCACCGTCGTCCTGAACACCGGCGACGGCCTCAAGACGCTGGACGCCGTGGCCGCCACCTCGCAGGCGACGGCGACGATCAGGCCGAGCCTGGACGCCTTCCGCGCCGCGGGCCTCGGCACCGCCGGCTGACCCCACCCGAGACTCCAGGAAGGGCACCCACCATGAGCGTCAAGGTCCGTATCCCCACCATCCTCCGCACCTACACGGGCGGCCAGGCCGAGGTCCCGGCCGAGGGCGCGACCCTCTCCCAGGTCATCGAGTCCCTGGAGAAGAACCACCCGGGCATCGCCGCCCGCGTCCTGGACGACCAGGGCAAGCTCCGCCGCTTCGTGAACGTGTACGTCAACGACGACGACGTGCGCTTCGAGGGCGGCCTGGAAGCGGTCACCCCTGACGGCGCGGGTGTCTCGATCATCCCGGCCGTCGCCGGCGGCTGCTGACCCCCGGGACCCGAGCGGTCCCGCTCCACGCGTCACCGGAATTGCCCTCTCTGCGACAGAAGCGGAGGGGGCAATTCTGCATGGTTGAACGCGGTAGAGTGTGGGAAGTCCCCTCCGCTGCCCGTGCCCCCCGCATATGAGAATGCGCCCGGCCACGACAAGATGCAGCCAAAGTAACTGAGCCTCTTGCGCCATAAGTCGCCTTTGCCTGGCCCGACTTGCCCTGGAATCTTATGAGTTACTCATATTCGGGCGATCGGCGCTGCCCAGAATTCTCGTCCGATTGACCTGTTGCAGAGGGCAGTTGGGCAGATACATTCGGCCGCGGTCGACGCGTTCCGGCGCACGCACCCTCTCCTGTCGGAGGGTGAGTTCTGACCCGGGCCCGCGAAGTGCGGTCCTGTGCAAGGGCCAGTAATAGGGGAGTTAGGCATGGCTCAGGGCACCGTCAAGTGGTTCAACGCGGAGAAGGGGTACGGCTTCATCGCGGTCGACGGTGGTGCGGATGTTTTCGTCCACTACAGCGCGATCCAGATGGACGGATACCGCACCCTCGAAGAGGGTCAGCGAGTTGAATTCGAAATCTCGCAGGGCCAGAAGGGGCCGCAGGCGGACATGGTCAAGCTCGCTGTCGGCTGAGCTCGGCACGGTCGGCCAACGACACTACTCACGCACGGAGGGCCCGTACCCCTGGGGTACGGGCCCTCCGTGCGTCCCGAACCCCTCCGCACGCGCGCTCCGGTTGTCCACACTCCGGAGGGGGACGCTTGCACTCTCGGGGGTCGAGTGCTAATCATTGGGCTTAGCACTCTCCGGGTGAGAGTGACAGAAACTTGGACCGGGCCGGTGAGGCCCGCAGGTCTGTCGGGGCAAGGAACCGGCAGGCGGCAGGCCGTCCGTCGCGGGCGCCACTCGGTCCGGAGAAATCCACCCCTGTCCGGGAGGACCACTTCATATGGCCAAGATCATCGCGTTCGACGAGGAGGCCCGGCGCGGTCTTGAGCGCGGCATGAACCAGCTCGCCGACGCCGTCAAGGTCACCCTCGGCCCCAAGGGCCGCAACGTCGTCCTTGAGAAGAAGTGGGGCGCCCCCACGATCACCAACGATGGTGTTTCCATCGCCAAGGAGATCGAGCTGGAGGACCCGTACGAGAAGATCGGTGCGGAGCTGGTCAAGGAGGTCGCCAAGAAGACGGACGACGTCGCCGGCGACGGTACGACCACCGCCACCGTTCTCGCTCAGGCGCTCGTCCGCGAGGGCCTTCGCAACGTGGCCGCGGGTGCGAACCCGATGGCTCTCAAGCGGGGCATCGAGAAGGCCGTCGAGGCCGTCTCCGCCGCCCTCCTGGAGCAGGCCAAGGACGTGGAGACCAAGGAGCAGATCGCTTCGACCGCCTCCATCTCCGCCGCTGACACCCAGATCGGCGAGCTCATCGCCGAGGCCATGGACAAGGTCGGCAAGGAAGGCGTCATCACCGTCGAGGAGTCCCAGACCTTCGGGCTGGAGCTCGAGCTCACCGAGGGTATGCGCTTCGACAAGGGCTACATCTCGGCGTACTTCGCCACGGACATGGAGCGCATGGAGTCGTCCCTGGACGACCCGTACATCCTGATCGTGAACTCGAAGATCAGCAACGTGAAGGACCTCCTTCCGCTGCTGGAGAAGGTCATGCAGTCCGGCAAGCCGCTGCTGATCATCGCCGAGGACGTCGAGGGCGAGGCCCTGTCGACCCTGGTCGTCAACAAGATCCGTGGCACCTTCAAGTCCGTCGCCGTCAAGGCTCCGGGCTTCGGTGACCGCCGCAAGGCCATGCTCGGCGACATCGCCATCCTCACCGGTGGCACCGTCATCTCCGAGGAGGTCGGCCTCAAGCTGGAGAACGCCGGTCTCGACCTGCTCGGCCGTGCCCGCAAGGTCGTCATCACCAAGGACGAGACGACGATCGTCGACGGCTCCGGTGACAGCGACCAGGTTCAGGGTCGCGTCAACCAGATCCGTGCCGAGATCGAGAACTCCGACTCGGACTACGACCGCGAGAAGCTCCAGGAGCGCCTCGCGAAGCTGGCCGGCGGCGTGGCCGTCATCAAGGCCGGTGCCGCGACCGAGGTCGAGCTCAAGGAGCGCAAGCACCGCATCGAGGACGCGGTGCGCAACGCCAAGGCCGCCGTCGAGGAGGGCATCGTCGCCGGTGGTGGCGTGGCTCTGCTCCAGGCCTCGGCCGTCTTCGAGAAGCTGGAGCTCTCGGGTGACGAGGCGACCGGCGCCAACGCCGTCAAGCTGGCGCTGGAGGCCCCGCTCAAGCAGATCGCCGTCAACGGTGGTCTTGAGGGTGGAGTCGTCGTCGAGAAGGTGCGCAACCTGCCGATCGGTCACGGCCTCAACGCCGCGACCGGCGAGTACGTCGACATGATCGCCGAGGGCATTCTCGACCCGGCGAAGGTCACGCGCTCCGCTCTGCAGAACGCCGCGTCCATCGCCGCGCTCTTCCTCACCACCGAGGCCGTCATCGCCGACAAGCCGGAGAAGGCCTCCGCGGCCGCTCCGGGCGGCATGCCGGGCGGAGACATGGACTTCTGATCCTGACGGATCGGTAGTTCCGCACAGCTGTACGACGCCGGCCCCCGGGGAGTGATCCCCGGGGGCCGGCGCCGTTCGTGTGCCCGCGGTCCCAGCGGGCGGCTCCGGGGATCAGGCCGTCGTCGACGGCTTCTCGCGCAGGGCGTCGACGACCGCGCGCTCCAGGACCGCCGACTTGCTGATCAGGGTGCCCTTCTTGCCCATGGAGGTGTCCCTGATGAGGTAGCTCCGTTCGCCCAGGTACTCCAGGGTGGCCGAGTCGAAGATCCAGGCGGTGCGCCAACCGGCCCGGGTGTTGTCACGGGCCACACCGATCCCGTGCCGGCCGGCCGCGTCCACCGCGTCCGGGTCCACGCTCACGCCGGGGATCCTCGCCGCGGCCTTGTAGAGGGCGGCCGCGGTCCTCGGCGGCATCAGCGTCTCGCGCAGCAGCTCACCGATGGCGTCGAAGGTGTCCTGGTCCTTGTTCCGGTCCCCGGCCGGGGTGTCGCGCGCGTCCTGGTCCCGGGTGATCTCGGTGCCGAGCCGCCGGAGCAGGGCGTCGGGGCCGGTGGGCAGCGAGGCCAGCCACGTGTACGTCGGCCGGCTGAGGCCCGCCGGGCTGCCGACGGGGGTCTCGCCGTCCGGGACCCCGACGACGATCGGGAGGTACGAGCCGTCCTGGTGGATCAGGCCCTCCTTGAGCACCGGCCCCGCCTTCTGCGCCATCCAGACCTCACGCTCGCTGGGCCCGGTCAGCTTCACCGGGCCGCCGAACTTGCCCTCGTTGCCGCTCTGCAACGACCTGACGTACACGAACTGGTCGCCGCGGACCTTCTGTTCGTCACTCTTCCCGGCGACCGAGGCGATCCGGTCGAGGAGCACGGCCGCGCCGCGCGGGGACGCGGCCGGGGAACCCGTGCTCGCGGCGGCCGGTGCCGGAGCGCTGTCCCGGCCGGTCACGGCGAGGGTGGTCAGCAGTACTCCGCCCAGAGCCAGTCCGGCGGCGGGCAGCAGGACGGCGGGGCGCAGGAGGCGGGGACGCGGGCGGGGGCGGGCGGTGGCGCGGTCGCTGGCCTGGTCGATCAGACGCATCAGGGTGTCCTTGTGGTGGAGATGTCGGCCCGGGGGCAGGTCCCGTTCGGCCGGGGCCGGCAACAGCCGGGCCAATTCCTCGTGTTCGGCCCGCTCGGGGCCGGAGGTGCGGTCGTTCATCGGGCTTCCTCCTGGATGGGCAGGGCCACGAACGCGGCCCTGCTCCCTACCTCTCCGCGGCCGGGGCGGGGTTCCCGGCCGGACCGGGCGGCGTCCCCGGGCCGTGCTTCCCGGCCGGACCGGGCGGCGTCCCCGGGCCGTGCTTCCCGCGTGGGGCCGGCCGCTTCCCGCGCGGGGCCCGCCGCTTCCCCTTCCGGCGCCCGGCGGTGTTCCTCGTCGGTGAGCCGTCGCAGCCGGGTGCGGGCGCGGGAGAGCCGCGACCGCACGGTGCCCACCGGGACGCCCAGCGCCTCGGCCGCCTCTGCGTAGTCCAGCCCGGACCAGACGCAGAGGACCAGCACCTCGCGTTCCTGGCGGCGGAGCCCGCCCAGTGCCCGGCGGACCTCGGCGAGCCGCCGTGCGTCGTCGACGCGTCCGGCCGTGGCGTCCGCGATGTCCGCCACCGGTTCCGGGGCGGGGCGGCGCGCCAGGAAGGCCAGGCGCCGCCCGGCACCGCGGCCGGCGTTGCGGGCCTTGTTCGTGGCGATCCCGAGCAGCCACGGCCGCAGCGAGTCGCCCTCCGGCTCGACGGAGTGACGGTTGCGCCAGGCGGCCAGGAACGTCTCGGACAACACCTCCTCGGCCGTCGACCAGTCGCCCGACAGCCGATAGGCATGGTTGTAGACCAACCGCGCGTATTCCTCGTAGAGCGCGGCGAACGCGTCGTGGTCGCCCGCCCTGATCCGTGCGCGCATGCGCTCCCGATCTCCCTGTTCATCACATCTCACACCACCTACCTCTCCGGTCCGGCCGAGGGGTTCCGGTGACCCGCGCCACACCGCCCGAAGGCGCGTGCACCGTCCCGATCGCCCCGGCCCGGCCGCCGTCCGGCTCCGCCCGCGCCTCAGGAGTGGAACGCGAGGTAGGGGGCCAGCGCCAGGAGCATGCCGACGAGGGCGTACTTGAGACGGCGGTCCGGGACCGACCGGGCGATGCGCCAGCCCACGATCACCCCCACCAGTTCCGGCACGCCGACCACGGCGGCCAGGGTCCAGTCGACGGAGCCGTGCTGCACGTAGCCGATGGTGCCCACGCTCGCGATCACCACGGACTGGGCCTGCGCGGCGGCCAGCGCGGACAGCACCGGGAGCCCGCAGACGACCAGGAGGGGCACGCTCAGCATCGGTCCGCCCAGGCCGAGGAGTCCCGCCGCGACGGCCACCGTCACCCCCACCGCGACGGTCAGCGGGAGCGGTACGCGCACCGGGGCCCCGGCCGCCCGCGAGGGTGCCGTGCGGCGCTCGCGGAGCCACACCAGCAGGCCGGTCACGGTGACCGCGCAGGCCAGCAGGATGCCGAACCACCGCCCCGGGACGAGGGTGTTGAGCAGTACGCCGACGGGTGTGCCGACGAGGGCACTCGCGGCGAGGACGACGGCGGTGCGGCGCGTGGCCGGGTCCCGCAGCTGTCCCGACCGGGTGTACGCGGCGGTGCCGAGGACGCCCGTCGCCACATGGGTGACGATGGCGGTGCCCGCGACGCCGGCCGGGCTGAGCCCGGTCAGCAGGAACATGCCGATGGTGGGCAGCACCCCGCCCGGCCCGATCGCGGTGATCCCGATGCCTCCCGCGAGGCCGAACAGGGCGAGCAGAACCATCGTGAGGGCGTCGGGGGTCCAGGACATGAGGGTGCCTCCGCCGGCGGTGCCGGAAGTGGGGAGCGGGGGAAACGCGCTGGTCAGGCGGTGCGGGGCGGTACGGCGCCGCGGTGCAGCAGCGTGTGCAGGGCGAACCGGTCGGCGCGTACCCGCAGGGACTCGCTGTCCACGGGGCGCCCGTCGGCCAGCCGGGTGAGGCGGTCGATCACGAACAGGGCCGCTCCGGTGGGGATGCCGAGGAGGCGTGCGGTGTCCGGTTCGGCGGTGACGGCGTGCACGGTGATCTCGGCGCTGCCGAGCCGGTTCCCGGTGGTCTCCTCGATGAGGGTGAAGACGTCCCGGTGGGCGAGGTCGCAGTCGAGGAGGGGCCGCCCGATGTCGGGGGCGAGCCAGGTCGAGTCGACGGAGAGCGGCCGGCCGTCCAGGCTGCGCAGCCGTTCCAGGTACACGGCGTCGGAGCCGTCGGCCAGGTGGAGCCGCTCGGTGACGGCTTTCGGCGCGTGCGGCACGATCCGGGCCGCGCGCACCGTGTTCGTCACGGCGCCGTAGCCGACGAGGGTCTCCGCCAGCCCGGTGAGGCGGTCGAGGCCGTGCCCGTACTTCGCCGTCACGATCTGGGTGCCGATGCCGCGCCTGCGGGTGATCAGCCCTTCGTCGCGCAGCAGTCCGAGGGCTTCCCTGACGGTGTTGCGGGTGGTGCCGAGCACGTGGCCGAGGGCGCGTTCGTCGGGCAGCATGCCGTCCTCGTAGAGACCGGAGGTGATCCGCTGGCGCAGCGTGTCCGCGATCCGTCGCGCTCGTTCGGCGCGGGTCAGCGGCTGCCTCTCCCGGCGCGGGGGGTGTTCGTCACGCATGGGGTGTTTTCATCACTTCCTCTCGGCCCTCACGCTAACCCGCCATCACGCCCCAGGACGTTACGCCGAAGTTACGCCACCCAATCTGACCTGCGAAAACGTCTGAGCTGCGCGTTTGTCCGGCACGCGGGGCGCTCCGCCAGGGACTCCCCGCCCCGCAGGCGCCCCGGGGGCCGATTTGCCGCTGACCTCGACGGTCTCGGCGTCGAAGCCGAGGCGGCGGTGGAACGTGATCGAGCCGGTGTTCCCGGGTGGCGATGAGGTGGACGTAGCCGGTGCCGTCCGGGGAGTGCGCCAGGGACGCCGCGCGGCAGCACGCGAGATCTCGCAACGAAACGCCCTCGCCACGCAAAAATCCGACGAACATGTGCAGTTGAACAGCAATCTGACGGAACCTTCTGGCAGAAGTCTTGTGGACCGGGACGTACGGGTCCTACTGTCGCCTCACCTCCACGGCGGCCGCCCCTCCCCGAACTCCAGGTCGTCCCCAGTTGCGCACTCCGCCTCAGAGAAACGGGCATGCGATGTCACGGAAGATCACCGGTACCGAAGTGAGGTCGCGAAGACCGCGGCGAACAGCCTTGTGCGCGGCCGCGGTTGCCTCGATGACCGCGGCTGCCGTCGGCCTCGGCGTACTGGCGGGCACGCCCGCGCTGGCCGGTCAGCAGGGCCCCGCCGCATCCCCCGCCGCATCCCCCGCCGCATCCCCCGCCACGGCCTCCGCCGTGACCCGGGCCGCCCTCGATCCGGCGCTCGTGGCCGGGCGGGGCGCGGACGTGGCCTTCGTCGAGCAGGAGGCCGAGAACGCCGCGACGAACGGCACGGTCATCGGCCCCGACCGCACCGCGTACACGCTCCCCGCCGAGGCGTCCGGCCGCAAGGCGGTCAGCCTGGAGCCGGGCGAGCACGTCGAGTTCACGCTGCCGCGCGCCGCCAACGCGATCACCGTGCGCTACAGCATTCCGGACGCCCCGAACGGCGGCGGGATCACCGCACCGCTGGACGTCGCGGTGAACGGCAAGAAGCGCTCCACGATGACGCTCACCTCGCAGTACGCCTGGCTGTACAACCAGTACCCCTTCTCCAACGACCCGGGCGCCGGGCTGCTCCACCCCGACTGGTGGATCACCGAGTGCTCCTGCGTACCCAGTGAGACGACCCCGGCCCCGGTCATCGCGAAGCCGTACCGGCCCAGCCACTTCTACGACGAGCAGCGCCTCCTGCTCGGCCGTACGTACCGCGCGGGCGACACCGTACGGCTCACCGTCCCGGCCGGCAGCCGGGCCGCGCGGACGGCCATCGACCTGCTGGACTCGGAGCTCGTCGGCCTCCCGCGCGTCGAGCTGCTCGCGGCCAACGTCCTTGCGTTCGGGGCCGATCCGACCGGCCGGCGCGACTCGGCGACCGCGATCGACAAGGCCGTCGCCTTCGCGAGGCGCACCCACCTCAAGGTGTACATCCCGCCGGGCACGTACCAGGTCAACCGGCACATCGTCGTCGACGACGTCACCATTGTCGGCGCGGGCAACTGGTACACGAAGATCAAGGGCCGCGAGGTCGCGCTCGACCGCCCGGCCCCCGACGGCTCGGTCCACACCGGCGTCGGCTTCTACGGCAAGGACGCGGCGGACGGCGGCAGCCGCAACGTCCACCTGTCCGGCTTCGCCATCGAGGGCGACGTACGCGAACGCATCGACACCGACCAGGTCAACGGGATCGGCGGCGCGCTCAGTGACTCGACCATCGAGGGCCTGCACATCAGCCACACCAAGGTCGGCATGTGGTTCGACGGCCCGATGTCGAACCTGCGGATCACCGGCAACATCATCGTCGACCAGATCGCCGACGCCCTCAACTTCCACACGGGCGTGACCGATTCACGCGTGGCCCACACCTTCGTGCGCAACTCCGGCGACGACGGCCTCGCCATGTGGTCGGAGAAGACCGCGAACGCCCGCAACACCTTCGACCACAACACCGTCCAGACCCCGGTCCTCGCCAACGGCATCGCGATCTACGGCGGCACCGACAACAGGGTCTCGAACAACCTGGTCGCGGACCCGATCCGCGAGGGCAGCGCCCTGCACATCGGCTCCCGCTTCGGCGCCGAGGCCTTCGCCGGAAAGCTGAACCTCACGGCCAACACCACGGTCCGCTCCGGTACGTACGAACTCAACTGGAACATCGGCCTCGGCGCCCTCTGGATCTTCGCCCTCGACAAGAGCATCGACGCGGACATCCGGGTCACCGGCAACAACTTCCTCGACAGCACCTACAACGCGATCATGCTGGTCTCCGACTGGGGTGTGAAGGACCAGTACGTCATCAAGGGCGTCCACTTCAAGGACATCAAGGTCGACGGCACCGGTACGTCCGTGCTGAGCGCCCGCGCGGCGGGCGGCGCCACGTTCGAGAACGTGGACGCGCGCCATGTGGGCGCGGTCGGCGTCAACAACTGCGGCTCGTTCAACTTCCCCGCGACCGGCTCGGAGTTCGCCCTCACGGACCTCGGCGGCAACGACGGCGGCTGGCTGGCCCCCTGGCTGCTCCCCAACACGATCACCTGCGACGACCGCCCGGAGGTCGTCCCGCCCCCGGCGCCGGGAGCGTGGTAACGCCGGACGGCAGGAACATCCCGGCGGCGGTACGTCCTGGCGTGCCGCACCGAAAGCCGGCCGGGCCGCCCGAGGGGGGCGGTCCGGCCGGCTGTCGGCTCATCCGGTCACTGCCCCACCCGCCCGTCGATGCACTCGCGCAGCAGGTCGGCATGGCCGCAGTGACGGGCGTACTCCTCGATCCGGTGCACCAGCAGCTCCCGTACCGCGATGCCGTCCTTGCCCAGGCGCGTGCCCAGGTCCGGGTGCGCGGCCAGGGCGGCATCGGTCGCGGCCTGTTCGCGGGCCAGGTCGGCGTAGGCGGCGTCGACCACGGCCCGGTCCGCGACAGCCCCGTCGAAGTCCGCGTCCCGCTCGCCGTACAGCTTCGGCCGCGGTTCACCGTCGGTGATCCAGTTGAGCCAGTCCCGCTCCACCTCCGCGAGGTGCCGGACCAGACCGAGCAGTGACATCGTCGACGGCGGAACCGGCCGGCGGGCGAGCTGCTCCGCGTCCAGGCCCTCGCACTTCATCCGCAGGGTGTGGCGGTAGTCCGTCAGGAACTCCTGGAGGGTGGGGAGTTCGCCGTCCGGGCTGGTCCCGTCGCTGTTGCGGGGGTCGTCGTCGGGGTCGGCCCACATGTCGGGGTAGACGGTTGCCTGGCTCCATCGTGCGGGTTGGTCGCTCATGGGGCCATGGTCGTCCGTGAGGGCCCGCACCCGCCAGTGGTTTGCGGCGTGCGCGGGCGCTCCATCCACCGGCAGGGGGCCGCCGACTACCGGTGGGTGCGCTCCGCCCGGGGTACCAGCCCCGCCCGTACCGCGCTCATCCTGGCCCGTACGCCCTGGACGGGTACGGCGTCCGCGGGGCCGGTGGGGGCGGGGATGGTGCCCCGGCAGGTGCGGCAGAGGCCGCCCCGCATCGCTTCCGGGCCGCCGGGTGCGCGGCACCGGCCGCACTCCAGGGTGCGCAGAACGACGTGGTGGGCGGGGGACGCCACGCGTACGGGTGGCAGTTTGTCCCGCAGGCGGCGGCGGACGAGTGCGGCAGCGTGGTGGACCGGTGTCGGCAGGCCTTCGGTCAGGGCGTGCAGGATCTCCGCCTCGGTGGCGCCGCGCTCGAACCATTCGCCGATCTGTGGTTCCAGTGCGACGCAGTCCGCCTGCGACAGCGACAGCGCGGGCGCCTTGCGCCCGAGGGCGGCGAGCAAGATGAACGACCGTGAGCGGGTGGGGCGTTGGGATGGCTGCTCCTGCGGTACGTCGCCCCGGGTGAAGGCGTCCCACCACTCGTCCCCGCGCGAGGTGCGGGAGAAGAACGTCCGCGTGACCCAGAGCAGTACCTCGTCGGTCGCGACGCACTCGCTGCCCCGGCGCAGGTGGCCCGCTTCCTGGAGCCGGTTCAGCGTGGTCCGCAGGGCGCACTGTCCGTACGGGAGCGCCTTGGCGAGGGTCTTCACGGAGATGTCGGCGCCGTCACAGAGCCCGTCGATGTACGCGGCGACGGCCGCGTCACGGGGGAGGAGGTGAGCGAAGTCGTGTCCGGTGCGCGGGCGTTGAGCCGGGGCCGAACGCTTGCCGTACCCGGGGTTGGCCATCGGGTGGTCGAACGTGGGCGGAGGTACCGGCGCGGGGGGAAGGGCGGCACTAAGCTGGCTGACAGCCATGAGATCGGTCCTGACGATCGAAGTGGTCAGGCCCCCGT
This sequence comes from Streptomyces sp. NPDC087428, assembly GCF_044744085.1. Lineage (NCBI taxonomy): Bacteria > Bacillati > Actinomycetota > Actinomycetes > Kitasatosporales > Streptomycetaceae > Streptomyces > Streptomyces sp. NPDC087428. The sequence goes on from NZ_JBIUXR010000007.1 coordinate 211,530, forward strand.
TAGGTGTTTCTGCACCGACGGGGGCCGTCTTGGTTCGGCTGACGCTAGAGCGTCGCTACCACCGGTCGCAAGTCGGTCACAAACGGTCAACTTGCCGGTCAGGGTGGGCGGGTGGGTATTCAATCCCTCCACCCATTCCGCTGAAAGAGCGCTCGGGGCTCGACGCTTGAGCTCCGGGGTGTGACGGGGAGCTGACCTGGAGCCGGGCCGGGGGCCGGGCCGGGAGCCGGGCCAGGAGCCGGGCCGGAACCGGGTCTGGAGCCGGGCCTGGCGTCGGCCCGGAACTGTCAGATCTGTGCGCCCTCGGCCGAGACGTCCTCTGCGGGCAGGGGAGTGGCGCTGATGCCGTTGAGCAGGGTCGCGATGCCCCACGCCATGCGCTGCTCCGCCGTGCCGGAGACCAGCTGCGCGGCTAGGCCCGCGATGTGCGGGTGGGTGCGCTCCGACGTTCCGTGCAGGGCGCCCGTGAGGGAGTCCCACTCGGCCTGCGTGTCGGTGGACTGGTCCCGTGTCGCCTGCTCGGCCGCTGTCGCGGTCGCGTACTGAAGCAGTACGTCCACGCCCCAGGCCGCCTGACCGGGCGGGATGCCGCCCTCGTCGAGCAGGGCGAGCAGTGACTCGACCAGCCGGAGGTAGTGCGGGCCGCTGGGGCGGATCACCAGTGCGGCACGCGACAGGCCGGGGTGCGTGAAAAGGGTGCCCGTGTACGAGGTGAGCAGCCCCTCCAGCCGCCGGCGCCAGTCGCCGCCGTCCTCGACGCGCAGCGTGCCGAGCAGCTCGTCGAGGATCGCCGCGTGCAGCTCGGCCGTGTTGGCGACGTACACGTAGAGCGAGGCCGGGCCCGTGTCCAGCTCCTGCGCCAGGCGGCGCATGGTCACCTTGCCCAGCCCTTCGGACCGCATGATCCCGACCGCCGTGGCCACGATCCCGTCCCGCGACAGTGCGGGTTTGGCCGGGCGCTCCCGGCGGCTGCGTCGTGGCTGGTCGGTCTCGGATCCCATGCGGCCCACCGTAACGAACGGGCAGGAGGCGAACAAGTTCGGACCAAACGCGTTCGTGACGAACTTGTTCGTCACGAACATGTTCGTTACGGTGATGAGGTGCCGGGGCGTCCTGAAGCCCACTCCACCCCGTGCCACCCCGCACCCCTCGACTCCGTACGAAGGAGATGGCCGCCATGTCCGTACCCGCACCCACGCCCACGCCAACGCCGCTGTCAGCACCCGCGTCGGCATCCGCGCCAACGCCCGCGTCGACCGGTACGTCCCCGACCCGGTTCGCGCTGTGGCTGATCCTCGCGCTGGTTCTCGTCGCCGACGCGCTCGACATGATCGACTCCACCGTCACCAACATCGCCGCCCCCACGATCGAGCACGACATCGGAGGCGGAGAGTCCCTGATCAAGTGGCTCGGCTCGTCCTACGCCCTGGCCATGGGCGTCCTGCTCGTCATCGGCGGACGCCTCGGTGACAAGTTCGGCCAGCGGCGGCTGTTCCTGATCGGCATGACGGGCTTCACGCTCGCCTCCGCCGTCTGCGGCCTCTCGCCCGATCCGGCGCTCATGATCGTCGCCCGTGTCGTGCAGGGGGCGTTCGGTGCCCTGCTCATCCCGCAGGGCATGGCGATCATGACGAAGACCTTCCCGCGCGACATGCTCCGCAAGGCGTTCAGCCTCTTCGGGCCCCTGCTCGGTCTGGCGACGGTCGGCGGCCCGATCCTGGCCGGATTCATCATCGACGCGGACGTCGCGGGGCTGTCCTGGCGCCCGATCTTCCTGATCAACATCCTGCTGGGCACCGTCGGCACGTTCGTGGCCGCGCGGATGCTGCCCCGCAGCGACCGCGACGCGTCGGTCACGGTCGACGGCACCGGCGCCGCCCTGCTCGCCCTGACGATGTTCGGCCTGCTCTTCGGCCTCATCGAGGGCTCCGGCAGTGGCTGGGGCGTGGTGCCCGTCGGCAGTCTGATCGCGGGCGCCGTGTTCTTCGTCCTGTTCGCCGGCCGCCAGAAGTCGGCCACCAACCCGCTGATCAAGCCGTCACTGCTGAGGAACCGGGGCTTCACGTCCGGCCTGGCCGTCGGCCTGCTGTACTTCGCCGTCACCAGCGGACTGGTCTACGTCATGTCGCTGTTCATGCAGCAGGCACTGCACGCGTCGCCCGGCGACACCGCCCTCGGGCTGCTGCCCCTGACCATCGGCATCATCATCTCCGCAGGCGCGGGGATGGTCCTCATCAAGCGGCTGGGCCGCACCCTCATCCTCATCGGCATGCTGATCACCCTCGCCGGCGGCGGCTGGCTGCTCGCCCTCGTCCTCACCCAGGGCACCGACCTCACCCTGTGGACGCTCACCCCGGCCGTCCTCCTCACCGGCATGGGCATGGGCGCCTGCTTCGGGACCATCTTCGACATCGCCCTCGGCGGCATCGACCCCGACGAGGCGGGCAGCGCCAGCGGCTCCCTCAGCGCCGTCCAGCAACTCGCCGCGGGCATCGGCTCCGCCACCGTCACCACGGTCTACTTCCACTCCGGCGCCCCCGCCCACGCCATGACGGTCAGCCTCGTCACGGTCCTCGCCGTCACCGCGGCCTGCCTCCCCGCCCTGCGCCTCCTGCCCCGGCACGCCCCGGCGCAGGAGCACGAGGAGGCGTAGCGGGTCCGGACCGGCGTAGAGGGTCCGGGACCGGCGTAGAGGTCCGGGACCGGCGTAGCGGGTCCGGTCGGCGTAGCGGGTCCGGAACCAAGGCACTTGGTCCCAAGTGCCTGGCACGGAGAACCAACGCCTCGCGGTGCGGCCCCTGGCATCGTCCGTGAGTGAGCGGTCCGACTGGCGATATGTCGGTCTGTGTCCCCCCGTATGCCGACTGGTCCACGGGGACGCGCACGAGCAACAGGAGGAAGTCATCATCACCACGAACAGGCGTGTCGCGGCGACGCTGATCAGCGCTGCCGCGGTCCTCACGGCCCTCACCGTTCCTGCCCAGGCCGCCAGTACCCACAGCAGCGGCGCGGCGGTCTCCTGCTACGGCAGTGCCCGCTCGTACTCGGCCGAGGCGGGCAACGGCGACAACGCGCACTGGCCCAAGCGCGGTCAGTGGACCAAGGTCAGGGGCAACTGCGACGACATCAACATCAAGACCAACTCCCGCCGGTCCGTGCGGGTCTGTACGCACAGCAAGTGCCACGGCTGGGTCGACGCCAAGGCGGGGGTGTGGACGGTCATCTTCAAGAAGTCGACCAAGAACGCCGAGTACTACCTCCAGTTCAACGGCGCGAGCACCAACAGCGGGACCATCGCCGACTGATCGGTTCGGGCATCGGCGAAACCGCATCGGTGAATCCGCATCGGTGAATCCGCATCGGTGAAGCCGAGGAGTGGGGCGGTCCCTCATCCGTGGCAAGGGTGAGGGGCCACTCGCGTATGCCCGGATCGGCCGCGGGCCCTGCCTTGCCGCCCTGCGCCGCCCCGCCCCGCCCCCGCCTCGTCTATGAACGGATCTCGTGTCCGCCGGGCGTGGCGGTGTGACGGTATTCGCTGGGCGGCATGCCGTACGTGGCGCGGAAGAGGTGGGTGAAGTCGGCGGCGCGGGGGAAGCCCCACGTGGTCGCGATGGCGTGGATGGGGCGCGCGGCCAGCGCGGGGTTGGTGAGGTCGCGCCGGGCGCCGTCGAGTCGCTGCTGACGGATCCAGGCGGTGACCGTGGCGCCCTGGCGCTGGAAGACCCGGTGCAGGGTGCGCAGCGAGATGTGGTGGGCAGCGGCGATCTGGCGGGGGGTCAGCTGGGGATCGCGCAGGTTCTGACGGACGAAGCCGCGGATACGTGTCGCGAGGGCCTCGGGGTGGGCCTCGGGCGGGGTCGTGTCGTCGAGGTGGTGGGCGAGCATCGCCGCCGCCAGGTCGATGGTCACCGCCCCGAGCCGCTCGGCGTCGGCCGGCCCGTACGAGGCGGATTCGGCGGTCAGCCGGGTGAGGAACTCGGCGAGGAGAACGCCGAGACCCGTCTGCCCGGAGAACGGCAGCGTGAGCAGCCGGTCCGCGGCCCCTCTGGGCAGGGGCAGCAGGGTCTGGGGGAAGAGCACGTCGATCATGGCCACCGACGAGTGGTCGGTGGCCATCCTGGTGCGCAGGGGCAGCGAGGTGCTGGACAGCATCAGATCGCCCGCGCCCAGCTGGATCTCCCGGTCGGCGTGGACGGCGCCGGCGCTCCCGCGCTGGGTGAGGGTGAGGTTGTACAGCTCCGGATCGGACTGCCGGATCAGCCTCGGGGTGCGGTCCGAGCGGAGCGGCGGGCAGTCGAGGGCGGAGACACTCACCGGACCCAGGCCCAGCACCCGTAACGTCGCCCGGAAGTCGTGGGCCTGCTCGGAATCGACCTCGTTGGGTGCGTGGCTGTCACATGCCATGTCCCGCCAGCGCGGGAACCGTTCCTCCTCGGGTAACTCCTCCCAACAGAACACCGACTCGGCCATCTGTCCCCCTTCGGCATGGTGTGCGTCCCCACAGTGCAGGACAAATAACAGCAAACCCTCGACAGGCTGTGAACACAAGGGAGCAAAAGCGCACGCGCGGCCGACGGGTCTCACGCGGGCGCACCGCGGCCGGCTGCCCCGGGATGCTGTCGGCTGCCGGGAGAAGGAAAGGTGCGAAACCCTCCTACCGTCTCGATCTAGACATTTATGGCTGCATTCCGGACCCAGGGGTCGTGGGCGATTGCCATGTGCAGTCGCCTTGCTGGATCTTCGTGGAGCACGAGAAATAAGCGGGGCGACGGAAGAGCCGTTGCGTCGTGCGGAGATAGGCAAATATGTTTTCGGCGCCTCTTCATTCGCCCGGCTGCGACATGGCAATTCTGTTCGAGCATCGAATGAAGGAGCACTTGTGATCTCAAGGACGAAGAGGATCGCCCGTTCCGTGGGTGTGGCGATCGCCGCCACCGCGGCGGTCACGATCGTCATGCCCACGGGCAACGCCTTCGCCATCAACCACGTCGAGTGCCGGGGTGGCGAGAACTTCCTGAAGGTCTGGTCCCACCTGGACGGTCGCACCAGCGTGGACTGCTACGCCAACAAGGGGCGGACGTCCTTCGGCAGCTGGTGGGTCGACCGTATTTCGACGGGCAACAACGACCTCATCTACTACGACGCGAACGGCGACTCGGTGCGCATCAACCGGTGGACCGACATCACGTTCCCGAACAACCCCCCACGGGTCAAGGACATTGAAATCCTTTAACCGATGAGCGGGGCCGGTACCCGGGGAAGGCCGTACCGACCCGCGATTCTTCAGGGTTTCAATCATCTTCCGGGGCAGTTGAATTCTGGCTGGGGCTGAATTCACCTGTGCCGGATCGCCGATGCAAGCTGTGCGATTTCCGCGCGGCTTGTATCGGCATGTTCCGTACAGGTTCCGGGTTCTGGGCTCCTGATGCACCCCGACTCCTCCCTGCTCACCCTCGCCAGGAGGACGACTCATGCCCGTCAAGGAGACAGGCGCGTCACGGCGCACCGCCGTGCGGAGCACGGCCGTGCCCGAGGGGACCGCCCTCGCCGCCCCCGCCCTGCGGTGGACGCCCTGCGCCGACCCGGACCACCCGGGTGCCGCGGCAGCAGTCCGGTGGCGTGCTCCGGCGACCTGCTCGCCCGGCGGCCGGCGGCGGACATGGCGAGCCAGGCGGACTTCGACGCCACCCTCGCGTACAACGAGCGGCTCCGCGCCGACTGCCGCGCCCGCACCGGCCCGGTGTTCGATCACCTCGACACGGCCCGGACCGTCCAGGACCTGGACGCGCTGCGGGCCGCCCTCGGCGAGACCCGGCTCACCATCCACGGAAGCTCGTACGGCTCGCTGCTCGGGGGATGCCTGACCCGTCGAGAACTTCGAGGCCAACGAGAGAAAGAGCACGCTGGGTATGCATTGACACTACTCAGCGTGGAAGGAATGGATCATGACCACTACGGAACGGCGCAGGGTGACGGCGGGCAGAGTGCGGGAGGCGGAAGAGGCGGTGGAGAGGCTGCGGGAGGGATTCGCGGGGGTCGGGATCACGTTGCCGTCGCTGCGGGTCGACCCGGTCTCGTGCGCGGGCAGCGGGCCGGCCGTGCTCGTCGATCTGGGGCGCTGCAACCTCGACACGGTGCGACGGCTGAGCAGTGTGCTGGACGGGAAGGCGGCCGGTCATGGTGGGTGACGACGGTGAGCCCGAGGCGTGTACACCGGAACCGGGGTCCTTCGCCGTGGATGTGCGGGACGGGCGGGTGGGCCGGGTGACCGGGTGCGTCGGGCCCTATGTGCGGCTGCGGCCGCCCGGCGGGGGCCCGGAGTGGGACTGCCCGCCCGACGCCGTCCGCCCGGCCCCGCCGGGGCTGGTGCTGCGGGCCCGCGTGACGGAGGTCAACCGGGAGGGGCAGCTGCCGAGATGAGGGTGCGAGGGGGTGTCCGGCCGCGGCGGGAACGGGCGCGGATAGCCTGCACTCATGCTGAGCATGAACACGGAAAGCGACGCACAACTGGCTGTCAGGGCGGCGCAGTCGGGAGCGGCGGTGGTCCGGGACATGTACGGGACATCGCCGGAGCGCTTCGAGAAGTCCGGCGGTGACTTCGCGACGGCCGCCGACCTCGCGGCCGAGAAGACCATCCTCGACATCCTGCGCACCGCCCGGCCCGATGACGCGGTGACGGGTGAGGAGAGCGGCCGCACCGGGTCGGAGGCTGCTGAACGCCGCTGGCTGGTCGACCCCTTGTGCGGCACGCTGAACTACGCCGTGAACACCATGGTGGTCGCGGTGAACGTCGCCCTGCGCGACGGGTCCGCCATCACGGCGGCAGCGGCGGCCGACCCGTTCGCCGACGAGGTGTTCTGGACCGACGGCGCGCTCGCCCGGCTTCGAAGGGGCGGTGCGGACGAGGAGTTGGCGCCCTCGTCCGGGTCCCGGCTGGTGGACGTCAACCTCGACCCGCCGTTCCCCAACGCACCGGACTTCCGGGCGGTCGGCCTGCTGGCCGCACCGGAGTTCGCGGAGCACTTCCGGCCGCGCGTCGTCTCCAGCACGCTGGCGGTGGCCTGGGTGGCGGCAGGGCGCAGGGCCGCGTACGTCACGGACGGCCGGCTGCGCGACAGTGTGCACTTCGCCGCCGGGATCGCCCTGTGCGAAGCGGCGGGCTGCGTGGTGACCGGCATTCACGGCCAGCCGCCGCACACCGGCGCGGGCGGCCTGGTGGTGGCGGCCGACCGGGAGACGCACGCCCTGCTGCTGGAGATGATCAGGAACCAGGCCCCGTCCGGCCGCTGAGCGGTCACGCGTCGGGCGCCTCCGTGGCCGGTGCCTCGCACCTCGGACGAGGTGTCGCCTGAGGGGCGGCTGCCGTAGCGTTCGGGCGGCCCCTCGGCCATGAGAGGCCACCCGCGATCCTCGCCCGGGGCCCTCACGCGCGATCCTCGTCCGCGGTTCTCATCCGTGGTTCTCGTCCGTGGTTCTCGTTCTTGGTCCTCGCTCGTGGAAAGGATGCTTGATGCCGGCCGTTCTGGTCCTGCTGCTCTCCGGCACCTGGCTGCTCTCCGGAGCCCTCGTCACCGGGACCGATCCGCTGATCGTCGCGGTGGGCCGTACCGCCGTGTGCTGCCTGGTGCTCACCGTTGTCGCCGCGTCGAGCACCAGCGGCCGGGCGGACCTGCGGCGGGCCGCCGCCCGGCCGGGGACCGTCTGGCTGCTGGGCCTGCTCGGCTTCGCCGGGTACGCGGCGGGCACCCTGCTCGCCATCCCCCGTATCGGCACCTCCCTGACGAACCTCGTCGTCGCACTGATGCCGTGCGCCTCGGTGGCCGTCGGCGCGCTGTTCTTCGGCGAACGGTCCGGGCCCCGCAGGGCGGCGGGCGCCGCCCTGGCCTGCGCGGCGGCCGCCGGATACGCCGCGCTGGGCGCGGACGCCGGGGACCTGGACGCGATGGGGCTGCTGCTGGTGGCGGCCGCGACGGTGGCGTTCGCGGTGTACGGGTTCCTGTACCGGGACCGGCTGTCCGGGCTGCCGCCGCTGGCCGTGCTGCCCGTGCTGCTCGCGGCGGCCACGTGTCTGCTGCTCCCGATGTCGCTGCCCGCGCTGATCGCCCACCCTCCGACGCTCGCCGCGACGGGCGGGATCGTGGTGCTCGGCGCGGTCGTCTACGCCCCCGCCTACCTCGTGCAGCACCGCCTCATCCTGCTCCGCGGCCCGGTCTTCACGGCCGCCGTCCAACTGGCGGTGCCCTTCACGGTCCGGCTCGGCGACTGGGCCCTGGACACCGCGCCCGCGCCCTCGCCCGCCGAACTGCTGTTGCTGGCGGTGTGCTGTGCGGGGATCGCCCTCGTCACCGTCCAGCCGGCCCGGTCGTCCGAGCCGGTCGCCTCCGAACGCTGAATCGAGCGGGGCGGGTTCAGCGCGCCCGTCACACGATCGTGGGACGCGGAGGGAAGCGGCCCTGCGCCGCGGAACCGTCGATCCACGCTCCCGCGACAGGCTTCGGGAGAAGGGACCGCGATGACCGCCGCGATGGTCGAGCAACCGACCGGTTCGACACGCGTGGGGCGATGAGCACGCTGTTCACCGAGCCGAACGAGGACGGCACGTACAAGCGCTCCGAGGCGGTGCCGTTCGGCAAGCCGCTCGGCCTGCCCGCGCCCTTCGACGTCACGCCGGCCACGGACGCCTTCCCCGTCCGAGGCGGAACGCGAATGCGGCGGCACCGTGTGGGTGCCGCCGCATTCAGGTGTTCCGGGGCAGGGCCGTCAGACCCCGGCAGGGGCCTTCGCCAGGGAATCCGGACCGCCGGACGCGGCGGTCGCCGTGGCCGGGGAGCCGGCGGTCGCCGGGGAGTCGGCCGCCGGTTCCTGCGACACGTTGAACTCCGTCAGCAGGTCCTTGCTGAAGCCGAAGAAGTACGTGGCGACGAAGCCGGCCAGGTAGCCGACCAGCAGACCGCCCGCGTAGATCGCGATCGTCGCGCCCAGGCCGTGGTTGCCGTCCAGCAGCGGGAACAGGGCCCAGCCGGACGGGCCGATCGCGGTGGAGCCGACCGCGTCGCCGAGCTGGTTGAAGAAGCCGACGAACGCGCCGCCGAACGCACCGCCCACGCACGCCGTGATGAACGGGCGGCCCAGCGGCAGCGACACCCCGTAGATCAGGGGTTCGCCGACGCCCAGGAAGCCCGCGGGCAGGGCGGACTTGATGGTCTTGCGGATCGACTCGTTGCGGGGGAGGCGGAAGTACACAGCGATGGCCGCACCGACCTGGCCGGCGCCTGCCATGGCGAGGATCGGGAGCAGGACCGTGTAGCCCTGCTGCTCGATCAGCGTCGTGTGGATCGGGATCAGCGCCTGGTGCAGGCCCAGCATGACCAGCGGCAGGAAGAACCCGCCGAGGACCAGGCCCGCGCCCGCGCCGCCGTTGGACAGCAGCCAGTCCGCGAACGTACCGATCGCGGTGGAGACCTCACCCGCCACGTACATCAGGCCGAAGATCGTCACCAGGCCGGAGATCAGGACCGTCAGGGTCGGGGTGACCAGGACGTCCAGCGCCTCCGGGACCCAGCGGCGGCACCACTTCTCCACGTACACCGCGAGCACCGCAGCGCCCAGGGCGCCGAGTACGCCGCCCTGGCCGGGGGAGAGCTTCTGGCCGAACGCCTCGATGTTCGCGACGCCCGGGAAGACGATGATGGCCGCGACCGCACCGCCGAGGATCGGCGTACCGCCGAACTCCTTCGCCGTGTTGTAGCCGACGAAGACCGCGATCAGGGCCATGAAGCCGGACGCCATCGCCGCCAGGGCGGGGGTGACGGACGGCAGCCAGCCGAGGTTCACCAGCAGGCCGTTCAGCCCCGCGATGATGCCGCAGCCGATCAGGGCCGGGATCAGCGGGACGAAGATGTTGGCGATCCTGCGCAGGAAGAGCTTGAACGGGGTGGCGTTCTTCGCCTTCCGTGCCGCCTTCATCCCGGCGCCCTGCGCGGCGAGCTCATCGGCCGTGACCGGCACGGCGGCGGGCTCCGGCGCGGACGCCCGGCCCTCCTCGACGAGCTTCTCGAACTCCGGCGTGACGCGGGCGACCGTACCGGGACCGAGAACGATCTGGTACGTGTCGTCGTCGACCACGCCCATGACGGCGGGGACGGCCTTCAGCGCGTCGTCCTGGACGAGCGAGCGATCGTGCAGACCGAGCCGGAGCCGGGTCATGCAGTGGGCGATGGAGCTGACGTTCGCGGCGCCACCGACGAGCGGAAGGATCGCGGCGGCAGTGGCGCGGTTCTTGTCTTCTGTAGCCATGGTGCGTGGTGCCTTGCTGTGCGGGGGGTGGGGCAGAAGGGTCAGGTGGTGCGGGGGGCGGCGGCGAGCGCGGCGCGGAGGTGGCCGTCCGACGCGGACAGGAGCGTGGCGGCGGTGGGGCCGTCGACCTGGCCGAGGATCGTGAGGATGGCGTTCTTCACCTCACCGTCGGTGGCGGCGAGCGCGGCCTCGATCTCGGCGTCCGACGCCCCGGTGGCCAGCGAGACGATCCGCCGGGAGCGGGCGCGCAGCTTCTCGTTGGAGGCGCGGACGTCGACCATGAGGTTTCCGTACGTCTTGCCGAGCCGGATCATCGTGATCGTCGAGAGCATGTTGAGGACGAGCTTCTGGGCGGTGCCCGCCTTGAGCCGGGTGGAGCCGGTGAGCAGCTCCGGGCCGACGACGACCTCAAGGGGGTGCTCGGCGGCGCCGCCCAGCGCGGAGTCCGCGTTGCAGGACAGGCCGATCGTCAGCGCGCCCTTGGTACGGGCGTGCTCGACGGCACCGATCGCGTACGGCGTACGGCCGGAGGCGGAGATACCGACCACCGTGTCGTCGGCGGTGAGGCCCAGCGCGTCGAGGTCGGCGGCGGCCAGCTCCTTGCTGTCCTCGGCGCCCTCGACGGCGGTGACCATCGCGGACGGGCCGCCCGCGATGAGGCCGACGACGTCCGCCGGGTCGGTGTTGAAGGTGGGCGGGCACTCGCTGGCGTCCAGCACACCGAGGCGGCCCGCGGTGCCGGCGCCCGCGTAGATCAGCCGGCCGCCGCGGGACATGCGCGCCGCGGTGGCGTCGATCGCGGCGGATATCTCGGGCAGCCGGGCGGCGACGGCGGCGGGGACGGTCTGGTCCTCGCCGTTCATGATCCGGGCGATTTCCGCGGTGGCCAGCTGGTCGATGTCGGCGAGCTCGGGGCGGAAGGCCTCGGTGGTGAGCGTCGCGAGCTGGGCGCGCAGCTCCCCGTATCCGTCGGGGGCGGTGGCGTCGGCGTCGGTGGTGGAGGTCATGGAGAGCGGCTCTGCTTTCTTGAACTCGTACGGCTCTGCGGGTGCGGGTGCGGAGATGGACTGGGCGGGGTTCCTTATGCGGAACCCGGAGGTCAGCGGGTGCGTGGGTTGTGGCGGTGGGCCAGCGCCTCGTAGGAGGCGGCGAGGGCCGGGGCCGCCGTCTCGTACGTACGCTGCGCGACGCCGATGAACAGGCAGTCGACGACCAGGAGCTGGCTCGTGCGGCTCGACATGGCGGCGGGGCGCAGCTCGCTCTCGCGTGCCGTGGACGTGGTCAGTACGTGGTCGGCGTACTGGGTGACCGGCCCGTCGGGGCGTCCGGTGATCGCGATCGTCGTCGCGCCGCGGTCGAAGGCGACCCGCAGCGGCTCGATGACGTCACCGGTCGAACCGGAGTGGGTGATCGCGATGGCCACGTCACCGGCGCGGAGCTGCACGGCGTTGGTGACCGCGAGGTGCGGGTCCATGTTGGCGTGCGCGATCAGGCCGATCCGGGCCAGCTTCTGCGCCAGGTCCTGGCCGACGAGCGAGGAGGCGCCGACCCCGTAGATGTCGATCCGGCGAGCGGTGGCGGCGGCGGCCACGGCGGCACCGAGCTGCACGGTGTCGAGCCCGGCGGCGGTGTCGGCGAGGGTCTGCTGCTCGTCGTAGGCGAGCTTGGCGACCACGTCGGCGATCGGGTCGTCGACCGCTATGTCGGCGGTGACGGCGGGGGCCCGGCCGGACTGCTGGTGGGCGGCGAGACCGGCGAGCGCGAGGCGCAGGTCGCGGTAGCCGGGGTAGCCGAGGAGGCGGGCGGTGCGGACCACGGTGGCCTCGCTGGTGCCGGTGAGCTCGGCGAGACCGGTGACCGTCAGAGCGGCGCAGCCCGCCGGATCGCCCGCGACCGCCTCGGCGACCCGCTGCATGGAGCGGGTCATGGACGGCGCGAGCGTGCGCACCTTGGCGGCGAGGGCTGCCGGGGCGGGCGGCGAATCAGCGCTGAAACTTTCCTTCAGGTCATTGGTCACATTTGAAAGATATTTTCAACGCGCAGGTCCGTCAACCCCCCTTTGGTCCTGACCTCTGGCGGCGGCGGGGCGGTCCCGCGCACAGGTGGACAATGGCGGTATGGAGCTGAATCCCCTGGAGCAGGCGCTGCACACCGCCCGCGCACGTGTCATGGCCGACCTCGCCGCCGGAGACGTCGCGCAGGCGCAGATCGTCTCGATGGTCGAGGACGCGGTGACGCACCGGCGCTGGTGGGTCGAGCAGTGGCCGGAAGGGGCGGAGTTCGTGGTCGGCCTCGTCGCCCAGGACGTCCAGGACGCGCTGCTGGAGGAGTACGGCCGCTGGCCGCTGTGCCCGGTCTGCGACGCGGGCGACCCGCACGCCCTCGACGTCGAACCGGAACTGGGCCCCGACCCGCACTGGGTCTGCACGAAGGCCGCCGTGGCGGTCGCCCCGGTCGGCTCGCTCGGCGGGACAGCGCGCCCGTGACCCTCTACATCGATCCGCCGGACTGGCCGGGGCACGGGCGGTTCTGGTCGCACCTGGTCAGCGACGAGTCGTTCGACGAACTGCACGGCTTCGCCGCGTCCATCGGCTGCCCGGAGCGGGCCTTCGAGCGGGACCACTACGACGTACCGGAGGCCCGGTACGCGGACGCGGTACGGGCCGGGGCCCGGCAGATCGGGTCCAAGGAACTGGTCCGCCGGATCACCGAAGCCGGGCTGCGCCGCCCGAAGGGCCGCCCGGCACCGGGCTGAGCGCGCTCAGGCGGTCGTCGAGGGCGCGCACTCCGGCGCCGCACTCTCCGGCGCCGACCTGGCGGCCGGCGCGCCCGCCACCAGCAGGGAGGACGCGTTGCGGCTGCGCTGGAGCCGCAACGAGAACACCACAGCCACCAGCGCCAGCACGGTCATCGCCGCCCCCGCCCACGCGGTCGCCGCGTACCCGAAGTCCGCGTCGATCACCGTGCCGCCCAGCCAGGGGCCACCGGTGTTGCCGCTGTTGAACGCGGCGGTGGTCGTCGCACCGGCCAGGGTGGGGGCGGCGCCCGCGACGTTGAACATCCGGGCGTTCAGCGCCGGGGCCGTGTAGAACGCCGACAGGCCCAGCAGGAACGAGAGCACGATCACGGCGACCTGGTTGGAGGCGAACAGCGCCAGCGCGGCCAGGAAGACCGTCGACGCCGTGATCCCGCTCAGCAGCACCCCGAACAGGTGCGCGTCCGCGACCCGACCGCCGATCGTCGTACCGATCAGCGCACCGGCCCCGAACAGGGCGAGCACGGCCGGTACCCAGCCGGAGTCCAGCCCGGCGACGTCCGTCAGCACCGGCGCGAGATAGCTGAACGCGCAGAACACACCACCGGCCGCGAGCGCGGTGATCACGATGGACAGCCACACCTGCCGGTCGCGGTAGATGCCCATCTCCCGCTTCAGCTGCGGCTTCTCGTCCGGGACGGGGATGCGGGGGATCAGCGTCGCCACCCCGACGAGGGCGATCGCGGAGGCCACGCCGACCGCCCAGAACGCCGACCGCCAGCCGAGGTTCTCTCCGAGGAAGGCGCCCAGCGGCACCCCCAGCACGTTGGCGATGGACAGCCCGCCGATCATCACGGCCATGGCGCGGGCCCGCTGGTCCACCCGGACCATCGCGATGGCGACCGCGGAACCCACGGCCCAGAACCCGGCGCACGCGAAGGCGCTGATCACCCGGGAGGCGAAGAGGATCTCGTACGTCGGAGCGAGCGCGCCCGCGACCTGGCCGAGGCCGAAGACCGAGATCAGCGCGATGAGCGTGGTGCGGCGCGGCAGCCGGAGCGTCGCGACGGCGAGCAGCGGGGCGCCCACCACCATGCCGATCGCGAACGCGGATATGAGGAGCCCGGCGCGCGGGATCGACACGTTCATGTCGTCGGCTATGGGCGGCAGCAGTCCGGAGAGCATGAACTCGCTGGTGCCGAGGGCGAAGACGGAGAGGCCGAGAATGTATACGGCCAGGGGCATACGCGAGCGGCGCGCGGCAGAGTCGGGCATGACAGGTGCCAACAGCACGATTGCCTGTTACATTCCCGCGCCGCGCGGCCACCCGGACCGGGAGGGACCGGGCCGGGTGTGGCCCGTCGGCTCGGCTCAGCGCGCGAGCAGCTCCAGCTCCGTCAGCAGGTTGTGCCGGGCCCTCGGCTCCCACTCGGCCGCCCCGTGCGGCGTACGGAACAGCCGCGGCAGCTCCAGAAGCTGCCGCAGCACGGCCGCCCGGCCCTCCCGGAACGCCTCGTCGGGGACGAAGCCGTACTCCTCGCGGACCTGGGCCGCGTACTGCGCGTACTCCTTCGGGGGCGACGCCAGGACCGCCAGGTCCGCGTCGCACAGCACCTCGCCGTTGCTGTCGCCGTCGGCCGGGTCGTGCGTGACCGTGAGCCGGACCAGCCGGGCGACCTCGGCGGTGGTCCCGGCGGGCACCCCGGCCTCGGGCAGCGCGCGCTCGGCGAGGACGGCGCTGCGCTCCTCGTTCTCGGACCGGTCGGGGCGGTAGACCGCGTCGTGGAACCAGGCGGCGAGCCGTACGGCGTCCGCGTCCGCGGCATGGCCGGCCAGGGTGTCCACGCGGTCCAGGACCGCCGCCAGGTGGGCGGTGGTGTGGTACTTGCGCTGGGGTTCGGCCCAGCGCGCCAGGAGGTTGTCGGCGTACGGCAGCGGGTCGGGGCCTTCGGCGCCGCGCCGGGCCGCGACCAGGCAGTCGTGCCACCGGCCGCGGAGCGCGTCGTCGGTGTCCTGGCGGTGCGGCCGGGCGGTGTCGTCGTCCATGCCTCCGAGGTTACGACCTTCCCCGCGCCTCCGACCGCCGCCTCCGCACCGGGTTTTCGTTCGCGTGTTCGCCCAATTCCCGAGCCCGCCGGGGAGCGGGATGGTTGGCTTGGGGCATGGCTGACGAACGCGATCCCGAACTGCCCGGTCTCCTCCTGCGTACCGAGCGAGACGACCTCCTCCCGCTGCTGCGGGCCGCCGCCGTAAGCGATTTCGGCCTGCGCACCGCGTGTCCCGGCTGGACGGTGCGGCATGTCCTCGCGCACTGCGGTTCGGTGCTGAACCGGGTGGTGGAGAGCCGGTTCGGGCCGGATGTGTTCAGCCCCGAGTGCAACGACCGCGACATCGCCGAACGCGCCGACTGGACGGACGCGCAGGTGGTGGACGAACTGGAGCGGGGGATGGCCGAGGCCGGTGCCGCCATCGCGAAGGCGGGCGGGGTGCTGGACGGCGTGGCGCTGGGGGAGTGGATCCACGCGGGGGACGTACGCGAGGCATGGGGGCTCGAAGGGGCGTACCAGGGACCGGGCCTGGCGCACGCGCTCCGGCTCCTGGCCCCCTTCGCCCGGAGCCGGAAGACGCCGCTGCTGGTCGCGCGGCTGGAGGACACCGGCGAGGAACTGACCATCGGGACCGAGCACGAGGGCCGGGCCCCCGGACGCTACTGGGGGGACGGGGCCACACTGATCCGGCTGTACGCGGACCGGCCGCTGGTCGGGACGCGGTACGAGCTGGAGGGCGTGAAGGAGAGCGAGCTGTTCGTATTCTGAGCACGCGTCCTGACCAAGCCTTCTGAGCACGCGTCCTGAGCACGTGTTCTGAGCAAGCCTTCTGAGCACGCGTCCTGAGCGGGCGGAGGCGCTAACGTGCGCTTCGTGACGAATCTGATGAATCCGGCGGGCCGGGGGGACGAGCCGGCCGCGGCAGCCCCCATGGACCTCAACGCGGATCTCGGCGAGGGGTTCGGGCGCTGGTCGCTCACCGACGACGAGGCCCTCCTCGCGTGCGTGACCAGCGCCAACGTGGCGTGTGGCTTCCACGCGGGGGACCCCTCGGTGATGCGGCGGGTCTGCGACCTCGCGGCCGCCCGAGGCGTGCGGATCGGCGCGCAGGTCTCCTACCGCGACCTCGCGGGCTTCGGGCGCCGCTCCATGGACATGCCGGCCGACGAGCTGACCGCCGAAGTGGCGTACCAGATCGGTGCGTTGCGGGTGTTCGCGGCGGCGGCCGGCACCACCGTCTCGTACGTCAAACCGCATGGCGCCCTCTACAACCGCGCGGTCCACGACGACGAGCAGGCGGCCGCGGTGATCGAGGGCGTCCGGCTGGCGGGCGGGAACCCGGCCGTCCTCGGGCTGCCCGGCTCCCGGCTGCTCGCACGGGCCGTGGAGGCGGGGCTGCCCGCGGTCGAGGAGGCCTTCGCCGACCGCGCGTACACCCCGCAGGGGACGCTCGTACCGCGCACCGAGCCGGACGCGGTCGTGCACGACGCGGACGAGGTCGTGCGCCGCAGCGTCGGTCTCGCGGTGGACCGGAGCGTGATCGCGGCCGACGGCGGACGGATCGCGGTCGCGGCCCGGTCCCTGTGCGTCCACGGCGACACCCCGGGAGCGGCGGCCATCGCCCGGCGGGTGCGGGCGGCGCTGGAGGAAGCGGGCGTCGTGGTGCGGGCGTTCACGTGAGCACGCCACCGGCGGACGGGGAGAACCGGGGTCCGGCGCCGGACGTGCTGACCGCGGGGGCGGACGCGCTGCTGGTCGAACTGGGCTCCGGCGAGCAGACGGAGGCCTTCCACGCGGAGGTACTGCGGCGCCGCGCGGCCGGTGAACTGCCCGGCGTGCGCGAGGTCGTGCCCGGGGCGCGGACGGTCCTGCTCGACGGCATCACGCGGGACACGGCCGGGCTCGCCCGTGAGCTGGTGTCCTGGCGGGTACCGCCGCTGCGACGTGCCACGGGGAAACCGGTGGAGATCCCGGTCGTCTACGACGGCCCCGACCTGGCCGAGGTCGCCGAGGCATGGGGCGTCGCCGCCGCCGAGGTCGCCGCCCTCCACTCCGGCACCGAATTCCGGGTCGCCTTCTGCGGGTTCGCCCCGGGCTTCGGCTATCTGACGGGCCTGCCCGACCACCTCCACCTGCCGCGCCGGGCGACTCCGCGGACCCGGGTCCCGGCCGGCGCGGTGGCCTTGGCGGGCCCCTACACCGGGGTGTACCCGCGCCCGTCCCCCGGCGGCTGGCAGCTGATCGGCCGGACACCGGACCCGGCCGCCCTGTGGAACCCGGACCGCGAACCACCCGCGCTGCTGACGCCCGGCGCCCGCGTCCGCTTCGTCGAGGCGGGGGCGGGGGCGGGGGCGTGAGCGCGGGAATCGAGGTGATCGAGGTCGTCCGCGCCGGGGCCCTGACCACCGTGCAGGACGAGGGGCGCTTCGGCCACGCGCACCTGGGGGTGGGGCGGGCGGGAGCCCTGGACGCGCCGTCCGCCCGGCTCGCCAACCGGCTGGCCGGCAACCCCGTGGGCGCCGCGCTGCTGGAGACGACCGCCACCGGCTGCGCGGTCCGCCCGAGCCGTGCGGTGCGGGTGGTCGTCGGCGGTGCGCCCTGCCGGGTGACGGTGGACGGGCGGCCGGTGGCGTGGGGCGCCGCGGTGCACGTACCGGCGGGCGCGGTGCTGGACGCCGGTCCCGCGGCGTACGGGCTGCGCGGCTACCTGGCGTTCGCGGGCGGCCTGGAACCGGAGCCGGTGCTCGGCAGCCGGTCCGCCGACCTGCTCTCCGGGCTGGGCCCGCCGCCCCTGAGCGACGGCGACGTCCTGCCACTGGGGCCGCCCCCGCAGACCGGCGCCCCGCCCGTCGCGGCGGTGCCGTGGCCGGGGGTGCCCGCCGAACTGGTGCTCCCGGTCCTCTTCGGCCCCCGCCACACCTGGTTCACGTCCGCCGCCCTGCGCACGCTCACCACGGCCGCGTACCGCGTCTCGCCGCAGAGCAACCGCATCGGCCTGCGCACCGAGGGCCCCGCGCTCGCCCGCGCCCGGCAGGGCGAACTGTCCAGCGAGGGGATGGTGCTGGGCGCGATCCAGGTCCCGCCGGACGGCCGCCCGGTGGTGTTCCTGAACGACCATCCGACGACGGGCGGCTACCCGGTGGTGGGCGTCGTCCCGGAACCGGCGCTGGCGGCGGCGGCGCGGGTCACGCCGGGGACGGCGGTGCGGTTCGTGCTCACCGGCAGGTGAGCCGAGGCGATCCGGTCGCCGGTTGAGCGGCCTCCCGCCGCCACCGCGCACGGGGAACCGCGGTATTGGCTGGACACGCTGAGCGCGACCGGGGCCGGGTTCACCTGGCTCGGTGTGTCCGCCCGGGGCACGCGGACACGCCCGCGGGCGGCCGGAGGCCCGGCTCCCCGGAGGGAACCGGGTCCGGCCGCCCGGGGGCGGGGACGCGCGGTCGGTCACACCCCGGCGCGGAACCCCCGCAGCCGCAGCGAGTTGCCGACCACGAACACCGACGAGAACGCCATCGCCGCACCCGCGATCATCGGGTTCAGCAGACCCGCCGCGGCCAGCGGCAGGGCGGCCACGTTGTAGGCGAAGGCCCAGAACAGGTTCGTCCGGATGGTGCCGAGGGTCTTCCGCGACAGCCGGATCGCGTCGGCGGCGGCCCGCAGGTCCCCCCGGACCAGGGTCAGGTCCCCCGCCTCGATCGCCGCGTCCGTGCCGGTGCCCATCGCGAGGCCCAGATCGGCCTGGGCGAGGGCGGCCGCGTCGTTCACCCCGTCACCGACCATCGCGACGGAACGCCCTTCCGCCTGGAGGCGCTTGACGACGTCGACCTTGTCCTCCGGCATGACCTCCGCGTACACCTGCTCGATGCCGACCTCGGCCGCGACCGACTCCGCCACGGCGCGGTTGTCGCCGGTGAGGAGGATGGGGGTGAGGCCGAGTGCGCGGAGCTTCTTGATGGCTTCGGCGCTGGTGTCCTTGACGGCGTCGGCGACTTCGAGGACGGCGCGTGCCTCGCCGTCCCAGGCGACGGTGATCGCTGTGCGGCCCGCGGCCTCGGCCTTCTTGCGCGCCAGCTCCGCGGGGAGGTGGATCTCCCACTCGGCGAGCAGCTTCTCGCGGCCGACGAGGACGGCGTGGCCCTCGACGATGCCCTGGACGCCGAGTCCGGGGACGTTGGCGAAGTCCTCGGGGGTGGGGAGGGGGCCGGTGGTGCGTTCGGCGGCTCCGGTGGCGACGGCCTGGGCGATGGGGTGTTCGGAGGCGTGTTCCAGGGCGCCGGCGAGGCGCAGTACGTCGGTTTCGGTGGTGCCGGGGGCGGTGTGGACGGCCTGGAGGGTCATCTTGCCGGTGGTGACGGTGCCGGTCTTGTCGAGGACGATGGTGTCGACGCGGCGGGTGGTCTCCAGGACTTCGGGGCCCTTGATCAGGATGCCGAGCTGGGCGCCGCGTCCGGTGCCGACCATGAGGGCGGTGGGTGTGGCGAGGCCGAGGGCGCAGGGGCAGGCGATGATCAGTACGGCGACGGCGGCCGTGAACGCGGCCGTCAGCCCCGATCCGTTGCCGAGCCAGAAGCCGAGCGTGCCGAGCGCGAGCGCGATCACGACGGGGACGAACACCGCCGAGATCCGGTCGGCGAGGCGCTGGGCCGCCGCCTTGCCGTTCTGCGCGTCCTCGACCAGCTTGGCCATCCGGGCCAGCTGGGTGTCGGCGCCGATCCGGGTCGCCTCGACGACGAGCCGGCCGCCCGCGTTGAGCGTGGCACCGGTCACCGGGTCGCCGACGCCGACCTCGACCGGGACGGACTCACCGGTGAGCATGGACGCGTCCACCGCCGAGTTCCCCTCGACGACGGTGCCGTCCGTGGCGATCTTCTCGCCGGGCCGGACCAGGAAGCGGTCCCCGACCTGGAGGTCCGCCGTGTCCACGGTCACCTCGCGGCCGTCACGCAGGACGGTGACCTCCTTGGCGCCCAGTTCGAGCAGGGCCTTCAGCGCCGCGCCCGCCTTCCGCTTGGAACGGGCCTCGAAGTAGCGCCCGGCCAGGATGAAAGCGGTGACTCCGGCGGCGGCCTCGAGGTAGATGTTGCCCGCGCCGTCGCTGCGGCCGATGGTCAGCTCGAAGGGGTGCGTCATGCCGGTCATCCCGGCGGTGCCGAAGAACAGCGCCCACACCGACCACAGGAACGCGGCCGAGGTGCCGACCGAGATCAGCGTGTCCATGGTGGCCGCGCCGTGCCGGGCGTTGGTCCACGCGGCGCGGTGGAAGGGCCAGGCGGCATACGTGACGACGGGCGCCGCGAGCGTCAGCGAGAGCCACTGCCAGTTGTCGAACTGGAGCGCCGGGATCATCGCCATCGCGATCACCGGCACCGCGAGCAGGACCGCGGTGATCAGCCGCTGCCGCAGCGGGCGCAGCTCGTCCGCCTCCGCCTCCGCCGCGTCGGCGGGTGCGTCGGCCGTACGGACACGGGGAGCGGGCTCGTGCGCGCTGTAGCCGGTCTTCTCGACGGTGGCGATCAGGTCCTGTACGGAGATGTCCTCGCCCCGGTAGCTGACGCGGGCCTTCTCGGTGGCGTAGTTGACGGTGGCCTCGACCCCGTCCATCCGGTTGAGCTTCTTCTCGATACGGGCCGCGCACGAGGCGCAGGTCATGCCGCCGATGGCGAGCTCGACCTCTGCGGCGCCGGTACCGGTGGTGCCGGTGGTGGCTGCGGTCTGCGCGGACACGGGGCCTCCTCGGTAGTGGTTGATACCCCTAGGGGGTATGTGGTTCTGATTCAGGTATACCCCCTACCCCTATGAATCCGCAAGGGCGGCCCACGGCGGACGCGCGGATTCCGGGCGTCCGGTTGCCTGGCACGCGTCTGACCTCGCGTATCTTCACGTGCGCGGTGAGGCTGCGCCCTCGGCCGCCCGGCCCGTAGGCTGGCCATTGGACTAGACCTATAGCTGCTTCCTGGAGGATTGGGTTCCCATGAGCAACCGTGCAGTCCTGGAGGTGATCGCTCTCGACGCGGAGGACGCGGTCGCTGCCCAGGCGGGTGGTGCGGACCGGCTTGAGCTGGTCACCGACATGGCGGCGGACGGTCTCACCCCGTCCTGTGCGACCTTCGCGGCGATCCGTGCCGCGGTGGACATCCCCCTGCGGGTGATGCTCAGAGTGGCGGACGGCTTCGCGGCCGGTGACATCGATGTACTCGTACGCAAGGCACACGAGCTGCGGGCGGAGGGCGCGGACGAATTCGTGTTCGGCTTCCTGGACGCGGACGGCCGCCCGGATCTCGTCGCGGTCGAGCGGATCATCGCCGAGCTGGACGGCTGCCACTGGACGTTCCACCGCGCGATCGACCGCGCCTGTGACCGGGACGCGCTGCGCAAGGCCCTCGCGGACCTGCCGGGCCTGGACACGTATCTCACCGCGGGATCGGCCGCCGGGGTGGACGACGGCATCCCCACGTTGCTCGTCGAGGCGGCGCGCAAGGGCGAGCCGGGGTACGAGCCGCAGATCCTGGTCGGTGGCGGGCTGCGCCTCGACCACCTGCCGGAACTGCTCGACGCGGGGATCGACGCCGTCCACATCGGCGGCGCGGCACGGCCCGGCGGCTGGGCGGGGCCGGTGGACGCGGGGGCGGTACGGGAGTGGCGGGCGGTGCTCGACGCGTAGGGGGGGCGGAGCCCCCGGGGTTCGGGTGCCGGGGGTTCGGGTGCCGGGGGTCCGGGGTCCGGGGCGTCCGGGAACCCCGGGGGCTCCGCCCCCGGACCCCCGCCCCTCAATCGCCGGAGGGGCTTGAGGAGCGGGGGCCCGGAGGGGCTTGAGCGGCCGTCCTCAGGGGCTCAAGCGGCCGCCCGGAGCTGGTCCGGGAGGTTGGCGGAGTGCGCGACGATCAGGCCCGATACCGCTCGGGTCAGGGCCACGTACAGGCGGCGCAGGCCCGTTCGTTCGTCCGGTTCGCCGTCGACCACCGCCGCCGGTTCGTCCAGCACCACGTAGTCGTACTCAAGACCCTTCGCCAGGGACGCCGGGACCAGGGTCAGCCGGGACTCGGCGGTCGTCTCCATGCCGGGCGACAGATAGGCGTGGCCCGCCGCCGTCAGGGCGGCCGCCAGCGCCGGGACGCGGGCGTCGGCGGCGATCAGACCGGTCGAACCCTCCTGCTTCAGCGACTCCTCGCACGCCGCGACCACCGCCGCGTCCAGCGCGGTCACGTCCGCCACCTCCCGCACCGACAGCGAGCCGGGCGACTCACGCACCGACTCGACCGCCGCCAGGCCCGGTGAGATCACCGGCAGCAGCCTGGACGCGTACGCGATCACCTCGCGCGGCACGCGGAAGCCCGCCGTCAGCTCCTCCACCACCGCGTCCGACTTGCCCAGGTGGTGCAGCGCCTGGGCCCAGCTCTGCGTCGACCACGGTGTCGTGCCCTGCGCCAGATCGCCGAGGACCGTGGCCGAACCGGTCGAGCAGCGTCGGCCCACCGCCCGGTACTGCATGGGGGAGAGGTCCTGCGCCTCGTCGATCACGACATGGCCCAGCGAGTGCGTGCGCGCCACCAGGTCGTTCGCCTCGTCGATCAGTACCGCGTCCGCCGCCGACCACTTCGCGGACTTCACACTGCGGGCCGGCTTGGTCCACAGGATCGTCTTCTGCTCGTCCTCGGTCAGCAGCCCGTCCGCCTGGGCGGCCAGGAACTCCGGGTCGGACAGCAGCCGCAGCACCAGCTTCGACGGCTCGACCGCCGGCCAGACCGCCTTCACCGCCGCCTTCACCGCGGGATTGCGCGCCACCGCGTTCTGCACCCGGTCGTCCGGCGCCTCGCCCGCCTCCTCCATCCGTACGAGCACGGCATGGGCGATGCGCTGCGGAAGGGCCTCGTGCGCCGCCCCGTACCGCATGTCGCGGGCCAGCAGCTCGTCGACCATCTCCTCGATCTCGTACGCGGGCACCCGCCAGCGCCGGGAACCGCGCACCACCATCACCGGCTCCGTCGGCGGCTTCACGTGCGAACGGATCGCCCGCCGCAGCACCTCCGCCATCCGGGCGTCGCCCTTCACGACGGCGGCCGGCGCCTCGTCCGTGCCCCGGACCTCGACGTGCGCCGTCACCAGGTCGTCGACGGTCGCCTGCTTCACCTCCAGCTCGCCGAGGGCCGGCAGCACCTGCTCGATGTAGTGCAGGAAGGACCGGTTCGGCCCGATGACCAGCGTCCCGGTGCGGGCCAGCCGGTCCCGGTGCGCGTACAGCAGATACGCGACCCGGTGCAGGCCGACCGCGGTCTTCCCGGTACCGGGACCGCCCTGCACACAGACGGAGCCGCCCAGCTCGCTGCGGACGATCTCGTCCTGCTCCGGCTGGATCGTCGCGACGATGTCGCGCATCGGGCCGACACGCGGCCGCTCGATCTCCGCCTGGAGCAGCTTGCTGGTCCGCGCGGTCTCGGTCGGGTCGGTGAGGTGCTCGTCCTCGTACGCGGTCAGCTCGCCGCCGGTGTAGCCGAAGCGGCGCCGCTGGCCGACGTCGAGCGGATCGTTGCGGGACGCCCGGTAGAACGGCTGGGAGACCGGCGCCCGCCAGTCGATCACCATCGGGTCGCCGTCGGCGTCGTGGACGTGGCGGCGCCCGATGTAGAACTGCTCGCCCTCCGCGCCCTCGGCCTTCTCCGCGCCGACCACGTGGAGATAGTCCAGCCGTCCGAAGAAGAGCGGGGTGTGGGAGAGGTCCGCGAGCGACTTGATGCGGTCGGTGATCTGGGCCCGCAGCACTGCGGCGTTCACCCAGTTCGCCGTGACATCACGGATGTTCAGGGCCTGGGCGTCCTCACGCATGGCGCGCAGCGCGGCGCGCGAGGCGGCGAGATGGGCGCGCTCATGAGCGAGGGGGTCGGTGGTGGTGTCGCTTTCGTGTTCGTGCGCGGGCACGGTGTTGCCTCCGGCATTCAACGCAGGACGGCGGACCGCACCCCGTCCCCGGCCGGTGACCGGGGGCGATGCGGTCCGCTCGGGGATCGATCACTGGTACGCACGAGGGCGTGCGTACGGCTGTCGGCCGGTTTCCGTCCGGTCGGCGGCGCTCCCCCGGCTGCCGGCGCGAGCCCTTCCGGGCTGCCGGTACCACGGTGCGGGAGGCGGGCAGACCGGCGATTGTATCGACGGGCCGGGCCGGGCGCGAACGAATACCGGAGGACGACCGCGGGGTCCACCCCGTAGGGGACGGCATGAGACCACAGGGGTAGGCGCGGCGCCGTCGCCTTCCCCCTGCGGGCCGACGCGGTCACCGGCCGGGCGGAGCACCATGGAATACATGAGCACCGTCACCCTGAACCCGCGAAAGACCGGCCCCGCGCACGGCGCGACCGCGGCCACCGGTCACCCCCACAGTCACCGCGCCGGTGACCTCCTGCGCGCCGCCGGGATCTTCGTACGGACCGCGTTCGGCGTCGTCGTCCTCGGCGAGTACGCGGAGGAGGCGGGCGTCCGCCGCACGCGCTGACCGCCCGTTCCCTCAGCTGTCCGTCAGCAGCTCGTCGGCGTCCACGATCCGGTATGCGTAGCCCTGCTCGGCCAGGAACCGCTGGCGGTGGGCCGCGAAGTCCTGGTCGATCGTGTCGCGGGCGACCACCGAGTAGAACCGCGCCTCGTGCCCGTCCGCCTTCGGGCGCAGCACCCGGCCCAGCCGCTGGGCCTCCTCCTGGCGCGAACCGAACGTGCCGGACACCTGGATCGCGACGGTGGCCTCCGGCAGGTCGATGGAGAAGTTCGCCACCTTCGACACGACCAGAACGCTCAGCTCGCCCTGGCGGAAGGCCTCGAAGAGCTTCTCCCGCTGGGCGTTGCTCGTCTCGCCCTTGATCACCGGGGCGTTCAGATGCTCACCCAGCTCGTCGAGCTGGTCGATGTACTGCCCGATGACCAGCGTCTGCTCGCCCTTGTGCTTGCGCACCAGCGCCTCGGTGACCTTCCGCTTGGTCGCGGTCGTGGCGCAGTACCGGTACTTCTCCTCGGCCTCCGCGGTCGCGTACGCGAGCCGCTCGCTGTCCGTCAGGTTGACCCGTACCTCGACGCAGTCGGCGGGCGCGATGTAGCCCTGCGCCTCGATCTCCTTCCACGGGGCGTCGAACCGCTTGGGCCCGATCAGCGAGAAGACGTCCGACTCGCGCCCGTCCTCCCTGACCAGTGTGGCCGTGAGCCCCAGCCGGCGCCGCGCCTGGAGGTCGGCGGTGAACTTGAAGACCGGTGCGGGCAGCAGATGCACCTCGTCGTAGATCACCAGACCCCAGTCGCGGGAGTCGAACAGCTCCAGGTGCGCGTAGACGCCCTTCCGGCGGGTCGTGAGCACCTGGTACGTGGCGATGGTGACCGGCCGGATCTCCTTGCGGGTACCGCTGTACTCGCCGATCTCCTCCTCGGTCAGCGAGGTCCGCTTCACCAGCTCGTGCTTCCACTGCCGGGCGGACACGGTGTTGGTGACCAGGATCAGCGTGGTCGCCTTGGCCTGCGCCATGGCCCCGGCGCCGACCAGCGTCTTGCCCGCGCCGCAGGGCAGCACGACGACTCCGGAGCCGCCGTGCCAGAACCCCTCGACGGCCTGCTGCTGGTAGGGCCGCAGCGCCCAGCCGCTCTCGTCCAGCTCGATCGGGTGCGCCTCGCCGTCCACGTAACCGGCGAGGTCCTCGGCGGGCCAGCCCAGCTTCAGCAGCGTCTGCTTGACCTGCCCGCGCTCGGAGGGGTGCACGGCCACCGTGTCGGGGTCGATCCTGGCGCCGACCAGCGGCTGGACCTTCTTCGACCGGAGGATCTCCTCCAGCACGGGACGGTCGGTGGAGGTCAGCACCAGTCCGTGGACCGGGTGCTTGGAGAGCGTGAGGCGGCCGTACCGGCCCATCGTCTCGGCGATGTCGACGAGCAGCGCGTGCGGTACGGGGTAGCGCGAGTACTTCACGAGCGCGTCGACGACCTGCTCGGCGTCGTGTCCCGCGGCCCGCGCGTTCCACAGCCCGAGCGGGGTCAGGCGGTAGGTGTGGATGTGCTCGGGCGCGCGCTCCAGTTCCGCGAAGGGCGCGATCACACGGCGGCAGGCGTCGGCCTGCTCGTGGTCGACCTCCAGGAGCAGTGTCTTGTCGCTCTGGACGATGAGGGGTCCGGTCACGCGCTTCGGCCCTTTCTACTGCGGGGTGGCCGTGTACCGGCCAAACGTCCAGTGTGCCGCATGTGGTGCCGGTACGGGGGGCGGGCTTTGTGGGGGTGGGGGGTTCCTTGGTGTGGGGTTCCGTCCTCAATCGCCGGACGGGCTGGTTTGTGCGGGTGCCCCCGCGGGGTGCGCCTGCGGTGCGGGTGGGGGGGTTCGGTGCCCCTCCGGGGCGTCTCCTCGGACGCCGAACGTGCGGCGGGTACGCGAAGGGGCCCGGGTATCTGTTCGTCGTCCTGCGGGGACTCCCCTGCACGGCCCCGAACCCGGCCGTCCCGCGTCTGCGGCAGTCGCAAAGCCGGCGTGCAGACGCGAGCGATGCAGGGGTGGGGACGTGCAGGGGAGTCCCCGCAGGAAATGGCGTACGACCCGGGTCCCCCACGTACCCGGGTGAACACGCCATTTCTGAGGAGACGCCCCGGAGGGGCACCACCCCCCGCCCACCGGGTAGAGCGCCCCTGCGGGGCACCCGCACAATCAAGCCCGTCCGGCGATTGAGGACAAAAACCCACACCCCAGGGCCCGTCAGGGCCCCTCGTCCGCCAGTTCCGCCACCCCCGTGATGCGGTGCAGCGGGTACGTGCGGACCTCGTCGGCCGTGTGGTCGTACGCCGTGACGTAGCCGCCCTCGACGCGGACCGGGGCGATCACGCGCTGGCTGGCGGCGCCCTCCGCGTTCACGTAGCCGATCCAGATCGCGGAGCCCGTCATCGCCGCGGCCTGGACGGTGACCAGGGTCTCGGCCGAGGTCGTACGGGGCAGCGCGTCGCCGGGCGCAGAGGGGCCGCTGTCCTTGTGGACGACCGTGGCGGCCGTGTCACCCGCCCGGATCGCCCGGACCGCCGCGCCCAGCAGGGCGGGGTCGGGGAGCGGCGGGCCCTCGGGGACGGGGACGGGGGCAGAGCGGGGCGGGGTGCGGCGGGCGCCCGCGCGGGTGATCAGGACGTCGCCGTCGGCGGACTCCGCGGCGGGCGCGTAGCCCATTTCGCGCAGGCCGTCGAGCAGGGACGCCGGGTCGATCTGGGCGGCCAGGGCCGTGGGGGCGAGCCGGCGCAGCCGCAGGGTCGCCGAGCGCTTGTCGGCGAGGATCTCGTTGAGGACGGCCTCGTCGTCGCAGCGCACGTAAGCGGACGCGGCGCCGATCCGCAGATGGCCGTGGCGGCGGGCGACGTCGTCGATGAGGTAGCTCAGCGGCTGGGGCACCGGCGTACGGCTGTGCGCGGCGAGGAAGGCGTGCAGGTCGGCGGCGGACTGCCCGGCGTCCAGGGCCCGCCGTACGGACCCGGGGGTGAACCGGTAGACCGTCGCGCCGCCCTTCGACTCGATGTCCGCGACCGCGGCGAGCATGTCCGCGAGCGGGCGTTCCAGGGGGCCCGGCGCGACGGCGGTCAGGTCGGCCTGGAGCAGGACGTGGTCGAGCGGCTCCGGGATGAGGGGGGCGAGCCGGGCCGCGGCCTCCGCGGGACCGGTGGTCAGCAGGGCGCGGGACTGCGAGGCGAGGGCGCCGCGGCCGGTGATGCCGAGGAGCTCGGACTCGTTCAGCGTCCACAGGGCGATCCGGGACCGCAGGTCGGTGGTGTCCCCGGCGGACGCGGAGGCGCCGCGCAGCGGGCGCTCCCAGCGGAGCCGGGCGAGCAGGGTCTCCGGGTCCGGGGCGGTGCCCGGGGGCAGCGCGGCGAGCAGGGCCAGCACGCGGTGGCGGACCTCGGGGGCGGCGGAGCGGTCCAGGTCGGGGCCGAGGGCGGACAGGGCGCGGCCCTTGGCGTCCTGGCCGCCCACCAGCCCCGGGGTGCGGGTGGCGGCGAGCCAGGCGGCGGCGAGGCGCACCCAGCGGTCCTCCGCGGGGAGTTCGGTCCAGTCGTCGTACGCGGGGGTCGGGGCGTACCGCTCGTCGGCCTCGCCGTCGGAGGCCAGCAGCCCCGCCGCGTGGGCGAGTTCGATCCAGAACGCGGCGACGGGCTCCGACACGTCGAGGACCGTCGCGGTCTTCTTCAGCTCGCGGACGCTGAGGCCGCCGGCCCGCAGTATGGCGGGGCCGCCGCCGTTCCAGCTCTTCAGGAGTTCCTCGACGGTGGACACCGCCAGGAACGCCTGGCCGGCCGCCGCGCTGTCCACAGCCTGTGGATCGCGTTCCGCGGCCGCGGTGACGGCGGGCGGCCGCGGCTCGGGCACCCGGTGGGCGCGCCCGGCCCGCAGGTGGAGCGCGGCCTCGCGCGGCAGCACGACGGTGCGGGTCGACACGGGCAGCAGCAGCCCGCGGTCGCGCAGCCACTTCACGGGCGGGGTGGGATTCGGGGTGACCTCGCCGTACGGCGGGCCCCAGACCAGCCGGTCCAGCACCGACAGCGCCTCCACGGGGGCGGTGTCGAGGAGTTCGCCCATCCGGGCCCGGTCGGTGAAGAGCCCGGCCAGCGCGGTCACCGCGGAGACCGGGTCGTAGGTGGCGGGCAGCCCGGCCGCGGTGAGGATCTCCTGGAGCCGGCCCGGCGACATGCCGGCGGTGGCCTCCGCGACGGTCGGGCCGAGGCCGGTGGGGGAGGGGTGCTGCGGCGAGGGCGCGAGGAGTTCTCGGGCGGTCCGCACCAGGTGCAGCCGCTCGTCCTCGCCCCAGACGAGGGCCTGTTCGCGCAGGGTGGTGAGGGCCCCGGGCAGTGCGTCGGTGATGGCGGCGCCCGCGTCACCGTGATGCTCGCCGTCGTCCCGGCCGTCGCCGGTGAGCAGGGCGAGCAGCGTGTCGTACGGGGCGGGATCGGGCGCCACCGCGAGTGCTTCGGCGGTCTGCAGGGCGAACCGGTCGAGGTGTTCCAGCGCGCGGACGACGGAGGCACGGGTGCCGGCCCGCGTCGCGAGCTGGGTGATGTCGTTGGGCACGGGGTTGAGAAGGTCGGGCCGGGCACGCAGCAGCCCGGCCAACGACTCGTCGTCCCGGGCGCGCAGAGCCTCGGCCAGCGTCCGCGGTGGTGTGGTCATCCCCATCCGTCCCACGGTAGTCGCTCCGGACGGGCCCGAGGGCGCTACCGTCGGTGCAGGGCGGTAGAGGGGAACCATCGCGTGGGGATCGAGAGCGATCAGCTGGTCTACGACTACCTGAGCCGGGTCGGGGACATGGCACAGCAGCAACAGCTGTCCTCGGGCACCCGGATGAGGCTGGTGTCGGCGCTGCGGGGCGAGATCGACCGGCAGCGCGTGAAACAGGCCGCGGACACGCCTGCGGCGGTGCGCCGCATCATCGGGAAGCTCGGCAGCCCCGACGAACTGGTCGCCGCGGCGGCCTCGTCGGCCGACGGATCGGTGCCGCTTCCGCAGACACCGGAGCCCGAGCCGGGACCCGCGAAGGCGTCCGGGATTCCCCGGCCGCGCAGGACGAAGCTCCGTAAGGACAGCAGCGGGGACGGCCGGAAAGACAGCCGGAAAGACAGTTCGGGCCAGGGCGCGTCGGAGGTGCCGGCCGCGGCTTGGCCCGACGGCGGGCAGTCCTCACCGCACCGGGCGGGCACGGACGAACTCGGTCCGTCCGGGAGCGAGACGGACTGGTGGCGCGTCGAGCCGGGCCCGTTCGGCGAGTTCGGCGAGGGAACCGCGGTGCCGGGCTTCCGGGGCGGCGTGGAGATCCCGGCGGTGCTGCGCCCGCCGGTGCCGGAGGAGGACGAGGAGTCCGAGGAGCCGTCGCAGGAGTGGGAGGACGGCGACGGCGAGGAGGAGTACGAGGAGACGGCGGCTCCGCGCCGGCGGTGGCGGCCCAGGCTGCGCCGCGCCCGGGACGGCGAGGGCGCGGCACCCCGCGGCTTCTCGCACCCCCTGCTGCTGCTCGCCGCCGCTCTGCTGGTGACCGGCGCGGTGATGGGCTCCCTGCTCGCCCTGGGGGGTGGCTGGCTCATCGCGTACAGCTCTCGCAAGCTGACCCGCGCGGAGGCGAAATGGGTGGCGATGGGGCTGCCCGGGACGGTCGCGGCGGGCGCCCTCGTCTGGCTGTGGGGCCGGATGGACGGCCGTTGGGGGACGCCGATTCCCGAACACGGGATGGCGGACGCGCTGAGTGGCGTGTGGCCGGTGGTGATCCGGGTGGCGGCGGTGGCATCGGCGCTGTTCCTGGTGTGGCGGGCGCGAAAGCCACGTGCGTGACGGCTGAGTTGCGACGGCCGGGTGGGTGACGGCTGAGTCGTGACGGCCGGGTGGGTGACGGCCGCGCTGCGACGGAAGGGCGCGTGACGGCCGAGCTGCAACGCCACGTGCGTGACGGCCGAGTCGCAACGCCGCCGAGCCGTCGCAACGCCGCCGAGCCGTCGCAACGCCGCCGAGCCGTCGCAACGCCGCCGAGCCGTCGCAACGCCGCCGAGCCGTCGCGGCCCGGCCGGGGCAAGCCCGGCCGGGCCGTGGCCGTAAGGCCTCGTCAGCCGGTCATCTTTGTCTGGAACTCGTCGAGGATCTGGTCCGCGGCGGTGTAGCCGATGCCCGCGATCCACAGCCGGTCGTCGACCTTGAAGACCTTGCCGTTCCTGGCGGCCTTCAGCCCCTTCCACAGCCCGCTCTTCATCGTGCGGGTCGTGCCCGCCTTGTCCGGGTCGCCGTACGTCGAGGTGAAGACGGCGTCCGCGTCCGCGAGGTCGATCTTCTCGGGCGACACGTCGTACGAGAAGCCGTCCTTGGCCTTGTCCGTGATGGCGGGGCGGCCCATGCCGAGGTCGGCGAGGATCGAGCCGATGTAGTTCTGCTTGCCGTAGATGCGGATGTCCGCGCCCTCGACGAAGCGTACGAAGTTGACGTCGGTGGCCGCCGCCTTCTTCTTGCCGCCGATCGCCTCGGTCACCTTCGCGACGTGGGCGTCGTACGCGGCGATGACCTTCTTCGCCTCGGCCTGCTTGCCGAGCGCCTCCGCGTGGACGTGGAAGTTCTCCTTCCAGGCCGATCCGGTGGACTCCGTCATCACGGTCGGGGCGATCGCGCTGAGCTGCTTGTAGCGGTCGCCGTCGCGGACCTTGCTGGTGAGGATCAGGTCCGGCTTCAGGGAGGCGACGGTCTCCATGTTGGGGTTGGCGATCTCGCCGACCTCCTTGATGTTCTTCGTCCTCTCCGCCGGCAGATAGGCGGGGAAGCCGTCCTCGGTCGCCGAGTGCGTCCCGCCGACGGGCCGCACGCCGAGGGTGAGCGCGGAGTCCAGTTCGCCGGTGTCCAGGACCACGACACGCTGGGGGTGTGCGGGGACCTTCACGTCACCCATGGCCGTCCTGACGGTGCGGGTGCCGTCGGCCGAGGAGGCGCCGTCGCTCTTGCCGCCGGAGTCGGAGGAGCCGCAGGCGGAGAGTGCGAGTGCACCGGTCAGGGCGAGCGCGCCGAGGGTGAGGCCACGGCGGCGGACGGAGGTGGCCATGGGTTGCCTTTCGTAGGTGGTGTGCGGAATTCCGGTTCAGGACGCCCGCGCGGGCTGCCAGGGCGCCCCCGGCACGACGAGCGGTGAACCCGTTACCGGGTCCGGGACGATCACCGCGTCCAGGCCGAAGACCTCCCGGACGAGTTCGGCGGTGACGACGTCCTCGGGGCGGCCCTCCGCGACGATCCGGCCCGCCTTCATGGCGACCAGGTGGTCGGCGTACCGGGCGGCCTGGTTGAGGTCGTGCAGCACCGTCACCACGGTCCGGCCCCGGCTGCCGTCCGCCGCCGGGGCGGCGAGCCGGCGCACCAGGTCGAGGACCTCCACCTGGTGGGCGATGTCGAGGTACGTGGTCGGCTCGTCGAGGAGCAGCAGATCGGTCTCCTGGGCGAGCGCCATCGCGATCCACACCCGCTGGCGCTGCCCGCCGGAGAGCTCGTCCACCGAGCGGGAGCCGAGCGCGGTGATGTCGGTGCGCTCCATCGCGTCCGTCACCGCCCGCTCGTCCTCCTGGGACCACTGCTGCCACCAGTGCTGGTGGGGCTGGCGGCCGCGGGCCACCAGGTCGGAGACGGTGATCGCCTCGGGGGCCACCGGGGTCTGCGGGAGCAGCCCGATCGACTGGGCGATCTTCTTCGTGGGGATCCTCGACAACTCGGTGCCGTCCAGCAGCACCGCCCCGCCGCGCGGCTTGAGGAGGCGGCCCAGCGCGCGCAGGGTCGTCGACTTGCCGCAGGCGTTCGGCCCGACGATGACCGTCACCCGGCCGTCGGGGACGGCGAGGTCCAGCTCGTGGACGACGGTGCGGTCCTCGTACGCGAGAGTCAGCTCGCGCACCGTCAGCCGGCTGGTCACGGCGTCCTGCTGCCGGGTCTCGGTCATGCGTTGCCTCCCCTGCGGCCACCGTGACCGCGGATGATCAGCCAGATGAGGTACGGGGCGCCGACCGCCGCCGTCAGGACGCCCACCGGGAGTTCGGTGGGGGAGAAGAGCCTGCGGGCCAGCAGGTCCGCGAAGACGACGATCACCGCGCCGAGCAGTGCGGAGCAGAGCAGCGGGATCTGCGCGGTCCGGGTCATCCGGCGGGCGATCTGCGGGGCCAGCAGGGCGACGAAGTCGACCGGCCCGGCCGTCCCCGTGGCCACCGACGCCAGGACCACGCCGAGTGCGACGAGCCCCAGCCGTACCCGGCCCAGCCGGACGCCGAGCGCGGTCGCCGTGTCGTCGTCCATGGTCACGGTGCGCTGGGCGCGGGCGGCCCACAGGACGGCGGGCAGCAGGATCAGCAGGGTCCAGGCGAGGGGCGCGGCCTCGTCGTAGCCGCGGCCGTTGAGCGAGCCGGTCATCCAGATCTGCGCCTGCTGGGCGACGAGGTAGTCGCCCTTGGTCAGGAACAGGGTGGTCACCGAGCGCAGGGCGATGGCGAAGCCGATGCCGATGAGGACGAAGCGGGTGGCGTGCAGCCCGCCGCGCCAGGCGAAGAGGTAGACGAGCGCGGCGGCGGCGACCCCGCCGATCACCGACAGGTAGGGCAGGACGGTGTACGAGGTGACGCCGAACGTCATCGCGCCGACCGTGAGCGCGCTCGCGCCCTGGCTGATGCCGATGATGTCCGGGCTGGCGAGCGGGTTGCGGGCCACGGTCTGGATCAGTGCGCCGGCGATGCCGAAGGCGAGGCCGACGAGCACCCCGACGACCATGCGCGGCAGCCGCAGCGTGCCGACGACGAGTTCGTCGGCGGACGGCCGGCCCAGGACCACCTTCAGGACCTCGCCGGGCGCGACGAAACTCTCGCCGACACAGAGGTACGCGACGCAGACGACGGCCAGCACCGCGACGAGCACGGTGGCGGAGACCGCGGCCCGGCGGTGCAGCAGGAACCGGCCGCGCGCCCCGACCTTCAGGACGCTGTACCCGGCGGGCCGCACCGCGGCCGTGGTGGCGCTCATGCGGGCACCGCCTTCCGGCGTACCAGCGTGACCAGGAACGGCACGCCGATCAGTGCCGTCATCACCCCGGCCGGGATCTCGCTCGGCGGGAAGACGATCCGGCCGATCACATCGGAGACGAGCAGCATCACGGGTCCGATCAGGGCGGCCATCGGGAGCACCCAGCGGTGGTCGCTGCCGACGACTCCGCGGGCGATGTGCGGGACGGCGAGGCCGATGAACGCGATCGGTCCGGCCGCCGCGACGCCGACGCCGGTGAGCACGGTGGCGCCGATGCCGCCGACGATCCGTACCGTCGCGATCTTCTGCCCGAGCCCCCTGGCCATGTCCTCACCGAGCGCCAGGGCATCGAGCCCGCGGGCGACCGAGAGCACCAGAACCGCCCCCACCAGCAGGAACGGCCATATCTGCTGGGCGACCTGGGCCTCGCGTCCGGCGATCGAGCCGACCTGCCAGAACCGGAACTCGTCCAGCGCGGACGCCTTCGTCGTCAGTACGGCCATGGTCACCGACACCAGCAGCGCGTTGATCGCGGCGCCGCCGAGGGCGAGTTTCACCGGGGTCGCACCGCCGCGTCCGCTGGAGGCGATGGCGTACACCGCGACGGAGGCGATCGCCGCGCCCGCGAAGGCGAACCAGACGTACCCGGTGAGCGTGTGGACGCCCGCGTACGCGATGGCCAGCACCACCCCGACCGAGGCGCCCTGGCTGATGCCGAGGATGCCGGGGTCGGCGATGGGGTTACGGGTGATGCCCTGGAGCACCGTGCCGGCGAGGGCGAGCGCGGCGCCGACCATGAGCCCGATCAGCGTGCGGGGCACCCGCATGTTCCGGATGACCTCGGCGTCGTCGGAGTGCCCGCCGTGCAGCAGGGCGTCCAGGACGGCCGACGGGGCGATGGAGCGCGCCCCCACGGCGAGGCTGAGCAGTACGGCGAACAGCAGCGCCAGGACGGCCGCCGCCGTCAGGAGAGCGCGTCTGGAGCGGCGTGGTGCGGCGGCTGGCATCGGACCCAATCGAAAAGCGAAGCAAAGTAAGGCTTGGCTAAGTCTAAGCACCGCCCGGGTGCGGGCTCACGGGGGTGTGCCGGGTTCTGCGGGCGCTCGGCACAATGGCAGTCATGGCTTCGCACACACTGACGGTCGGCTTCGACCTGGACATGACGCTCATCGACTCCCGGCCCGGCATCAGGGCCGCCTACGTGGTGCTCGCCGCGGAGACGGGGGCCGCGATCGACGTCGACCTGGTGGTGAGCCGGCTGGGCCCGCCGCTGGAGGACGAGCTGGCGAACTGGTTCCCGGCCGCGGAGGTGCCCGCGGTCGCCGAGCGCTACCGCGAGATCTATCCCACACACGCGATCGTCCCGTCGCTCGCCATGCCCGGCGCCCGGGAGTCGGTCGAGGCGATACGCGCGCTGGGCGGCCGGACGATGGTGGTCACCGCCAAGTACGAGCCGAGCGCGAAGCTGCACCTGGACCACCTGGGGATCCGGCCCGACGTGCTCGTGGGCGGCCTGTGGGCCGAGGCGAAGGCGGAGGCGCTGCGGGAGTACCGGGCGGGCGTCTACGTGGGCGACCACACCGGCGACGTACGCGGCGCACGGGCCGCGGACGCGCTGTCGGTGGGCGTGACGACGGGCCCGTGCGCCGCGGCCGAACTGCGGGAGGCGGGAGCGGACGTGGTGCTGTCGTCGCTGACGGAGTTCCCCGACTGGCTCAACGGGTACGCGCCGTAGGACCCCGCCCTACGGCTTCGGGGCGGCTGCGCGGGCCGACCGGACGACGCCCGCCACGGCGATCAGGAACCCCACTCCCATCAGCATGCAGACCGCGTACGCGAGGGACGGGAACGGCTCGGTGCCGAGGAACAACGGGGCCATGGTGACCAGCGTCGCCACCGCGCCGACGAAGAAGACGATCGCGCCGAGCCGGACCAGCAGGTCGCCTGCGCCAGAAGGAGAAGTACTCACACGGCCAGAGTAGTTCTTTCAGGACACCAGTCCGGATGACCAGGCTTGACGAGGGGTACTTCACCTGTGGAGGCTTCTGCCAGCAGGGGGAGCACGACCACAGGACGGCCTGACCTGCTGAGGCTTTGTTCCGGCATACGGGTTGAGATGGGGTGCGTGCTTTGCCGACTGGCAAGGTCAAGTGGTTCAACAGCGAGAAGGGCTTCGGCTTCCTCTCCCGCGACGACGGCAGTGACGTCTTCGTGCACTCGTCGGTGCTCCCCACCGGAGTCGACGCACTCAAGCCCGGCCAGCGCGTGGAGTTCGGCGTGGTCGCCGGACAACGCGGTGACCAGGCACTGTCCGTGGCAATCCTCGACCCCACCCCGTCCGTCGCGGCCGCCCAGCGCCGCAAACCGGACGAGCTGGCGTCGATCGTCCAGGACCTGACGACCGTGCTGGAGAACATCACGCCGCTGCTGGAGCGCGGCCGCTACCCCGACAAGGCGGCGGGCGCCAAGATCGCCGGCCTGCTGCGCGCGGTCGCGGACCAGCTGGACGTGTAGTCCGACGTGCGGGACGTCCCTGTCCGGCTGTCCCGCACGTGCGGAACACCCGGACAGGGACACCCGGTCAGGGCAGGATCTCGATGTACCCGTCGGTCCCGTGCACACGGATCCGCTGCCCGTCCCTGATCAGCCGGGTCGCCCGCTCCACGCCCACGACGGCCGGCAGCCCGTACTCGCGGGCGATCACCGCGCCGTGGGTCATCAGGCCGCCCACCTCCGTCACCAGGCCCGCGATCCCCACGAACAGCGGCGACCAGCTGGGGTCCGTGAAGGTCGTGACCAGGATGTCGCCCGCTTCGAGATCGGCCTCGGCCATGTCGAGGACGACGCGGGCCCGTCCCTCGACGGTCCCGGCGGAGACCGGCAGACCGGCCAGGGCGCCGGCCGGCACGTCGTCGCGCCGGTACGAGCCGTTGAGGGCCTCACCGTCAGAGGTGAGCACCCGGGACGGTGTCAGCGCGTGGTACGAGCGGAACGCGTCCTTGCGCCGCTGGACGAGCCGGGCGTCCACCCGGTTCGCGCGCACGGCGTCGTTGAACTCCTGGAACGTGAGGTAGAAGACGTCCTCCCGCTCAGGGAGCACGCCCGCCCGCACGAGGCGCCCGGCCTCCGCCAGCAGGGCCCGCTTGTAGACGAAGCAGCGGCTGACGATGCCGTACTTCGGGTACTCCCGGTACCCGATGAAGGTTCTGACCCGGGCGATCATCCGCTCGGTCCCGTCGGCCTTCCGGTCCCCGTCCGGCAGGGCCCGCAAGCGGGACAGCACGTCCTGCTCCTTCTCCCGCGCCTTCTGCCGCCCCTGCTCGAAGCGTCGCTCTGCCGCGCCCGGCCCGAAGATCCTGACGTTGTCGAGGATCACCGGCACGAGCGTGCTGGGCCGCTCGCGCCAGCGCGGCCTGGTGATGTCGATCTCGCCGACGCAGCGCATCCCGTACCGGTCGAGGTAGGACTCGATGGCGTCGCGCGCCCCGGCCCCGCCCGCGAGCTTCGCCAGCTCGTCCAGGAAGCCGTCGTCCCCGGCGCGCTCGACGCCCCGGAGGAACGCCACCACCTCCGGATGCGGGCGGACCGCGTCCGCGACGTCGAGCAGCGCCAGCCCCATCTCCGAGGTGATGTTGCCGGGGGCGGACAGTGTGAGCGTGTCCGCCGCGTTCTTCTCGCCCAGCCACTCCAGCAGCCTGTCGTTGAGCCACCAGGTGGCCTCCATCCCCGCCATGATCGCCTGGAGGTTCAGCGGATCGCCGAGGACCCGCTTGTGCTCCGCGAAGGCTTCCCGCAGGAAGTCGAACAGCGCCGGTCCGGTCTTCGTCCGGATGTCGCGCTCCAGGGCGGCGACGGACGCCCGGCTGCGCTCGATCAGCTCGGTGACGATCGCCGGATCGGGCTCTGCCGGGGCGGACGCACCGGCGGCCGGCCGGCCGCCGGGAGCCGCGTCCGGGAGCGACGGGACGAAGTCGTCGCGGTCCAGGACGGTCTCCAGCGCGTCCCTGACCAGCGGATCGCCCCTCCCCATGACGTCCAGGAGGGCGGCCCGGCCCGCGGGTGAGACCAGGCGCCCGGTGACGTCGACGAACAGCCTCCCGCCCGCCTCGTGCATCGGCACCATGGCCGTCAGCTGCCACATGGACAGCCCCAGGGGCCTCATGGGGTCGGTCATCATCTGCTGATGGCCGACGGAGACGTAGACGTGGTTCTCCTGGCCACCGGTCCCGGAGGCGCTCCCGGGGGCGGTCTCCGTCTCGGGGACCGGGAACAGCGTGGTGATCGGGCGGCTCTGCACGATCTGGAAGCCGTCGTCGTCCAGGCACCATTCGATGTCCTGCGGGCTGCCGAAGTGCCCCTCGATCCGCCGCCCGAGCTCCACGAGCCGTACGGCCTGCGCATCCGTCAGCGCCGGCTGCTCCTGCCGCCGCGGGTCGACCGCCACCTCCCGCGTGCCGCCGCCCGGCAGCGCGTGCAGGGCACGCCGCTTGGCGGCGATCACCTTGTCGACGACCTCGCCGTGCCGCACCTTGAAGACGTCCGGGTTCACCAGGCCGGACACCATGGCCTCGCCGAGGCCGAAGCCGGCGTCCACGGTGGCGACCTTCCGGTTGCCCGTGACGGGGTCGGCCGTGAACAGGATGCCGGCGGCGTGCGGGAGGACCATCTGCTGCACGACCACGGCCATGTGGACCGTGCGGTGGTCGATGCCGTTGCGCCGGCGGTAGACCACGGCCCGCTCGGTGAACAGCGAGGCCCAGCACCGGCTGATGTGCCGGAGGACCGCCGCAGGCCCCACGACGTTCAGGTACGTGTCCTGCTGGCCGGCGAACGAGGCCGTCGGCAGGTCCTCCGCCGTGGCACTGGACCGGACGGCGCAGGCGGTCCCGTCGCCCAGCCCGCCGAGCGCGTGGGTGATCGCCGCCGCGAGGTCGTCCGGGACGGCGATCTCCTCGACGGTCCGGCGAATCCGCGCGCTGAGCGTGCGGACCGCCTCCCGGTCGTCCGGGTCCAGGCGGGACAGCCGGTCGAGCTGACCGTCGATCGACGGCGCCTGCGCCATGATCCGCCGGAAGGCGTCCGTCGTCACGCAGAAGCCACCCGGCACGCGGATGTCCTCGATCCGCGACAGCTCGCCCAGGTGCGCGGCCTTGCCGCCGACGGCCGCGATCCGCGTCCCGTCGATCTCTTGAAGATCCCGCACGTACTGCTCGGTCATCGCGGTACCCCCGCCCCCATAGGAAAGCCACAAGTTGTGGCACAGGCCGACGATTCTGCGCCGTTATGGGGGGCTTGCGGCAAGTCCCCCAGGGCGCTATAACTTAAAAAAGGCAAGGAGAGCGTTCCCTCCTTGCCTTTGTCGTTTCCCGCCCCGCCGGGTGGGAGGTGCCGTCCCGTCGCGCTCAGACGAACGCGAGCGCGTCCGGTCCGAGTGCCGGTACCAGTCCCTCGGCCGCGGCGCGGGTCAGCAGGCCGCGGATCGCCGCGTAGCCGTCCTCGCCGAGGTCGGCGGTGAACTCGTTCACGTACAGGCCGATGTGCTGGTCGGCGACGGACGGGTCCATCTCCTGGGCGTGCTCCAGCACGTAGGGGCGCGAGGCCAGCGGGTCGTCCCACGCCATCCGTACGGACGTGCGCACCGACTCGGCGAGCCGCTTCAGGGTGTCCGCGCCCAGCGAGCGCTTCGCGATGATCGCGCCGAGCGGGATCGGGAGGCCGGTCGTGTCCTCCCAGTGGCGGCCCATGTCGGCCAGGTTGTGCAGACCGTAGTTCTGGTACGTGAAGCGCGCCTCGTGGATGACGAGTCCGGCGTCGACCTTGCCGTCCCGCACCGCCGGCATGATCTCGTCGAACGGCATGACGACGATCTCCCCGACACCGCCAGGGACCGTCTCCGCGGCCCAGAGCCGGAACAGCAGGTAGGCGGTGGAGCGCTCGCTCGGTACGGCGACGGTCCGGCCCGTCAGGTCCGTGCCCGGTTCCCGGGTGAGGACCAGCGGCCCGCAGCCCCGCCCCAGCGCCCCGCCGCAGGGGAGCAGCGCGTACTCGTCGAGGACCCACGGCAGCACCGCGTAGGAGACCTTGAGGACGTCCAGCTCGCCGCGCTCGGCCATGCCGTTGGTGATGTCGATGTCCGCGAAGGTGACATCGAGGGCGGGCGCGTCGGGGACCCGGCCGTGCGCCCAGGCGTCGAAGACGAACGTGTCGTTCGGGCACGGCGAGAAGGCGATCCGCAGCGGGTCAGGAGTGGTCTCGGTCATGGTGGGTCGTCCAGCCTTCCAGTACGGGTATGAGCTTCCCGAACGCGTCGGTGAGCGCGGCCAGCGCGTCGCCGATGCGCCAGGCGTCGCGGTCGCGGGGGCCGACGGCGTTCGAGACGGCCCTGATCTCCAGGGCGGGCAGGCCGAGCCGGTCGGCCGCCTCCGCGACCCCGAACCCCTCCATGGCCTCGGCGACGGCACCGGGGTGCCCGGCGAGGAGGGCGGCGGCGCGCTCGGCGCTGCCGGTCACGGTGGAGACGGTGAGGATGTCGCCGGTCACCGCGCCGGTCGCGGCGGCCACCGCGCTGACCAGGGAGCCGGGCGGGAAGTGCCAGACCCGGCCGAAGCCGAGATCGGTGACGGGCACGAAGCCCGCGGGGGTCTCCGCGCCCAGGTCCGCCGCTCCGATGCGGCCGGCCACGACGAGCGAGCCGACCGGGGCGGCCCCGGCGAAGCCGCCGCCGATGCCCGCCGAGATCACCAGGTCATAGCGGTCGGAGGCCAGGGCGAACGCGGCGGAGGCCGCGGCGGAAGCCGGTCCCGCGCCGCCGGCGAGGACGTCGAAGGGGCCGGTGCGGTGGATCTCCGCGCCCGGCACCGGGCGTACCGACACCTCGGTGCCGTTCCCGAACGCACGCGTGACCGCGTCCCGTTCCACCGGGACAGCGGTCACGACGAGCACACGCACGGGGGAGCCTCCGAGGAAGCGACAGGAGGGAGGTGTGGGTCAGCTGGTCTTCTTGAGCTCGAAGTGCCAGATGCCCAGCAACTCCTTGCCCTTGGTCTCCACGATGCTGACCTGCGTCTTGTCCGCGGTGGCCTCGCCGGTCTGGCTGGCGAAGAAGGCGCTGCCCGGGATGGACCGGTAGGTCTTCTTGAACGGCTCCTGCTCGGCCTGCTGGCCGTTGATGAAGAGCGTCCAGCCGTTGTCCGAGACCGACGGGTCCACACCGAAGTGGACCTTGTCGTCCATGGCGACCTTGACGGTCTTGTCGGCCTTCTTGTTGAGGCAGCCCTTGATGTCGGCTTCCTTGAGGGCCTTGCCGTCGTTGTAGCAGGACGCCTCGGTGTTCACCGAGTTGTCGCCGACCGTCACGGTGGCGAGCGGCGTCGGCTTGTCGCAGGCGGAGAGGACAAGGAGTCCCGCGGACACGGCACCAAGAGCGACGCCGATTCGACGGCCCTTACCGGAGAAGAACGCAACGGTCATGGGCCGAAGGCTATCGGTCGCTCCGGCTCATGCCACGCGGGGGTGCGGCGAGCCGCGCCGCGCGGCGCCCAGCAGCCCCCGTACGGAGGCCGTCGCACCGAGCGCGAGGATGCCCGCGGCGACCGCCATGCCCAGTACGCCGTTGAGGGGGAGGGAGATCCCGATCGCGCCGCCGACCACCCACGCCATCTGGAGCAGTGTCTCGGAGCGTGCGAACGCGGACGTGCGCACCTCCTCCGGCACGTCGCGCTGGATCATCGCGTCGAGCGACAGCTTCGACAGGGCCTGGGTGAAGCCCGCCGTGGCCGCGAGCGCGGCGACCATGACCGTGCTGAAGAACGCCGAGGCCAGCACCGCGACACCGAGCGCCAGGCCCAGCACGGAGGCGATGATGATCTCAGGGCCGCGGGCCCTGAGCCAGGAGCCGACCGCCGTGCCCAGCGCGTTGCCCGTCCCGGCCGCCACGCCGACGATGCCGAGCGAGATCGCGGCGCTCCGGCCGGAGAGCGGCTGTTCGCGCAGCAGGAACGCCAGGAAGAAGATCAGGAAGCCGGAGAGCGCGCGGTGCGCGGCGTTGGCCTGGAGCCCGTGCAGGACGGACGGGCCGACCGACCGCAGCCCCGGCCGCTTCTCACCGTTCCTCTCCTTGGACCTGGCCGGCTTCTTCCCGGTGCCGGCCCCGGTCTCGGCACCGGGCGTGGCGGTCTTGCGGAGCGGGTCTGGCCGGACGGCGTCGTCCTCCTGCGGGTGCACGAGGTGTGCCTTGCGTTCGCCCTTCGCCGAGTCCACCTTGGGCGGCAGGGTGAACGCGAGGATCGCGCCGCCGACGAAGATCGCGCACGCCCCGTAGAGCGGCCACGGCGGACCGATCGTCTGGAGCCCCGCCCCGATCGGAGCAGCCGCGCCGGTGGCGAGGAGACCGGCGAGGGTGACCCGTGAGTTCGCCTTCACCAGGGAGAACCGGGGTGGCAGCAGCCGCGGTACGACGGCGCTGCGCACCACCCCGTACGCCTTCGAGCAGACCAGGACGCCCAGGGCCGCCGGGTACAGCTCCAGGCCGCCGGTGGCGACCGCGCCCGACATGGTGAGCGCCAGCACCGCACGGGCCAGCATGGAGCCCGCCATCGCGGCGCGGCGGCCGTGCGGCAGGCGGTCCAGGAGCGGGCCGATGACCGGGGCCAGGACGATGAACGGCGCCATGGTGACGGCGAGGTACAGCGCGACCCGGCCACGGGCCTGGTCCGTCGGTACGGAGAAGAACACCGTGGACGCCAGCGCGATCGTGATCATCACGTCACCCGCGCCGTTCACCGCGTGCAGCTCGATCAGCTTTCCGAGACCGGACTCACCCGCGCCGTGGGCGTGGGTCGCCTTCCGGATGCCCCGGGCGGTCCCGGTGAACGGGCTGCGCAGGGCATGGCCCACCGTCCGGCCCGTCCTGCGGAGCGGGCCGGATCCGTCGTGCGACCTGGCAGAAGCCACTTGGTCATACTGCCCCAGGACCGGTCCTCCCGAACCGGGACAGGCGCGGGACGCGGTGCCTTCCGCCCTGTCGGGTCAGCGATCGGGCAGGTCGCAGCGGGTGTCGGACCGGTGGAACCCGATGGCCGGAGCGCGCTCTT
The DNA here is from genome assembly GCF_044744085.1 of Streptomyces sp. NPDC087428. NCBI lineage: Bacteria > Bacillati > Actinomycetota > Actinomycetes > Kitasatosporales > Streptomycetaceae > Streptomyces > Streptomyces sp. NPDC087428. Next base: position 254,217 of record NZ_JBIUXR010000007.1, read on the forward strand.
TACAGGGGACACGGCACCGGATACGGCGTCGTTTGGGACGGGCAGGTGGGCGGGAAGCGGCGGAGAGGGTAGCGTGCGTAGCGCGCCACCGGCGGTTGTTCTTGGCCGCGCGCCTCTCGGCGATCCCGCAGAATGGGTTGCAGAAGGTGCGCCCGAGGCAGGCACAACGGGTGTGGACGTCGACGCGGCCCCCAGGTCCGCTCCGCCCGCAACCGAATGGCTGAAATCGATGGATGTGCTGGCGCGCTCGTGAGACTGGCGTAGGAGAGAAGCGAGACCTGTGAGTGCTGCGACGACGAGAAGCCGTACGGCCCGTACCCCTGTTCCCGACCGTCTGTGTGCCGAGGCGGTAGACCTCGCGCGCGCGGCGGCCGAGGAGGCAGCCGCGCCAGGGGTCGTGGGTGAGCATGTGGACGTGGTCCCCGAGGGGGACCGGGTCGTCACGCACTACTTCGAGTGCAAGGACCCGGCCTACCGGGGCTGGCGCTGGGCGGTGACGGTCGCCAGGGCCTCCCGGGCGAAGAACGTCACGCTGGACGAAACGGTGCTGCTGCCGGGCGGCGACGCGCTGCTCGCGCCGGAGTGGGTGCCGTGGAGCGAGCGGCTGCGGCCGGGCGACATGGGGCCGGGCGATCTGCTGCCCACCGAGGCGGACGATCTGCGTCTGGAGCCGGGTTACACCGGCGACGACGAGCCGCCGCCCAACTCCCCGGTCTCCGGTGAGCTGGCCGACCTCGTCGAGTCGGAGGACGCGGAGCTGACGACGCGCCCGGAGCCCCCGCGCCGCGGTTCGATCGCGGCGGTCGCGGACGAGCTCGGGATGCGGCGTGCGCGGGTGCTGTCGCGGTACGGGCTGTACGCGGCGGCCGACCGCTGGGACGAGGGGTTCGGCGCGAAGACGCCGATGGCCCAGGCGGCTCCGGCCACCTGTGTGTCCTGTGCGTTCCTGGTGCCGCTGGCGGGTTCGCTGAAGCAGGCCTTCGGGGTGTGCGCGAACGAGTTCGGTCCGGCGGACGGGCACGTGGTGTCCCTGTCGTACGGCTGCGGCGGGCACTCGGAGGCCGCGGTGATGCCGAAGCCGCCGAAGCCGGCGCCGCACGCGCTGGACACGATGCAGGTGGACGAGTACCCGCTGCGTCCGGCGCGGGATTCCGGTTCGGTACCGGTGGAGCCGGACGCGCCGACGGAGGACCTCGGCCACTCGTAGGCGGTGGCCGGGCGGGGTTCCGGGGCGCGACCGGGGTGCGGGCTGCTCCGGCGTGCCGGTTCCGTCCCCGATCGCCGTACGGGCTCGAAGCGGTGTGCTCGCTCCGGGGCACAGCCCTGTCCTCAATCGCCGTACGGGCTTGATTTCTTTCGCCCGCCCCGCCCCCGGCCCGTCCGGTGTTCGAGGACGGCGCGGGCACGGGTCCGGACCCGGTAGCTTCGGGGCGCACACTTGGCGGCACGGGTAGGCGTCACCGGAAGAGGGAGTCACAGCGTGAGCATGAATGCGACCGAGGGGGCCGACCCATTCGGCACCGCACGGCTGCGGCGCCGCGTGCTCGACGCCTGGGGCGCCGGCCCCGCCCGCTTCCGTGAGGACGCCAACGCCGAGGAGGACCTCGCGCTCGGCGGCTACCGCGACCGCCTCGTCGTCGAGCTGGCCCAGAACGCCGCCGACGCCGCCGCCCGTGCCCGGGTGCCCGGCCGGCTCCGGCTCACCCTGCACCCGGCGACCGACGACGCCCCCGCCGTCCTGGCCGCCGCGAACACCGGCGCGCCGCTGGACGCCACCGGGGTGGAGTCGCTGTCCACCCTGCGCGCCTCCGCCAAGCGGGAGGGGCACGACTCCGCCGTGGGCAGGTTCGGCGTCGGGTTCGCCGCCGTGCTCGCGGTGAGCGACGAACCCGCCGTCATCGGCCGGCACGGCGGGGTGCGCTGGTCCCTCGCCGAGGCCCGCGACCTCGCCGGGGCAGCCGCCGTAGGCAGCCCCGGACTGGGCGACGAGCTGCGCCGCCGCGACGGCCACGTGCCCCTGCTGCGGCTCCCGCTGCCCGCGGAGGGCACCGCCCCGGACGGCTACGACACCGTCGTCGTCCTGCCGCTGCGCGACGGCACCGCGCAGGACCTGGTCGGCCGGCTGCTCGGGGCCGTCGACGACGCGCTGCTGCTCACCCTGAGCGGACTCGACGAGGTCGTCATCGAGACCCCGGACACCGTACGGACGTTGACCCGGTCGCAGCACGGCCCGTACACCCACGTCGCCGACTCCGCGCACGGGACGAACCGCTGGCGCACCGTCTCCCGGCACGGCCCCGTCGAGCCCGCCCTGCTCGCCGACCGCCCGCTGGAGGAACGGCTGCGCCCGCACTGGTCGGTGACCTGGGCCGTCCCGGTGGACGCGGAGGGCGCCCCGGTGCACCCCCGTACCGCCCCCGTCGTGCACGCGCCGACGCCCACCGACGAACCGCTCGGCGTACCCGCGCTGCTCATCGCGTCGCTGCCGCTGGACACCACCCGCCGCCACCCCGCGCCCGGCCCGCTCACCGACTTCCTGGTGCAGCGCGCGGCCGACGCGTACGCCGAACTGCTCGCCGACTGGCAGCCGGTGTCCGTCGCCACCATCGCTCTGGTGCCCGGACCGCTCGGTAAGGGCGTGCTGGACGGCGCGCTGCGCGGCGCGATCCTGGAACGGCTGCCGCGCGTCGCGTTCCTGGAGCCCGCCGCCCCGCGCGACCCCGCCGCAGAGCCCGACCGGTGGGACAGCTGGGACGCCGCGGCCGACGACGGCCGCAAGGCCACCACCGCCCTGCGGCCCATCGAGGCCGAGGTGCTGGAGGGGGTCGGCGCGGAGACGGTCGCCGTGCTGGCCGAGGTGCTGCCCTGTCTGCTGCCCGCGGGCCTGGAGCGCCGGGCCGAGCTCCGTACGCTCGGCGTCGCCCGGGTGCCGCTGACCGAGGCGATCGACCGGCTCGCCGGACTGGAGCGCGCCCCGGGCTGGTGGCGGCGGCTGTACGACAGCCTGGCCGGCGTCGACCCGGACCGGCTCTCCGGGCTGCCGGTGCCGCTCGCCGGGACGACGTCCCAGGGCTCTGACCCGCAGGCCCCGGCCGTCCCCCGCACCACCATCGGCCCCCGGCAGATCCTGCTCCCGTTCCCCGACGCGCTGACCGGGCCGGTCCTGGAACGGCTCGCCCGGCTCGGGCTGAAGGTCGCCCACCCGGACGCCGCGCACCCGCTCCTGGAGAAGCTGGGCGCCCTGCCCGCCACCCCGCACGCCGTGCTGACGACCCCGCAGGTGCGGGCCGCCGTCGCCGGTTCGCTGGACGCGGGCGAGATCTGGGACGAGGACGCGCTCGACGGCGACGAACTGGTGGAGACCGTCCTCACCCTGGTCAGGGACGCCGACCTGGCGCCCGGCGACGAGCCCTGGCTCGGTGCGCTCGCGCTGCCCGACGAAGACGGCGAGCCCGCTCCGGCCGGTGAACTCGTGCTGCCCGGAAGCCCGTTCGCCGCGATCATGCGCGAGGGCGAACTCGCCCTGTGCGACGAGGAGCTGGCCGCCCGCTGGGGCGAACAGCCGCTCACCGCCTGCGGGGTGCTGGCCACGTTCGCCCTGGTGCGGGCCACCGATGTGGTCCTGGATCCGGACGAACTGGAGCCCCGCGACGGCGACTTCGCCGAATCGGACGACGCCGGGCTGCTCGACGCCGTCGACGTGTGGTGCGAGGACATCCTCGACCAGCTCCCGGACACCCCGGTGCCGCCGGTCGCCACCGAACTCGTCGCCGTCCGCGACCTCGACCTGGTCGACGACGACGCCTGGCCCCAGGCGCTCGCGCTCCTCGCCCGGCCGCCGCTGCGCGACGCGCTGACCCAGCCGGTACGGGTGCTGCTCCCGGACGGCACGACGCAGTCGGTGCGCCCGTACACCGCCTGGTGGCTGCGCGACCACCCGGTGCTGGACGGCCGCCGCCCGGCGGGCCTGCGCGCCGACGGTGGCGATTCCCGGCTGGCGGGCCTGTACGACTCCGCCGACGCGACCGGCTTCGACGACGCCCAGGTGCTGCGCGCCCTCGGGGTCCGGACCTCGGTCGCCGCCCTGCTGGACGAGCCCGGCGGTGCGGCCGAGCTCCTCGGCCGGCTCGCGGACGAGGACCGCCCGGTCGGTCCCGTACAACTGCACTCCCTGTACACGGCCCTGGCCGAGCTGGACCCGGAGCAGGTCACGCTGCCGGACGAGCTGCGGGCCGTGGTCGACGGCGAGGTGCGGGTCGTGGACGCGGCGGACGCGGTGATCGCGGACGCCCCCGACCTGCTGCCGCTGACCGCGGGGCTGCCGCTCCTGCCGGTCGCCCCGGCGAACGCGGCGGAGCTGGCCGAGCTGTTCCAGGTGCGGCGGCTAGGCGAGAGCGTCGAGGCGGAGGTCACGAGCGAGGGCGAGGAGCACCGGGTCCCGGAGTCCGTCCGCATCCTGCTCGGCGCGGGCACCCCGGACACGTATGTCGAGCACGGCGAACTGCGCGCGGGCGGCGTCGAGCTGGACTGGCGCCGCACCCCGGACGGCATCGTGCACGCCGCGACCCTGGAGGGCGTCGCGGCGGGTCTGGCCTGGGCGGCGGGTCAGTGGCCGCGCCGCTTCGAGGTCGCGGCCCTGCTGGAGGACCCGTCACGCACCGAGGAGCTGGCCCGGGACCGCTGGTTCGACTGAGCGCGGGCCGCTCCGGTCCCGTCCGGTCCGGAGGCGGCAGCGGTGCGGGACGGCCTGGGCCACCGAGTCCCAGCACGTGGCCGCTCCGGCCGTTTCGGCATCCGCAAGAAATCCTCAAGTCCCACACAACCCTTCACGGTTGGTGATCGTCTTGTCTGTGAGGCCACCAGGCTTCACCGACGATCTTGGGTCCGCGCTCCACCAGATGCGGCGGACCCCCTTCTCCACCTTGGGGAACGAAACATGCGTACTCGTGCCACCGTTGCCACCGTGACCGGCGCCCTGGCCCTTTCCGCCCTCGTCCTTCCTTCGGCCGCCCAGGCCGACGGCGCGCACGGTCCGGCCGGCTCGGCCGCCGCCGTCGCGCGCGCGGCCCAGTCCGCCGCCGCCGGGCAGTCCGCCGCGAAGACCGGCGCGCGCTCGGCCGCGCCCGCGGCCGCGTCCGAGCCCGGCGAGATGGACCTCACCTTCTCCAAGCTCGTCGTCAACGGCGGCAAGCCGATCGTCGTGGGGACCACGTACACGAAGCGGGTGGCGACCACCTTCACCGTGACGCACGCCGCCGACGTGAACATCTTCGCCTCGGACTTCCTGCTCGACGTCAACCTCTACCGCGGTTCGTACGACTCCCCGTCGAACGAGCTGTACAGCGATGACTTCCCCGTCTGCAAGAAGGTGTCCACCAAGGTCGCCACCTGCAAGGGCAACATCACCGTCACGCCCGAATACGACCTGCTCGGCAACGCCGACGCCACGAAGTGGAAGGCGATGGGCTTCGCCGTCGACTTCCGGGGCGAGGACCCGGAGAACCCCGACTTCAGCAAGATGGGCTTCGCGCTTCAGGACAAGCTGGGCAACGCCACGGTCCAGCGCGCGTCGAAGCAGTCCGTCAAGACCTCCGCGAAGTCGGTGAAGAAGGGCAAGACCCTCACGTTCACCGGATGGCTGTCGCGGGCCAACTTCGACGACCTGAAGTACCACGGCTACACCGCCCAGCCGGTGAAGCTCCAGTTCCGCAAGAAGGGCAGCAGCACCTACACCACGGTGAAGACCGTGAAGACGAACAACAAGGGTGACCTGAAGACCACGGCCAAGGTCTCGGCCAACGGCTACTGGCGCTACAGCTTCGCCGGTACGTCCACCACCCCGGCCGCCACCGCGACGGGTTCCTACGTCAGCGTGAAGTAGCCCGCACGCCCGGCAACTGCCGGCTGGGGCCGCCGCTTCCCCGCTACACCGGGAAGCGGCGGCTCACCAGGCGCCAGGCGTACTCCAGGGCGGCGGAGGCGATCACGGCGACGCCCACCGCCGTCCACGGCATCTGCGCACCCACCAGCTTCAGCGCGAAGAAGTTCTGGAGCCACGGCACCACGAGCACCACCAGGAACGCCAGGCCCATCGCCGCCACCAGGCAGATCCGCCACCAGGTGTAGGGGCGGGCGATGATCGCCAGGACCCACATCGAGACCAGGAACAGCGTGAGTGTGGCCGCGCTGGTCTCCGCGTCCAGCGAGCCGGGGCCGGTGTAGTGGTGCCGGGCGAGCAGGTACGTCACGAAGGTGGCGACGGCCGCGATGGTGCCGGACGGGATCGCGTACCGCATGACGCGGCGCACGAAGTGGGGGTGCGCGCGCTCCTTGTTGGGGGCCAGGGCGAGGAAGAACGCCGGGATGCCGATCGTCAGCGTCGACAGCAGCGTCAGGTGCCGCGGCAGGAACGGGTACTCGACCTGGAAGCAGACCACCAGGACGGCCAGCAGCACCGAGTAGACGGTCTTCGTCAGGAACAGGGTCGCGACCCGGGTGATGTTGCCGATGACCCGGCGGCCCTCGGCGACGACGGACGGCAGCGTCGCGAAGCTGTTGTTGAGCAGCACGATCTGGGCGACGGCCCTGGTCGCCTCGGAGCCGGAGCCCATCGAGACGCCGATGTCGGCGTCCTTGAGGGCCAGGACGTCATTGACCCCGTCGCCCGTCATCGCGACGGTGTGGCCGCGGGACTGGAGGGCGGCGACCATCTCCCGCTTCTGCTGCGGGGTGACGCGGCCGAAGACCGTGTTCTCCTCCATGGCCGTGGCCATCTCGTCCGGGTCGGTGGGCAGCCGGCGCGCGTCCAGGGTGTGTTCGGCGCCCGGCAGCCCGAGCTTCGCGGCGACGGCGCCGACCGAGACGGCGTTGTCGCCGGAGATCACCTTCGTGGCGACCCGCTGGTCGGCGAAGTAGGCGAGCGTCTCCCGGGCGTCGGGCCGCAGCCGCTGCTCCAGCACGATCAGCGCGCACGGTTCGGCCCCGGTCGCGGTCGCGGGGTCGTCGAGCGGGCCCTGCGCACGGGCCAGCAGCAGGACCCGCAGGCCCTGCTGGTTGAGCTGTTCGATCTCGGCGAGCGCCGGGTCGTCCTCGGACAGCAGTACGTCGGGGGCGCCGAGCAGCCAGCCGGAGGCCCGCCCGCCGTCCTCGTCGAAGGCGGCGCCGCTGTACTTGCGGGCCGAGGAGAAGGGCAGCGCCTGGGTGACGGCCCAGGCCTCGCCGTCCGGGACCGGGTAGGCGTCGATGATCGCCTGGAGGCTGGCGTTGGGCCGCGGGTCGGAGGCGCCGAAGGCGGCCAGTACGCGGCGCAGGTACGGCTCGTCCGTGCCGTTCAGCGCGCGGACCTCGGTGACGTCCATGCCGCCCTCGGTGAGGGTGCCGGTCTTGTCCAGGCAGACGATGTCGACCCGGGCCAGGCCCTCGATGGCGGGGAGCTCCTGGACCAGGCACTGCTTGCGGCCCAGCCGTACGACGCCGATCGCGAAGGCGACCGAGGTGAGCAGGACCAGGCCCTCCGGGATCATCGGGACGATGCCGCCGACGGTCCGGGCGACGGAGTCCTTGAAGTTGTGGTCCTTCACCACCAGCTGGCTGAGGATCAGACCGATGGCGGTCGGGATCATCATCCAGGTGACGTACTTGAGGATGGTGGAGATGCCGGTGCGCAGCTCGGACTGGACGAGCGTGAAGCGGGAGGCCTCCTCGGCGAGCTGCGCGGCGTAGGCCTCGCGGCCGACCTTGGTCGCGGCGAAGGCCCCGCCGCCCGCGACGACGAAGCTGCCGGACATGACCGGGTCGCCGGCGTGCTTGAGCACCGGGTCGGCCTCGCCGGTGAGCAGTGATTCGTCGATCTCCAGGCTGTCGGCCTCCGCGACGGTGCCGTCGACGACGACCTTGTCGCCGGGGCCGAGTTCGACGAGGTCGCCCAGGACGATCTCTGAGGTGGAGATCTCGGCTGCGATCCCGTCCCGTCGCACGGTGGGTTTCGCCTCGCCGATGACCGCGAGGCTGTCCAGGGTCTTCTTGGCCCGCCACTCCTGCACGATGCCGATACCGGTGTTGGCGATGATCACGAAGCCGAAGAGGCTGTCCTGGATCGGCGCGACGAACAGCATGATCACCCAGAGCACGCCGATGATCAGGTTGAACCGGGTGAAGACGTTGGCGCGGACGATCTCGCGCACGGACCGCGAGGAGCGGACCGGGACGTCGTTGATCTCGCCGCGGGCGATCCGCTCGGCGACCTCGGCCGCGGTCAGCCCGCGACCGCCGCCCGGAGCCGGGAGCTCGACCGGGTGCACCGGATCGAGCTCGGTACCGGCGTCGATCATCACCGGCCGGTCGGTGCCGGAAGGTACGGAGGATCTGTTCGGCTCATCCCCGGAGGGGTCGAGTGCCCGCTGAGTCATGGTTCAGACGGTACGGGTGCAACGTCCGGTTCACCCACCGGGTGGTCCGAAGATCAGACCGGGGGAGGACGGGAATCGTCCCGTGGTGGTACGGCGCGCGGAGTGGCCTGTGACCTGCGGCAGTGGCGCCGGGCCGTGAGGTGTGATCCCGGTCCGCGTCAGGCGGTGGTGCCGGAGGTGTCCCCGGAGCCGCCCTGCGGGACGGCGGCCGCCGCGGCGGCCCGCTTGAGCGCCGCGTCGCGTCCTCGTACGTACCAGATGCCGATCAGGCCGAGGCCCGCACCGGCCAGACACGTCCACACCCACCACAGGTGCCCGTGGTCGTCGAACCAGCCGTAGAACGGGAGCTGGACGAGGAAGAGGACGAACCAGAGGATCGTGCCGCCGGTGATGGTCGCGACGACGGGCCCCTCCAGGGGCTCGGGTGCCTCGTGCTTCGGTGTCCACTTCGCCATGCGGTCAGTGTATGCGGCGCGTGCACAAAGGCCGCCCGACCAGTCGGCCCAAGGGTCTACGCGCGGAGATAGCGATCTTCGCCTTATGTATTCATACTGAATCTGCTTACGGCTGTCTCGAATTATTCGTGTGAAAGTCCAAAGCTGACCAGTTTTAGTCCTCTTTTAGTCCCCTCTACGTATGACTGAGGTCCTCCATGCCCCCCTCGGCCACCGCTCCGGTCGATTCCGAACAGCCCCCGGCTCCCCAGCCTTCCGGCGGCCTGGACCGTTACTTCAAGATCTCCGAGCGGGGGTCGTCGGTCGCCCGTGAGATCCGTGGCGGATTCGCCACCTTCTTCGCGATGGCGTACATCATCGTGCTGAACCCGATCATCCTGGGCAGCGCGAAGGACATGTACGGGCACCAGCTCGACGGCGGCCAGCTGGTCACCGCGACCGTGCTGGTCGCGGCCTTCTCCACGCTCCTCATGGGCGTCATCGGCAACGTGCCGATCGCCCTGGCCGCGGGCCTCGGCGTCAACACGGTCGTCGCCCTCCAGCTCGCCCCGCGGATGAGCTGGCCCGACGCGATGGGCATGGTCGTCCTCGCGGGCATCGTGGTCATGCTGCTGGTCGCGACCGGGCTGCGGGAACGCGTGATGAACGCCGTACCGACCTCGCTCCGCAAGGGCATCGCGATCGGCATCGGCCTCTTCATCCTGCTGATCGGCCTGGTCGACTCGGGCTTCGTCTCCCGCATCCCGGACGCCGCGCACACCACCGTCCCGCTCCAGCTCGGCAACGACGGCCACCTCAACGGCTGGCCGGTCCTGGTCTTCGTGCTGGGCGCGCTGCTCACCCTCGCGCTGATCGTCCGCAAGGTGCCGGGCGCGATCCTGATCTCCATCGTCACGATGACGGTGGTCGCGCTGATCATCGACGCGATCGCGGACCTGCCGGGCGAGGCCTGGGGCCTGACCGTCCCGCAGTGGCCGGGCAATCCGGTCGCCACCCCGGACTTCGGGCTGATCGGCGAGGTCAGCCTGTTCGGCGGCTTCGGCAAGGTCGGGGTGCTCACCGGCATCCTGTTCGTCTTCACCGTGCTGCTGTCCTGCTTCTTCGACGCGATGGGCACCATCCTCGGCGTCGGCGACGAGGCCAAGCTGATGGACAAGGACGGCAACTTCCCCGGCATCAACAAGGTGCTGTTCGTCGACGGCATCGCGGTCGCCGCGGGCGGCGCGGGCTCCGCCTCCGCAGGCACCTGCTTCGTGGAGTCCACGGCGGGTGTCGGCGAGGGGGCCCGCACCGGCTTCGCGAGCATCGTCACGGGTCTGCTGTTCACCGCGGCGCTGTTCCTGACACCGCTGGCGACGATGGTCCCCTCGCAGGCGGCCACTCCGGCCCTGCTGGCGGTGGGCTTCCTGATCATCGCGGGCTCGGTGCGGGACATCGACTGGAGCGACTACACGCTCTCGATGCCGGCCTTCCTCGCCATGGTGATGATGCCGTTCACGTACTCGATCACCAACGGCATCGGCATCGGCTTCATCGCGTTCTGCGTACTGCGGCTGGCCGCCGGGCGCGGGCGCTCGGTGCCGGTGGCCATGTACGCGGTGTCGGCGGTCTTCGTCTTCTACTACGCGATGCCGGCGCTCGGCCTCACGTGATCCCTCGCGGGGGGCGCGGCCGGCGGGGTCAGGTGACCTCTTCGGCCGCGACGCCCTCCGCCTCCGCCCCGTAGAACTTCTCTGTCTCGTCGACGGCCGCCTGGAAGCGCTCGTCGAAGTCATCGCGAATGAGCGTCCGGACCACATAGTCCTGGACGCTCATTCCGCGTCTGGCGGCGTGCTGCTTGAGCCGGTCGAGCAGCTCACCGTCTATCCGCAGGCTGAGCACTGTCGATCCCATGCCATGCAGGGTTACGTCCTCCGGGCCCGACACGCGTGACTTTCCGGAACGGACTCACTCGTTTGGGTGATCGATTGGTGATTCGGCTCTCGCGCGTGTACCACCGAGTGGTCTTTAGGGTAGGTAATGAGTTACGCTAACAAACATGCCTGACCTGATCCACGACAGCGACAGTGCCGCCGCCGTGAGCTCCCTTCGTTCCGCCGTCATGCTGCTCGGCCGGCGCCTCAAGCACCAGCGCGTCGACGAGTCGCTGAGCCCCACCGAGATGTCGGTGCTCGGCACCCTCGCGCGTTGCGGTTCGGCCACTCCCGGCGAGCTGGCCCGCAAGGAGCATGTGCAGCCGCCGTCGATGACCCGCATCGTCGCGCTGCTGGAAGCCAAGGGACTTGTCAGACTGGAACCGCACCCCGATGACCGTCGTCAGAAGATGGTCAGCCAGACCGAGCAGGCCGAGGCCATGCTCGCCGAGAGCCGCTCCAAGCGGAACGCCTGGCTGACCACCCTCGCCGAAGGCCTGGACGAGGACGAGTGGGAGACGCTGCGCAACGCGGCGCCCGTGCTGGAGAAGCTCGCCCACCTGTAGCGGAGCGGGCCGCGCCGCACCACAGCCGGCGCACCGCCCCACCGCCGCATCCCCGTCAGCCCGCGCAATGTCCACGCCCGAGGAGGCGAACCCTTTTGAGTACGGGATCCGGAGCAGACTCCGCCCCCGCACCGACTTCCACCCACGAGAGCAAGCCCGGCGGGACCTTCTCGTCGCTGAAGATCCGTAACTACCGCCTGTTCGCCACGGGCGCCGTGATCTCCAACACCGGTACCTGGATGTCCCGCATCACGCAGGACTGGCTCGTTCTGAGCCTCACCGGGTCCGCTGCCGCCGTCGGCATCACCACGGCACTCCAGTTCCTCCCCATGCTGCTCTTCGGCCTGTACGGCGGCGTCATCGCCGACCGCCTGCCCAAGCGCAAGCTCCTCCTCTTCAGCCAGGCCGCGCTCGGCCTGTGCGGTGTCGCCCTCGCCGTGCTCACCCTCTCCGGTGTGGTCCAGGTGTGGCACGTCTACCTGATCGCCTTCCTGCTCGGCATGGTCACGGTCGTGGACAACCCGGCCCGCCAGTCGTTCGTCTCCGAGATGGTCGGCCCCGCCCAGCTGCGGAACGCGGTCAGCCTGAACTCGGCGAACTTCCAGTCCGCCCGGCTCATCGGCCCCGCCGTCGCGGGTGTGCTGATCACCTCGGTCGGCAGCGGCTGGGCCTTCATGTTCAACGGCCTGTCGTTCCTCGCGCCGCTCGTCGGCCTGATGATGATGCGCACGAGCGAGCTGCACAAGGCCGTCGTCGTGCCGCGCGCGAAGGGGCAGCTCCGCGAGGGGCTGCGTTACGTCTCCGGCCGGCCGGAGCTGATCTGGCCGATCGTCCTCGTCGGCTTCGTCGGCACGTTCGGATTCAACTTCCCGATCTGGCTGACGGCCTTCGCCGACGAGGTCTTCGACGGCGGCGCCGGGATGTACTCGTTCTTCAACATCCTGATGGCGGCCGGTTCCCTCGCGGGCGCCCTCCTCGCCGCCCGCCGCCGCTCCTCGCGGCTGCGGATGCTGGTGGCCGCGGGTACGTTGTTCGGCCTGCTGGAGATCGTCGCCTCCATGTCGCCGTCCGTCTGGCTGTTCTCGATCCTGCTCGTCCCGATCGGCATGATCGGTCTGACGACCAACATCAGCGCGAACACCAGCGTCCAGATGGCGGCCGACCCGGCCATGCGCGGCCGGGTGATGAGCCTGTACATGATGGTCTTCGCCGGTGGCACGCCGGTGGGCGCCCCGATCGTCGGCTGGATCAGCGATGTGTACGGCGTCCGGACCGGCATGGCGGTCGGCGGGGCGTTCTCGCTGGTGGCCGCGCTCGGCGTCGGCTTCATGCTGGCCCGCGTCGGCGGCCTGCGCCTCAAGGTCGACCTGCGCCCCGGCCACCCGCATGTGCGCTTCGTCCCACGCGAGCAGCTGGCCACGGCGGCCTGAGAGCCGCCCGACCCCACGATCACGGCCCCGACCGGGTATCCGGTACGGGGCCGTATCGCTTTTCGGCGCGGGCCTGGCCGCCGGGGTGGCGGGGTGGGCGGTTACGCTCGTCGGGTGGACCCCAAGACAAGAAACCGCATTATGGCGGCCGTGCTCGTGCTGATGTTCGTCGTCGTCGCAGCGGCGGCCGCCCTCGGCTGACCTGCCTGCCGGGGGCGGCCGCACGCGGGCCCGTTCCTACCAGGCGAAGTTCTCCGGCGAGGGACCCGGACCGGGGAAGATCTCGTCCAGGGCCGCCAGCACCTCGTCCGACAGCTCCAGCTCCACCGCCCGCAGCGCGGAGTCGAGCTGCTCGCGCGTACGCGGGCCCGAGATCGGGCCGGTGACGCCGGGCCGGGTCAGCAGCCAGGCCAGACCGGCCTCGCCGGGCTCCAGCCCGTGCTTCCCCAGCAGGTCCTCGTACGCCTGGATCTGCGCCCTCACCTTGGGGTCGGCGAGTGCCTCGCCGGAGCGGCCCGAGGTGGAGCGGGCGCCGCCGCCCTCGCGCTCCTTGCGGAGTGCCCCGCCGAGCAGCCCGCCGTGCAGCGGCGACCACGGGATGACTCCGAGGCCGTACTCCTGGGCGGCCGGGATGACCTCCATCTCGGCCCCCCGCTGCATCAGGTTGTAGATGCACTGCTCGCTGACCAGTCCGTAGCTGCCGCGCTGCCTGGCGACCTCGTTGGCCTGCGCGATCTTGTAGCCCGCGAAGTTGGACGAACCCGCGTAGAGGATCTTGCCCTGCTGGATCAGTACGTCGATGGCCTGCCAGATCTCCTCGACCGGGGTGGACCGGTCGACGTGGTGGAACTGGTAGAGGTCGATGTGGTCCGTCTGCAGCCGCTTCAGGCTGGCGTCCACGGCCCGGCGGATGTTGAACGCGGACAGTTTGTCGTGGTTGGGCCAGGCCTCGCTGCCGGCGGCCATGTTGCCGTAGACCTTGGTGGCGAGGACGACCTTGTCGCGGCGGTCGCCGCCCTGGGCGAACCAGGTGCCGAGGATCTCCTCGGTGCGGCCCTTGTTCTCGCCCCAGCCGTAGACGTTCGCGGTGTCGAAGAAGTTGACACCCGCGTCCAGGGCGGCGTCCATGAGTGCGTGGCTGTCGCTCTCGTTGGTCTCTGGGCCGAAGTTCATCGTCCCCAGAACGAGGCGGCTGACTTTGAGTCCGGTGCGTCCGAGCTGCGTGTACTTCATGGGTCAACCCAACGCCTTGGAGTCCGCTCGAAGCAAGGGCGGAGTTCCGCGGCGCGGCGCTCTCACCCGGTCCGCCGAACCGGGCCCGCTACCGGTCCGCGAACCGGTCCAGCGCCGCCAGCACCGCGCGGCTCGTCGCCGCGCCGCCGAGATGGCCCGCGTCGTCGATCACGGTCAGCTCCGCGTCCGGCCACGCCTTCGCCAGCTCCCACGCGGTGATCAGCGGGCCGCCCAGGTCGAAGCGCCCGTGCACCAGCACGCCCGGGATTCCCGCCAGCCGCCCGGCGTCCCGGATCAGCTGCCCCTCCTCCAGCCAGGCGCCGTGCGAGAAGTAGTGCGCGCAGATCCGCACCAGTGCCTGCCGCGCCCGTGCGGGCCGGCCGCTGTACGGCGGCGGTCCGGTGTACGCCTCCTGGGAGAGCACCGCGTCCTCCCACGCGCACCAGTCGGCCGTCGCCCGCGCCCGTACCTCCGGGTCGGGGCTCTCGGTCCGCCGGGCGTACGCGGCGAGCACGTCCGGGGTCGCGTCGCTCGCGGCCTCCGGGACCCCGGCCCGGAACAGTTCCCGCGCCTCGGGGAAGATCTGCCCGGCGGCCCGGTACAGCCAGTCGATCTCGGAGCGGCGGGTCGTGGTGACGGCCGGGATCACGATCTCGCTGACCCGCTCCGGGTACCGCTCGGCGTACGCGAGGATCAGCGTCGAGCCCCAGGAACCCCCGTACAGCAGCCAGGTGTCGATGCCCAGCCGGACGCGCAGCCGCTCCATGTCGGCGATCAGCCGGTCCGTCGTGTTGAACCGCATGTCGGTGGCCGGGTCGCTCGCGTGCGGGGTGGAGCGGCCGCAGCCCCGCTGGTCGAAGAGGATCACCCGGTAGCGGTCCGGGTCGAAGTACTGCCGGGGCCGCTCCGTGCACCCCGAGCCCGGTCCGCCGTGCACGACGAGGGCGGCTTTGCCGGCCGGGTTGCCGCACGCCTCCCAGTACACGAGGTTGCCCTCGCCGACGTCGAGCATCCCCTGCTCGTACGGCTCGACCGGCGGGTACTTCTCGTCCGGGCTGCGTTCCACGGCGGTGTCTCCTCGGCTCGGTGGCGTGCGACATGGGTATCTGAGCGGGACGGCAAGAAGGAAACCACCGATTGGCTTGACCTGCGCGGGATTATCGGGCCGGGGCGGAATTCGGGGAGTCGGACAAATTCCGGGACCTGATCGGGGGAAGGGTCCTCAGGGCCGGCCGGGTTCGTCCTCGGGTTCGTCCTCGGGTGCGCAGGCGGTGCGGGGAGGGGCTGGTGACGGTGATTCAGCCCTTCACGGGCACGTGGCGGGACGAACCCGGGCCTGCCCGAGGCGTTGGACGCCGAGATCACCGCGAAGACGGCGGCCACCTCGACGACGTTCCGGAAAGGCGGGAGATTCGGCAGGCAGGAGATTCGGCAGGGGGTGGCCCCAGCCGGCCTGATCCGGCGCCGCGTCCGGCGGCGTAGCGTGGGAGCCGTGAACGCGACTCCCGAGGTACTGGCCGTACTCGACGACCTGCTCGCCGCCGCAGCCCCCGACGCCCGCGGCGCGCTCTGGCAACTGGACCGGCAGGGAAGGGAGTTGGACGCCAACCTGGTGCGCCTTCCGCCGGGCGCGGAGGTCGGTGAGCACCAGGAGGACGTACTCGACGTGCTCCTGGTCGTGCTCGCGGGCGGCGGCCGCCTCATCCCGGCGGGTGGTGGCGCGCCCCTGGAGCTGACCCCGACGACGGTCACCTGGCTGCCCCGCACCTCCCGGCGCGCGGTGACCGCGGGGCCGGACGGCCTCGCCTACCTCACGGTCCACCGCCGCCGTCCCGGCCTCACCATCGAACCGGCGGCGTTCGCGCGGGAGGGCGGCGAGGCGCCGTGCTCGCTGGACCGGGTGTGCCCGGAGTGTGGCCGCATGTCCCGGGAGCCGGTGCCGAAGTACTGCGCCGAGTGCGGGGAGCGGTTCCCGGAGCGCTGAGCGTCCGGGCCGGCCGGCGCCGGGGCCCCGCGGCGGCCGCGTGTCCGTCAGCCGAGGGTGATATCGGCGAGGGGCCGTGACTCGACGGCGTCCAGCGCGGCCAGTGTGTCGTCGTCGAGCGCGACCGTTCCGGTGGCGACGTTCGCCTCCAGGTGGCCGGTGTCCGCGGTGCCCGGGATGAGCAGCGTGTTCGGCGCGTGGTGGAGCAGCCAGGCGAGGCCGACCTGCGCGGGGGTGTGGCCGAGGGACTTCGCGGCGGCGGTGACGGCCGGTTCGGCGGTCACCTTCGGCAGCCCGGGGAAGGCGCCGCCGAGCGGGAAGAACGGCACCCAGGCGATCTGTTCCTCGGCGCAGAGCCGCAGCATCTCCTCGTCGCCGCGCGTGACCAGGCTGTAGAGATTCTGGACGCAGACGATCCCGGCGGGCAGCGCCCGGCGCACCCCGTCCAGCGTGACGGCGCTCAGCCCGATGGCGCCGATCTTGCCCTCGTCCCGCAGCGCGGTCATCACGGCGAGCTGGTCGTCGAGGTCGACCACCTGGTCGCCCTCGGCGTGCAGGCCCGGCCCGGTGTCCAGACGGCGCAGGTTCACCACGGGGATGCAGTCGAGGCCGAGGGATTCGAGGTTGTCCTCGACGCCGGCCCGCAGTTGCTCGGGCCGCTGGGCGGGGCGCAGCGGAATGGCGGCGCCCGGGTCGGGGTCGGCGCCGACCTTGCTGACGATCACGACGCCGTCCTCGGGGCGGAAGGCGTCGCGGATGAGCCCGTTGACGAAGCCGTCACCGTAGAACTGGGCGGTGTCGACGTGGTCGACGCCGAGCTCGACCACGCGGCGCAGGAGTGCGATGGCCGCGTCGCGGTCGTCGCGCAGGCGTTCCAGTTGCATCGCGCCGAAGCCGATGCGGGAAACGGTGAGGTCCCCGAGCGTTCCGGCGCCTCCGGCGCGCGGGGCGCCGGTGGCCGTGAGCTGAGGGGAGGGGGAGCTGTTCGCAGGCATGGGAGATTCCGTCCTCATGAGAAGATGGAGAAGCGGAGGAGCCTCCGCTCAATCGACTGTAGCACTTTTATCGGAGGGTCCTCCGTTTTGAAGTCCGCCGATCCGACACCCCCCGACCCGACACCCCCCGACCCGACACCCCCCGACCCGGCGCCCGGCGCGACGTCCCCGGGAACCGGTCCCGGGAAGAAGCCGCGCGCCCCCCGCGTCGACGCCCTGCGCAACCGGGACAAGCTCGTCCAGGTCGCCGGGGCCGCTTTCGCGGCGGCCGACGGCACCGTCTCCCTCGAAGGCATCGCCCGCGAGGCCGGTGTCGGCATCGGCACGCTGTACCGCCACTTCCCGACCCGCGAGGCCCTGGTGGAGGCGGTGTACGCCGCCGAACTCGACGACGTCGCCGCCGGTGCCCCCGCCCTGCTCCAGGAACTTCCGCCGGACGCGGCGCTCCGGGCCTGGATCGAGCGCTACGCGGGGTTCGTCGCGACGAAGCGCGGCATGGCGGACACGCTCCGTGCGGGCTGGGCCTCTGGGCGCATCGCCGCCCCCGCCACCCGGGAGCGCATCACCACCGCCATCGCCACGATCCTTGCCGCCGGGGCCGAGACCGGTTCGCTCCGCGCCGACGTCGAGCCGGACGACGTCACCGTGATGCTGCTGGGGATCTTCCTGGCGGGCACCGCCGCCACCGGCGGCACCGCCTCCGAGCAGATCGGGCGGCTGATCGATCTCGTCATGGACGCGCTGCGGCCGGCGACGGCCGGCTGACCCCGGCCGACAACGGCACGGGGCGCCCCCTCATGACGGAAGAGACGCGGAGAACGACACAGACGGAACAGACTGCCCTCGGGGACCTGGCCCGACCGCCCGCGTCTGCACCTCCGGCAACCACGTTGTCCTCGGCGGCGGCACGGACAGGTACACCCCCGCCCATGAGCTGACCCACGTCATCCAGCAGCGCCAACGGCCGGTCGCGGGTACGGAGAACGGCAGCGGGCCTTGGAGGCCGGGCGGGGCTCGGGACCTTCTGCCTGTCCGAAACCCTCGGGCCGGACAGGCAGAAGGTGGTTAGCGGTCCCCGACAGACGCGCGCCACTTCCCGCGGGACAGGCGGCAGACCCCATCGGGCGTGATGCGGACCCGTGCGCCGAGTAGCGGCAACGAGCCCTCGGCGTTCAGACGGTTGCGGATGCGCTCCAAAGCCGTCCAGAGCCGTTGCGGTCCGCCCTGGTGGACTTCCGGCGGGTCGGTCCACTCGGCGGACGCTCGTGCCCATGAGCCGTCCGGGTGGACCAGGAAGGCGGTACGGGCCCGGTCGTGAGTCTCGTATCCGAGTTCCGCACCCGGTGCCGTGATCTCCAGCATGGACCGGAGTTCCCACGCTTCGGCCACGTCCACCACGGGGTAGCGGCCCGTGCTGCGCTCGTCGCCTTCCGCGCTTCGGGCGAGGGCGAACAGCCCGGCGAGGGGCGGCGGGTAGTCGTTGCCGGAACGGGTGAGCATGAACCCCGCCATGTCTCTTTCCACCTGCCCGTACACGTCGCCGTCCCCGTGCTTCCACCCCGTGATGATCAGGCACGTGCGCCCGATGGTTGTCGCGATCCTCCCGCCGGGTGCGAGTGCGGAGAGGACGGGGCGGAGCCCTGGTCCGGCAGGGAGGCCCACCGTGGAAACGATGCGGTCGTACGCACCGGGAACGTGTTCGGTCGCGTCAGCCGTGATCATCTCCGGGTGATGCCCCATGCGCGAGAGCCGGTCCTCCGCAGCACTGACCAGATACGGGTCCACGTCCAGGCTCGTCACATGCTCGGCCCCGATGAGATGGGACGCGTACGCGGTGAGCCCGCCGGCTCCGGTGCCCAGGTCGAGCAATGGCAGTCCCGGCCCGAGCCGTGCATGTCGCAGCATCCGAACCACCAGACTCGGCAGCGTGGCGGAGGACGTGGGCAGCCCCTCGGGGTGGTCATCGGGCTTCGCGTGGTCGGCGTGCAGTCTGCCGACCTTGGTCACCAACGACCGGTCCGCATAGGCGGCTTCGGCCCATGCCTCCGGATTGCTTGCCCCGTCGCGGAGAACCCACGTGCCCGAGCTGTCCATGTCCCACCAGCGCGGGACCAGCTGGTGCCGGGGCACCCGTGCTACCGGGGCGAGCCACCGGGAATCCGGGTCCGTCACCCGGTCGGCGAGCCTGCCCGCTGTCTTTTCCCAATCCATGGTGCCGAGCCTTCCAGTCATCAGTACGCGGGGTCACACGCTTCGGTGTTCGCGGGGTCGCAGTCCCCGGAATCGTCCGGCGGGCACGCATTGCGGGCGGGCATGGGGATGCGGGCGGAGAGCTGTTGCCATGCCGTCCCGCCGAGCAGATCGGCGAGCCGGGTTTCCCGCACGTTGCCCGCCGGGAAGTCCCGCGAGAGCACGCAGCCAGCGAGGTCACCGTTCGGCAGTACGGCAGCCCGCCCGCGCGTGCACCGTCCGCACATCTCGGCGAGGGTGGGCGACTGTCCCGGCAGTGCGGCCCGCCCCACGGCTCGCGCCCGGTCGGTGTTGATGTGCTTCACGCCCATGGATCGCAGTTCGACGCGGGCTTCGGCGACGCGTTGCTCCGGCAGGATGTCCACGATTCCGGCCCGGACCGTGATCCCTCGGTTCACGGCTTCGCGGATGTTGCACCGGGTGCGGACGTAGCTGCCGGTCCTGCCCGTGATCCGGTCGTGTTCCTCGGGGTCGTCGCTGTAGTAGCTCGTCCCGAGGGTGAGCCCGTCCCGCTGGAACAGCTCCCACCACGCGGGCTTGACCACGTACAGGTTCGAGTACACCTCCACGTGCAGCCCGAGCGAGAGCCCGAGTTCGGCGAACTCTCGCCACTGCGGGTGAACGGTCGGCTCGCCCCCGATGAGCTGGACGGTACGGATGCCGAGCCCGGCAGCATCCACGATGACCCCCCGCCAGTCCTCGGGGGTCATGGTGCCGTGCGTTGCCTGGGGGCTGGACTCCGACAGACAGTGCGTGCACGTGAGCTGACACTTACCGGTGATCTCCAGTTCAAGCGACTGGATACCGGCGAGGGGTTCGCGGGTCGGGGGCTCGATGAGCGTGGTCATGCTGTGTTCCTCCCGTGTCGTCATGTGTGCGGGAATCGGCCGACTGCACCACGATCATTGGCAGTTGACCAGGGCGAGGCCCCACTCCGCCGCAGAGCGAGTCGCGGCCCCCTACGCACGGGACCTATGCGGCGAGGCGGAAGCCTTAGAGGCGGAAGGGCGAAATGCGGGAGCCGCGAACAAGGGCAACCTCGGAGAGGTCACGGCGGGGCTCGCCCCACGCTTCGAACTGAGCGGTGAGCCACCTGGAATCCACCTCCCAGGTACGACAGATGTTCTGCATGGATGCCCCCGCCCGGTACGCCTCCACCACGTCAGCCCGGTGGATGCTCAGTTGACGCCGTGCGGAGTGGACTTCGGATCTTGAACGACGGCGCACGCGGCTTCCTTGGCTTAGGGGGCGGGCATTGATCGGGCGCTGGTCGCCTACGGCACGGGCAGACCGGACAGGCCAGCCGGCGAGCGTCACCAGCAGGCCGGCGGCGGGATCGAGCACGGTGAGCACATCCGGACAGCCGGATTCCAGCAGCCTTATTGCCTCCTCCTGTTGGTCCGGGTCCTCAGCCCACGCGCGGAGCCCGTTCGGAACGGCGGGGCCCCGAAAGCTGATCGGCCGGACGTCCCTTGCGCCGGTCGGCGGGGGCTCGGAGGCTCCAGAGTCATCTGCAAGTCGAAGTGCTCGCCGCCGCAGCCACCGGAGCGCGAGCCGACGATTCGCCATGGTGGCCCCGCCGAGCGAAACAGCTTTGCGGCCAGTTGTTGCGGTGATCTCCGCTATGTAAGAGAAGCCGGTCATGTGGCACGCTGCCCGGCGCGAGGCTCGATCACGGCCTCTATTGCCGCGGCTGCCGCTTCCATGAACGCGGTCAAGTGGGCAGTGTCCGCGCGGTACTCGGCAATCGCACGGTCCAGCTCGGCGCGGAACAGCGCGCGGGTCTCTGGGTCCGATGCGACGCAGTCCAACTCTGCGGCTAAGCCGTCCGGCCGGTGCCGGTGCGGGGTGATCGCGTCCAGGAACCGCGGAAGCCGGTTCCGTAGTCGGATCTCCGCGGCACCCGCAGCAAGAAAGAGCCGGACACGTAAGCGGGTCACAGGGCTTCCCCCCGACTCTGCCTGTTCGCGAGGGCAGTCCTTGCGCTAAGGCGTTCTATGGCGTCCGCAGGGCGTACGCGCTGGGGATCGGCTTCCCACTCGACTCCGCCACGAATCGGCCGAAGCGACCAGTGCGAGCCGGCGAGCCCCCGGAACTCCCCAACTCGGTCCGCGTGTCCCATGTCCACCAGGAGTGCCCCCACGGCGGGTACTAGCGGGTCTGTCACCACTGTCCTTGATCCCTTCCGCATCGGCTGTTCGCTCTAGGCAACAGCCTGGTTACGCACGGCGGTACTGTTGGGAAGCGCACAAGGATTAAGAGCGTTAAGCGCTTAGAGCCACCGTGCATGGGGAGTTGAACGAGCGTGGGGACCAGCGAGCCAAATACGGCCTTGGAGCGGCTGTTCCGTGAGACGGGTTGGTCGTTGCGGCAGTGCGCGCAAGCGATCAACCGCATCGGGACCGAGCAAGGCACTCCGAAGCAGTACCGTGCGCCTTCCATTCACCAGTGGCTGAGCGGGAGCGTGCCGCGTGAGGGAGTGCGACCACTCATCCTGGAAGCGTTCGCACGCAAGCTCGGGCGTCCCGTCACGCACCTTGAAGCGGGCCTTCCCGCATGCAATGAAGGTGAGGAGGCGGAGCCCCATGGCACAGTTGACGGGATCATTGATCTTGGAAGGCTGGACATGGACCCTTCCCGCCGAAGCGTGGTCAGTGCCGCTCTCTTCTCTGTTGCCCTCACCGTGCCGAATTGGCCGGATGTGGTGGGGCGCATGGAATCTTCCCGGCATGGAACCCGGAAGCGCCTGGGAATGTCCGACGTAGCAACGGTCTCCGCAATGACCGAGCAGCTTTCTTCCATGGATGACCAGTTCGGAGGCCGAACTGCCAGGCCGCTCGCTGCGGCATTCCTGGTGAACACCGTTGCGCCGTTCCTCCGAACCGATGGGTCGGAGGACGTACGTAAAGCGATGATGTCTGCGGCGTCCGATCTTTGCTACCTCACTGGATACATGGCCGTGGATGAAGGCTTGCACGGACTCGCCCAGCGCTACTACCTGAAGGCGTTGGAACTTGCCGGGGCTTCGGAAGATCACCTGACGTTCTGCACCACTCTTCGGGGCATGAGCGTGCAGGCCGTAGACCTCAACCAGGGCCCGATTGCCATGCGGCTAGCCGATGCCGCCGCAGCGTCATCCCTGCAAGCCGGACCCCGGATGCGCGCCTTCCTGGCTGGTCAACAAGCCCATGCAGCCGCGCAAATCGGCGACCACCGATCAGCGCGGAAGTACCTTTCAGAAGCCGAAGTTGCAATGGACCGGGCGGAGTCTCGCGGAAAGGCTTTCGGCTCATATGATCCTGCCTCGCTCAACTATCACACGAGCCAGGTGCGTTTTGAAATGGGAGACTTGACGGGGGCTGTAGCCGCCATGCAGGAATCAGACAAGTTGCGGCACAGCATCTATCGACGGACGCGCGTCAAGGAGCGGGCGATTCTTGCAGAGAGGCAACTGACCGTCGGGCATCTTGAAGCCGCGTGCTCTACATGGGGTATGGCTCTGGACGACTACCCGCAAGTCAACTCCGGCCGAATCGACAAGCGGATTGCGAGCATGTTCAATCTCATCAGCCCGCACCTCAAGAACCACGATGCGCAAGCGCTGTATGAGCGCGCACGGACGATTGTCCGTCCCCAGCTGATCTCTGTATGACGAAAGTCCCGTCGTGCACCCGAGTTGGAGAGACAGCCGGGCTCGCCTCGATCGTTCGTCAGTCCTCGTCGGATCGCTGACAGGACCCCGTGCTTGCGAGGTGCGGAATTGCGTGGCTGGGTCAGGTTGGCGGCCCGGCTGTCGCGTCGGGCGGGCGCCGGGCTCCGCGGCCCCGGGGTGTCGCCATGGCTCGTCGGGACGCTCGGAGTTGTTGGTCAGCCGGGGTTCGGAAGGGCTGCGAGTCGCTGGATCGCGCGGGTGATCACGTCTGTCCAGGGTCATCGGGCGGTGAAGCGGAGCTGGCGGCGGCGGGCGTTGGTCGCGAAACTCTCCGGCCCCGATCCACCGCCGAAAAGATCGTTGCTCTGCTTCGGCGCCGCATTCCATACTGAGTGCCGCCGCCGGAGATCCTGGCGGTGTTCAAGGGGGAATCATGCGTATTGCTCGTAAGGCAGGCGTCGCGTTGGCCGGTCTCGTGATGGTTGGGGGCCTCGCCACCGCGACATCCGGCTCGGCTTCCGCCGCGGCGGACGAGATCTGCGGGTACCCGGCCGTCGATGTCTTCAACGACGCCGGCAAGTGGGCCGGTTCCGCCCAGTGGAGTGCGAACCCCGGCTGTGGCGTGACGGGGGACACCCTCGGCGCCTTCGACGCCACCGCCGACGGATACGGCGTCGTCGCCCATCTGAGCGCGCCCGACGGCAGTATCGCCGAACGCGTGGTCAGCACCTCCGGCCACAATTCGCCGTACACCGCGTGGAAGAGCGGCAACCTGCCCGAAGGCCATCAGTACGTCATGTGGGCCTGCCTGACGAAGGGCGGCGTCGTGTCCCACTGTTCGAAGACCAAGACCGTGACCTCCTGACGCTCGCGTCCGATGACGGGTCGCGTCTGACGGCCCGCGTCTCCTTCGCCGGGTGAGCCCGGCCGCCGCGGTGGATTCCGCGGCGGCCGGGCTTCGGCCGGGACACCGCCGGTATCGCCCCTCGCGGGCCGGCCGCCGTCCGGCGTCAGGCCGCCGGATCTTCTCACTGCCCCGGGAGCGTCCCGGTGATCGCGGTGACGGTCATGCGTACCGCCCGGTCCGTCACCGCGACCGGGTCGTCGCCGCTCTCGACCGCCGTCGTCGCCGCGTTGACGATTCCCTGCAGAAGCAGCGCGGTGCGCCGCGGGTCCTCCTCGCCCAGCTCCGTCAGTGCGCCGATCAGCGGGGTGAGCAGCTCCCGGTGGGCCCGCACCGCGCTCTCCCGCACCACCGCCGCGTCCCGGACCCCGGCCAGCGCCTGGGCGATCCGGTGCTCCCCGTCGCGCACCAGGGCCAGCTGCGACGACACGTAGGCGGCGATCTTCTCCTCGGGCGTACCGGCCGCCGACATGCCGGCCCGGATGGCTTCCGTCCAGCGCGGCATCGCGTCCTCGACGACCGCGGCGAGCAGCTCGGGGCGGCCGGGGAAGTACTTGTACACGCTGTTGCGGGCGAGACCCGTGGCCTTCGCGATCGCGGTGAAGGTCACGGCGTCGGCGTCACCGCTCTCCAGAAGCTCGCGTGCCGCCCGCACCAGGGCCAGCCGCTGCTGGGCATGGTGCTCGGCGACCGTGGCGGCTCTGATCCTGGGCACCGTCCCAGTCTAGAAGCCCGGACGGCCGTGACGACCCCCACTTAGGGACGCGGCGTCGCTATCCACTAAGTTAGCGACACACCGTCCCTAACATCGATCCATCGAAGGGAACCGCCGTGTTCCTCGCTCTGTTGGAGCTGCGCGCCGCCCGAGGGCGCTTCCTGCTCATGGGATCCGTCGTGGTACTCGTCGCCGCACTCGTCGGCATCGTCTCCGGCTTCACCACCGGCCTGGGCGACGACACGATCTCCCCGCTGCGCCGCCTGCCCGCCTCACAGCTGGTCTTCTCCTCCGACGCCCGGTCCGACCAGTTCGCCCGCAGTCTCCTCGACGAGAAGACCGCCGCCGCCTGGAGCAAGGACGCGGACACCGAGACGACTCCGCTGGGGGTCTCCATCACCCGCGGCACGACGAACCGCGGCGCGGAGGTCGACCTCGCCGCGTTCGGCGTCGAACCCGGCTCCTTCCTGGCGCCCTCCGTCACCGAGGGCGACGGCCTCGCCGGTGCGGCGGCGGACAGCATGGTGATGTCCGCCAAACTCGCCGACGAGGGCGTCCGCGTCGGCGACACCCTCGTCATCGACCGGCTCGGCATCGAACTCCGTGTCGTCGGACGCACCGAGCGCTCCAGCTACGGGCATGTGCCCGTCGCCTACGTCCCGTTGAAGACCTGGCAGCGCATCCGCTTCAGCACCCCCGGCGCCCCGGCCTCCCGGACCACCGCGATCCCCGGCCAGTTCAGCGCCCTCGCCCTGCGCACCCCGCCCGGCGGGACCTCCGTCACCGACCTCGACGCGCGGTACTCCACCACCACGCTCAGCAAGGAGAAGGCGTACGAGGCGGCTCCCGGCTACACCGGGGAACGCGTCACCATGAACTCGATCCAGGTCTTCCTCTACCTGATCGCCCCGCTCGTGGTCGGCGCCTTCTTCGCTGTGTGGACCGTGCAACGGCAACCCGAACTCGCCCTGCTGCGCGCCATGGGCGCCTCCCGCAGAAGGCTCCTCGCCCACACCGTCCTCCAGGCGGCCCTCGTCGTCGTCCTGGGTACCGCGGCGGGCGCCGTGCTCGCCGCGGCGGTCGGGCTGCTGGTCGGCGAACAGGTGCCGTTCAGCCTGCCCGCCACGACCCTCGTCGTCACCATGTGCACCGTCGCGGCCGTGGGCCTCGTGGGCACCGCCCTGACCCTGCGCCGGGTCACCCGAGCCGACCCGCTGACCATGCTGGGAGCCAACCGATGAGCCTCGAACTGACCGGTGTCACCGTCACGTTCGGCCGCACCGACGCCCTTACCACCGTCTTCGACAGCCTCGACGTCACCTTCGCACCCGGCCGCATGACGGCCCTCGTCGGCCCGTCCGGCTCGGGCAAGTCCACGCTGCTCGCCGTCGCGGGCGCGCTGTTGCGGCCCACCTCCGGGCAGGTCCTGCTGGACGGCGAGGACCTCGCCGTGCTCTCCGACGCCCGGCGCGCCAAGGCACGCCGGGAACGGATCGGCTACATGTTCCAGAGCGGCAACCTGCTCTCCGGCCTCACCGCCACCGATCAGCTGCTCGCCGCCGTGTACATCAGCGGCGAACGCCCGCGCGCCCATCGCTCCCGCGCCGAGGAGGCCCTGACCCGGGTGGGGCTCGGCCACCGGCTGCGTCACCGACCCGAACAGCTCTCCGGCGGCGAACGCCAGCGTGTGGCCCTGGCCCGTGCGCTCTTCCTCTCGCCGAAGCTGCTGCTGATCGACGAACCGACGGCGGCCGTCGACCGTTCCCAGGCCGGTGACCTGGCCATGCTCCTCGCCGAACGGGCCCACCAGGACAACTGCGTCACGGTCGTGGCGACACACGACCCGGCCGTGGCGGAGGCCGCCGACCGGGTCGTGGACATGGCCGCACTGACCGCCGGCGCGGCCCCGGCCGGTCTCTGAGACGCTCCACTGCGTGCGAGAGTCGCAGAGACCGGCCGCCCTCAGCCGGTCCCGGCCTGGCGAAAGTTCCTGCTCCACCCCTGTCAGGTCTGCCGGGCGCAGGACGTCAAGCGGCCCGCGAGCGCGAGGACGAGGTCGCGCAGTTCAGCGGGCCGCTCGATGACGAACGGCCGGTCCAGCGACGCGAGTACCGGCGGGAGCCAGTCGAGCTCCTCCACGCGCAGCCCGACGCGCATCCAGGGCCCGTCCGCCGGATCCGCGCCCGCCACGGGGGCGACCTCTTCCAGGGTCGCCACGCTCTCCGGGAGCCGGGCGCGGATCTGCTCGGCCGTTCCGTGGATCCGCAGGGTCACCTCGTAGCGGTACTCGGCCGTGGCGAACCCCGACAGCACGCGCTGTGCGGGATCGGGTCCGGCGGGCACCTCGAACGAGCCGGGCAGGGTCCTCGCGCCCGCGATGCGGTCGAGCCGGAAGGTCCGGTCCTCGCCGATCGCGGGGTCCGCGCCCGTGACGTACCACCGGCCCGCATGGGCGACGATCCCGTAGGCGTGCAGCGGGCGTTCGCTGTGTCGGCCGTCGCGGTCGGTGTATCTGATCGAGAGCGGCCGGCGGTGACGCACGGCGTCGGCGACCGTGAGCAGCACCTCGGCATCCGGATGGGCGAACTCGCCGGGCGCGGACGTGAACGCGAGGGATTCCAGGACGGTGTCGAGCCTGCGGGCCACCCGCTCGGGCAGCACCCTGCGGATCTTGGCCGCCGCCGTCTCGCTCGCCGTGTCCGCCGTCGTCATCAGCCCCGTCCGGCGGCCCGCGACCAGACCGAGCAGCGCGGCCAGTGCCTCGTCGTCGCTGAGCATGAGCGGGGGCAGGCGGAATCCGGGGGCGAGCCGGTACCCGCCGTAGCGGCCCCGCACCGCTTCCACCGGCACGTCGAGGTCGATCAGCTGGTCCACGTACCGCCGTACGGTCCGGCCGTCGACGCCGAGCCGGTCGGCGAGTTCGGCCACCGTCCGGATGCCGCCCGACTGAAGCAGCTCCAGGAGGGTCAGCACGCGCACGGTGGGTCGGGACATGTACAGAGTTTAATGCGCGTGCCGGACGGATACCGGGCGGATTCTGTCCACTATTCGTCCTAGCCTGTGGAGCACAAGGGCTCCACCCACGTCGGCGCCGCCGCCGACACCGGACCGGGACTGGCGCCGACCTTCCGACCTGGGAGAACACCATGGACTTCGTCTCGATCCGCATCATCACCGACGACATCGCGCGCCTCGTCGAGTTCTACGAGAAGGCCACCGGGGTGACCGCGGCCTGGTCCACCGAGGACTTCGCCGAGATCGTCACTCCCGGCGCCGCACTCGCGATCGGCAGCACCCGCACCGTCCCGATGTTCGCTCCGGGCTCCGCCCGCCCGGCGGACAACCACAGCGTGATCCTTGAGTTCCTCGTCGACGACGTGGACCGGGTGTACGAGAACCTGACCGGACTCGTCACCGACTTCGTCAACGAGCCCACGACGATGCCCTGGGGAAACCGGGCACTGCTCTTCCGTGACCCCGACGGCAACCTCGTCAACTTCTTCACCCCGGTCACTCCTGCCGCCATCGAGAAGTTCGCCCCGCGGGCCCGTCGCTGACTCCGGTGGGAGAAGGCCTCGTCGAGTGTGGACAGCGAGAGGGCCGGTCGTCGGCACGTCCGGAATGTCGTCGAGGTGCAGGCGGCGGCCTTGACGGACCGCCGGTGTGACGTTGCCGATCGTGGAAACTTCACCCGACCTGATGCCCGTGCGATCCCCGGTCGTCGCGGCGGGGGAGCGGCCTGCGCTGACGTGTCCGCCGGACTGGCGTTCGTCACCCGCCGCCCAAGTCCGTTTCGTGGATACGGAACTGCTTTCGGGCTGCTGTCGGGTGTGGTGGACCGGGAGGCGTGTGCTGTACCGTGATCGCGTCATTACGCTCTGTGTGTTTCTGCGCATAGGGCGGCCCCCGGGCCGCGTGGGCAAGTCGCTCAGTGAGGGAGGCCAGTGGGTGACCGATCAACTCTTCGCCCCACCCTCCGGAGAACCGGCCGAAGCGGCAGCCGAACTGGTCATGGACGAGCGGGCGGTTGAGGCGAGACTGACGCCGCCGACGAGCTCGCGGAGGTCTCCGATCCCGAAGTCTCCGAGGCCGAACGCGTCCGGCCCTCCCTCCGGCGCGCGCACCCGCAGCTCCGCCCCGGCGTCCGCGAGACCCGCGGTCCTCGCGGAGGATGCGGCCGGCGTTGTCGACTGAGACGTACGGCCGTTCGCTGGTGTGGCGGTTCCACCGCTGACGCGGTGGAGCGAGGAGAGTGGGCCCGGGGGCCTGGACGGACTGAGGAGGACCGGTGGTGGATGCCATGGTTGACCGATGGGACGGAGTTCGGGCGACGAGGGACCCGGTGCGGTGCCGTGAGCAACTGATGGCGGCCGCGCGTACCTTGTTCGCCGTGTACGGGTACGCCCGTACCTCCGTCGAGGATCTCTGCGCCGCGGCGCACGCACAACCACGCGATTTTTACCGCGAGTTCGAATCGCGTGAGGCGCTGCTCGTCGACCTGTACGACGAGGTGGCGATCGGCGGGATGCGGGCCGTCGAGGTGGAGCTCTCGGCCGAGGGCATGGAGACCTGTTCGACGGAGGAACGGATCCGCAGACTCTTCGGCGCCTATGTGCGGGTCGTCACCCGGGACGCGCAGGCGGCGAGGGTGGCGTTCGTCGAGGTGCTCGGGGTGAGCCGGGCGATGGACGACCACCTCGCGATGTGGCGGTCGGTGTGGGTGGAGTTCCTGACCCGCGAGGCCGAGCGCGCCGCGGAGCGGGGCCATGGGGCGGACGGCGATCTCACGGTCGTCGTGAAGGTGCTGACGCGCTCCGTCGACGAGCTCCTCGCCCACCACGGGCGCCGCCCGCGCCAGGTGCCGGGCGACTGGCTGGCCAGTGAGCTGACCAGGATGTCGCTGGCCATGATGGATCCGGACGTCGTCCCCGAGGCCTCCGCATGACAGAGCCGGTTGCCGGACCGGCAACCGGCGGCATGATGGAGGGATGGCAGCACATGAGCACGCGGCGGAGGACGACGGCACGGCGGACGGCGACTTCTCGTCCGTCCTGACGGGTGTGGGGCCGCGGCTGCGCGCGCTGCGGACGGAGCGCGGTACGACGCTGGCCCAGCTGAGCGAGACCACCGGGATCTCGCTCAGCACGCTGTCCCGGCTGGAGTCCGGCGGCCGCAAGCCGACCCTGGAGCTGCTGCTCCCGCTGGCGAAGGCGTACGGGGTGCAGCTGGACGAACTCGTCGGCGCGCCGGACACCGGCGATCCGCGGGTCACGTTCCGCCCGTTCAACCGGCACGGCATGACGTTCGTGCCGCTGACCCGGCACATCGGCGGGGTGAACGCGTACAAGCAGGTCATGCCCGGTCTGACGGGCCCCCCGGGTCCCGTCGAGCAGCGGGTGCACGAGGGGTACGAGTGGCTCTACGTGCTGTCGGGGCGGCTGCGGCTGGTGCTGGGTGAACACGACCTGGTGCTGAAGGCGGGAGAGGTGGCCGAGTTCGACACGCGTACACCGCACTGGTGGGGCAACGTCGGGCCGGAACCGGTGGAGTTCCTCAGCCTGTTCGGACCGCAGGGGGAGCGGATGCACGTACGGGCGAAGCCGGCGGCGAAGCAGTGACGGGCCGGTCCGCCGCCGGGACGTACGGGCCGCCCAGCCCCCACGCCTGGTGCATCGCGTCGGCGTAGGCGGCCGCGAGCCGGTGCTCCCCGGACGGTCCGGGGTGCGTGCCGTCGTAGGTGTCCGTGTGGATGTCGTAGCCCGGCGGGCGGGACGCCAGCAGGATCGGCGACATCGGTGCGTCGAGGTCGGCCACGGCCTTGGCGAGGAGTTCGTTGAACCGGTCGCACTCGGCGGCGAAGGGGGCGTCGGACTCGGCCCGGATGTTCGGGATGACGGGGAGCAGCACGCACCTGACGTGCGGGTTCGCTGTGCGGGCCGCCGCGAGGAACGTGCGGGCGTTGCGGGCGGTCTGCTCGCTGTCCGTGTAGAAGCCGAGGTCTATCAGGCCGAGCGAGACGAGCAGGATGTCCGCGCGGTGCGCGGCGACCGTGTCCGCGATCACCGGGGCCATGTGCAGCCAGCCCTCGCCCCAGCCCGCCAGGTGGTGGCGGGCGGCGGCGGGGAAGGCCGGGGCGCCGTACGCGTACGAGGCGGGGGTGCCCGTGCCGGTGTCGTGGAGCGCGGTGCGCGGGCCGACGATCGCGTACGGTCCGCCGAGGGACGCTTCGAGGTGCTGCCACATGCGGTAGCGCCAGGTGAAGTCGCCGGCGCGCCCGATGGTCATGGAATCGCCGACGAACATGAAACGCATGGCGCCATCATGGCCGATCATGGCTCCGGCCTGCGACGTGACGATGGACACTTGTGCCATGCGCTCGTATCGACTGACTGCCTCCGGCGCCGCCGCGCTCCTGTCCCTCGCGGCGGCGGTGCCCGCCGTGGCCGACGACGGCGGGGCCGACCGGAGCTTCACGATCAAGGACCCGCGGATCACCGAGTCCAGCGGACTGGCCGCCAGCCGGGCCCACCCGGGGATCTACTGGACGCACAACGACAGCGACGACGGCCCGTACGTCTTCGCCGTCGACTCCCGGACCGGGAAGACCGTCGCGACGATCACCATGAAGGGCGTCGGGGAGCCGCGCGACGTGGAGGCGATCTCGCTCGGACCGGACGGGAACCTGTACGTAGGTGACATCGGCGACAACCTGAACGGCAGCTGGGACCACGTCTGGATCTACCGCTTCCCCGAGCCGAAGGTGCTGCGGGACGCGACGGTCCGCGCGACGCAGTTCGACGTGAAGTACGCGGACGGGCCGCGCAACGCGGAGTCGCTGATGGTCCACCCGAAGACCGGGCGCGTGTACATCGCCTCGAAGAAGGAGGGCGGCGGCGGGCTCTACGAGGGCCCCGCGAAGCTCACGGCCGGCTCGGACAACATCTTCCGGCGGGTCGGCGAGGTGCCGTGGGTGACGGACGGGGCGTTCTCGCCGGACGGCAAGGAACTGGTGCTGCGCTCGTACTTCAGCGCGCGCGGCTACGCGTTCGCGAACGGCAGGCTCGGGAAGGACTACCCGGTCGAGTCCCCGCTGCTGGGGCAGGCCGAGTCGGTCACGTACACGGCCGACGGCTCGGCACTGATGTACGGCTCCGAGGGCGAGCGGAGCGATGTGGTGCGGGTGGACCTGAAGAACGGCGGCGAATCGGGCCGTACCGGGGTGAAGTCGCCGTCGTCCGCCGGGGCGGGGAGCGACGGCGACGGCGCGCCGGTGAAGGGCACCACACTGACCGGGATCGCGGTGCTCGCCGGAATCGGGCTGCTGTTTCTCCTGGGCAGGCGGCGCAGGAAGGGCTGACAGCCGCGCGGACGCCCGCCGCGTCCGGAGCACGGCTCGGCCCGGCCCGTAAGTAGGATCATCCGATCATGACGACTGAAATCGGGCCTGTGCCCTTCTCCACCCCCCGCCTGGACGCCGAGCCCCTGCGGGTGGCGCACGCCGACGAGATGGCGTCCGTACTCGCCGACCCGGCCCTGCACACCTTCACCGGCGGCGCCCCCGAGGACGCGGACGCCCTGCGGGCCCGCTACGCCCGCCAGTCCGCCGGCTCCCCGGACCCGGCCGAGCGGTGGTGGAACTGGGTACTCAGGGTGCGCGACGACGACTGCCTGGCCGGCTACGCGCAGGCGACGGTGAACCTGACCGACGCGCAGGCCGAGATCGCCTGGGTGATCGGGTCCGGACGGCAGGGCCGGGGCTACGCCAAGGAAGCGGCCGCGGGCCTCGTGGCGCACCTGCTGGACGGGGGAGCGGTGCGTACGGTCGTCGCCCACATCCACCCCGACCACACGGCCTCCGCCGCGGTGGCCGCCGCGGCGGGGCTGGTACGGACCGAGGAGTGGGAGGACGGCGAGGTGCGGTGGCGGCTGGACGCCGGATGAGCCCTCGTCCTCAGGCCCCGGACGGGGCCGGGCGCGGGTGGTCGCCCGTCGATCCGTCGATCAGTTCGCGGACGATGTCCATGTGCCCGGCGTGCCGTACGACGTCCTCCAGCATGTGGATGAGCACCCACCGCATCGACACCGTCCGCCCGTTCCACGACGTGCCCGTCACATCCAGGTCCGTCTTCTCGATGGCCCGGTCGGCGGCGGTGCGGGCGCGGTCGTAGAACGCCAGGATGCCGGCGGTCGTCTCGTCCGGGGCGACCGTCATGTCCTCGGTGGCCGGGTCGAACCAGAGCTTCTCGACGTCGTACCCGAACGATGCGCAGAACCAGCCGTACTCCACGGCCGCCAGGTGCTTCACCAGCCCCAGCAGGTTCGTCCCCGTCGGCGTCATCGGGCGGCGCACCTGCTCGTCGTCCAGCCCTTCGAGCTTCCACAGCACCACGTCGCGGTGCCGGTCGAGGGCGGCGTGCAGGGATTCCTTCTCGCTGCCGGTGTACGGCACAGGGGAGTTCATACGCGGAAGCTAGCAAGCGGCACTGACAACGCGGCGGGGCGAAGACCGGTCCTCGGGTCTCAGTCCTCGGACGGTTCCCGCGGCGCCTCCTGCTCCGTCTCCGTCTCCTGCTCCTGGGATGGCTCGGGCTCCTCCGGCGGCTTGGGCCTGGGCTTCGCCTTCGGGCTGGGGCGGCCTGCCGTCACCAGGGCGGTGACGTCGAGCGTGACCTCGGCGCCGATGGAGTCGGGCAGCGTGACCTTGTGGCCGGGCGCGTACACCTCGTGGTTGTCGTACCCGCCGGGGAGGGGTTCCGTGAGGACGTGGATGCGGCCGTGCCTGCGGTCCAGGATGACGTACACGGGGATCTTGGCGGCGGCGTAGGCGGTCACCTTGTTCCGCAGGTCGTTCTGGTAGTTGCCCGAGGTGACCTCAAGGACGAGGCGGAAGGCACCGGGGTCGTAGCAGTTGTTGTCGTTCGGGTGCTCGTCGAAATCGGCGTCGACGACGGCCAGGTCCGGGATGGCGTAGTCGGAGGGGCCGCCGGGCAGCCAGACGCCGACAGCCTGAAGGACCTTGGACTCCCCACTGTGGAGGCCTGCCGCCAGGAAGGGGACCATGAGCGAGGTCAGCGCATTCGCGTGCGCGCCGTCCGGCGATGGGGCCACGGTGATGACGCCTCCGATGATCTCGACGCGGTGACCCGGGAGCTGCTCCGAGAGCCGGTTGGCGCTTTCGAGCAGTGATTCCGGCTCCTGCCGCTCCTGCAACTTCGGCCGCTCCGGCTCACCGTCACAGGGGTGCTCGACTGCTGCTGCAGACATTGAGGGCCTCCTGAAAGGGCTGATGTCGAGAACATCATCGTAGGACTGTGTGCCCGTTCGCGGCGTGTACGCCCCGCGTCACCCCGGCGAGTGAAGCAGAAACGGCCCTGCATACGTGATCACGTATGCAGGGCCGTTCCGGCGCGTCAGCGGTGAGCGCTACAGCTTCTCGATCACGTAGTCGATGCACGCCGTCAGCGCCTGGACGTCCGACGGGTCGATCGCCGGGAACATCGCCACGCGCAGCTGGTTGCGGCCCAGCTTGCGGTACGGCTCCGTGTCGACGATGCCGTTGGCGCGCAGCACCTTGGCGACCGCGGCGGCGTCGATCTCGTCCGCGAAGTCGATGGTGCCGATGACCTGCGAGCGCTTGGCCGCGTCGGTGACGAACGGGGTCGCGTACTTGGAGTCCTCGGCCCAGCCGTACAGGTGGCCGGAGGAGGCGGCCGTGCGGCCGGTGGTGAAGTCCAGGCCGCCCTGGGTGTTCATCCAGGTCAGCTGCTCGTTCAGGAGGAACAGCGTGGCCAGGGCCGGGGTGTTGTACGTCTGGTTCTTCAGGGAGTTGTCGATCGCCGTGGGCAGCGAGAAGAACTCCGGGATGTGGCGGCCGGAGGCGTGGACGCGGGACGCGCGCTCCAGGGCCGCCGGGGAGAAGACGCCGATCCAGAGGCCGCCGTCGGAGGCGAAGGACTTCTGCGGGGCGAAGTAGTAGACGTCCGTCTCGGTGATGTCGACCGGCAGGCCGCCCGCGCCGGAGGTGGCGTCCACCAGGACCAGGGAGCCCTCGTCGGCGCCCGCGACGCGCTTGACCGGGGCCGCGACACCGGTCGAGGTCTCGTTGTGGGTGAACGCGTAGACGTCGACGCCCGCCTCGGCCTTCGGATCCGGGTGGGTGCCAGGGTCGGAGGCGATGACGGTCGGGTCGGCCAGCCACGGGGCGAGCTTGGCGGCCTTCGCGAACTTCGAGGAGAACTCACCGAAGTTGAGGTGCTGGGACTTCGACTCGATCAGACCGTGCGTCGCGATGTCCCAGAAGGCGGTGGAGCCGCCGTTGCCCAGGATCACCTCGTATCCCTCGGGGAGGGAGAAGAGGTCGCGCACTCCGTCACGTACCGCGCCGACCAGGTTCTTCACCGGAGCCTGGCGATGCGACGTACCGAGCAGGGACGTTCCGGTGGCGGCCAGCGCGTCGAGCGCCTCCGTCCGCACCTTGGAAGGACCGGCGCCGAAGCGCCCGTCGGCGGGCTTGATGTCAGCGGGAATCTGGATGTCGGCCACGACTCGGAGCGTAGCCGTTCGGTACGGCACCTACGCATCCTGTCCGTCGGATGAGACGCGCGATCCGGTTCGTGGAACCCGGAGCGCGCGTCCCGGACGGGCCGGCTCAGCCCAGTTCGACCGGGAGGTCGAACAGGTCGTTCTGGGTGACGATCGGCTTGTTGCGCAGCTCGGCGGCCGGTACCGCGAGGTTCAGCTCCGGGAAGCGCTCGTAGAGCGCGGGGAGTGCGACCCCCGCCTCCAGCCGGGACAGTGCCGCACCCGGGCATACGTGCGGGCCGTGGCCGAAGGCGATGTGGCGGTTGGGGGAGCGGGACGCGTCGAACTCGCCCGCGGTCGGCCCGTACTGCTGCTCGTCCCGGCCCAGTGCGCCGAAGGAGACGATCAGCGCCTCGCCCTTGGGGAGGACCTTGTCACCGACCGCCACGTCCTCGGTCGCGAAGCGGATCAGGACGTGTGACGTCGGGGTGTTCCAGCGCAGGGTCTCCTCGATCACGTTCTCCCACGGCACCTCGCCGCTCAGTACCTGCTCGCGCTGCTCGGGGTGGGTCTCAAGGGCGACGACGGCGTTCACGATCAGGCTGATCGTCGTCTCGTGGCCGGCCGCGATGATCAGCTGGAGGGTGTTGACGATCTCCTCGTTGCTGAGGTGGTCGCCGTCCTCCGAGGCCGCGATCAGGGCGCTGGTCAGGTCGTCGCCCGGCTCGGCCCGCTTGCCGTCGACGATCTTCGTGAAGAGCGTGCCGAGGTCCGCCATCATCTGCGGGACCTCCTCCGGCGGCGTCTGCGTCGAGAAGAACTTCTCGAACAGCTCCTTGAGGCGGGGGTGGTCGGCCCCGTCCACGCCCATCAGTTCGCTGATGACGTTCATCGGCAGCGGGTACGCGAACTCCGCCTTCAGGTCGACCTTCTCGCCCTTGGGCAGCGCCGCGAGGCGGTCCAGGCTCGCGGTCGTGAGCGCCTCGATGCCCGCGCGCAGCCGCTCCACCCGCTTCACCGTCAGGGCCTGCGCCACCAGCGTGCGCAGCCGGCGGTGGTCGGCGCCGTCGACGGTCAGCATGGAGCGCCCCGGGTTGGCGAGGCCGATCAGCGGCCAGTCCAGGGGTATCTCGCCGCGCTGCCAGGCGCCCCAGACGTTGATGTCCTTCACGATCCGGGCGTCGGTCAGCAGTTGCCGCGCCTCCGCGTGGTGCGTCACCGCGTAGCAGTGCACCCCGCCGGGCAGCTCCACCTCGGCGAGCGGCCCCGCGGCTCGCAGTGCGGAGCTCTCGCCGTCGAGGTCGGCGACGAAGGGGTCGAGGACGATCCGGGTCATTGCTGGCCTCCGTTGGCGGGTCCTGCGGCGGGGGTGGGCGTGAAGGCGACGGGGAGGTCCGTCAGCCCCCGCAGCCAGGGGGACGGGCGCCGGGTGAGCTGTCCGGCGGGGACGGCGAGGTCGATGTCCGGGAGGCGGTCGAGGAGTACCTCGATGCCGGTACGGGCGATGACCTCCGCGGTCTCCTGGGCCGGGAAGGGGCAGCGGTGCTCGCCGTGGCCGAAGGAGAGGAACGCGTTGTTGCCGCCGGTCAGCGCGGAGCCGTCGGTGCGGACCTGCGGGTCGGAGTTGGCCGCGGCGATGCCCAGCAGCAGCAGGTCGCCCGCCTGGATGTGGCGGCCCCCGAGGTGGGTGTCGCGCGAGGCCCAGCGGCCCGCGACGTTCTGCGTCGGGGTGTCCTCCCAGAGGACTTCGTTCATGGCCTCGGCGACGCTGTGCCGGCCGCCGGAGAGCGAGGCGGCGAACCGGTCGTCGGTGAGCATCAGCCGCAGCGAGTTGCCCATCCAGTCCGCGGTCGGCTGGTGACCGGCGGCCATCATGACCATCAGGTCCTGGGCGATCTCCTCGTCCGTGAAGCCGCCGGGGTCGGCCAGCATCCGGGTGGCGACGTCGTCGCCGGGCTCGGTGCGCTTGTCGGCCAGCAGCTGGAACATCGAGGTGGCGAGGTGTGTCTGCCCGGCGAGCGCGCGCTCCCGGCCGTCGATCATGTCGTTGATCGAGCCGACGAGCGCGTCGCCGACCTCGTCGCTGAAGCCGTAGATCCGGGCGAGGACGCGGGCGGGGAGCAGCATCGCGTACTCGGCGATGATGTCGGTCCCGCCCGTGGAGCAGAACCGGTCGATCAGCTCGTCGGCGAACTCCTCCGCGTACCGCTTCAGCGAGAAGGGGTCGACCGCCTCCAGGGCGTCGCTGATCATCCGGGCGCGCTCGACGTGCCGGGGGCCGACCGTGTAGAGGATCGACGGCTGCTTGCGGCCGATCATCGGGAGCAGCGGCCAGTCGTCGGGGATGTGCTCCCACTGGCTCCACAGGTCGGAGTCGCGGCTGAACAGCACCGGGTCGCTGGTGAGCTGGTGCAGTTCGCGGTAGCCGAGGACCAGCCAGGCCGGGACGTCGCCGTCCAGGACGACGGGTGCCACGGCACCGTGGTCGCGGCGCATCTCCCGGTACAGCTGGGTGGGTTCGGTCTGGAACCGTGGTCCGGACAGTGGCGCGCGGCCGTGCGCCGGGCAGCCCGGGGGCGGTTCGGTGGGCTGGGTCACGTGGTGTGCTCCGGGGTCTTCTCCGGCGTGGTCTCCGGACGGGTGGCGGCGGAGGAGCTGGCCGTGCCCCTGGAGAGGGCGTACAGGTGCTCCACCAGCGTGATCAGTACGTACTTGCTGGAGGACCGGTCCCGGGCGTCGCACTCCACGAGCGGTACGTCCTCGGAGAGGTCGAGCGCCTCCCGGATCTGCTGCTCGGTGTGGAAGCTGCCGCCGAAGTCGTTGCACGCCACGATGAACGGCGTGCCGTGGTGCTCCAGCCGGTCGATGGCGTACCAGGAGTCGGCGAGGCGCCGGGTGTCGACGAGCACGACGGCACCGAGCGTGCCGGAGAACAGCCGGTCCCACAGGAACCAGAAGCGCTCCTGGCCGGGCGCGCCGAACAGGTACAGCACCGAGCGTTCGTCGAGGGTGATCCGGCCGAAGTCGAAGGCGACGGTGGTGGACGTCTTGGAGTGCACGCCGTCCAGGTGGTCGACCGCCTCGCCCGCGCGGGTCATCGTCTCCTCCGTGTTGAGCGGACGGATCTCGCTCACGGATCGGACCATGGTGGTCTTGCCTACCCCGAAGCCACCGACGACGACGATCTTCAGTCCGTTGTCGGCCGTGGCCTGCAGGGCGGCACGGTCAGAGGTTGCGGAGTCCAACGAGCACCTGTTCCAGGATGTCGGGGTCGGGGAGCCGGTCCGCGACGCGTGCGGTACGAGGGTGGCGGGCGCTGATCCGGCTGGTGTCGAGCAGGTCGCACAGCAGGATGCGCACGATGCTGACGGGCAGTTTCAGGCTCGCGGCGATCTCGACGACCGCGGTGGGCCGTTCGCACATTCGCAGGATCGCGACGTGCTCCGACTGCATACCGGGGGCCGGTTCGCATTCCGAGACGACGAGTGTCACCAGGTCGAAGGCGGCCGAGTCGGAGCGGCTGCGGCCACCGGTGAGGGTGTAGAGCCGGTCCGGGTCGTCGTCCCGGCCGGGACGGGGGCGCGGCGTCATACGGCCGCGTTCTCGGAGGCCCCGGGGGCCTCGGAGGGCTCGCGCGGCGGGGCGACGAGGTGTTCGCCGAGCTGCTCGACGAGC
The DNA here is from genome assembly GCF_044744085.1 of Streptomyces sp. NPDC087428. Lineage (NCBI taxonomy): Bacteria > Bacillati > Actinomycetota > Actinomycetes > Kitasatosporales > Streptomycetaceae > Streptomyces > Streptomyces sp. NPDC087428. Next base: position 292,918 of record NZ_JBIUXR010000007.1, read on the forward strand.
TCGCTCATGTTGTGCCCGACGAGGCCGACGTCGGCGTCCTCCGAGGCGACGACGGCGAGGTGGGCGCCCGCACCCGCCTCCACGATGAACAGCACGCCACCGTAGAACTCGGCCATCGCGGACCGTACGCCGCCGGTGCCGTCGCCGAACTCGACGGACGCGCCGTGCGACAGGCTCTGGATGCCGGCCGAGATCGCGGCCAGCTGGTCAGCCTGGTCGACGGAGAGCTCGGGGGTACGGCACAGCTTGAGGCCGTCCCTGGACAGCACGAGGGCGTGGCGGGCGCCGGGGGTGCGCTCAAGGAGCCCCTCCAGCAGCCAGTTGAGCTTCTCGTCCGTGGTCGCGGTCATCGGGTGTTGCCTTCCGGGTGCGGTGAGGTGGGCCGTACGGCCTGGCGGAAGCTGCTGAAGCGGGCTGCCTGGGCCTTGGGGTCGGACGTACGGGCCCGGGGGTTCGTTCCGTCGGTTGCGTCGGCGTCGGCGTCGGCCGAGGCCTTGGCGCGGGACTCTGCGGCGGCCAGGGTGCGGCCGCGGGAGCGCTTGGGAAGGCCGCTGTCGCCGAACCGGGGGAGGCTGCCGGTGGTGTCCGAGCCGGCGCCGGAGTCGGAGCGCGGGATCTCCTGGGTGCGGGAGCCGTCCCGGGTGCCGTCGGCCGGATCGGTGGCGTCGGTCCGGACCGCTGCTCCGGTCCTGTCGGGCCCGTCCGTCCCGTCGCTCCCGTCGGCTCCGGAGGCGTGGACCGGCTCGGGCTCACGCGGGGCAGCGGCCGCCGGGCGGGCGGCGGGTTCGGGCGCCGGCGTCGAGGCCGGTGCCGGGGTTCTGGTGATGATCTCCTGCGGCAGCATCATCAGCGCGCCGGTGCCTCCGCGCGCGGAGGGCCGGAAGGAGACCGTCAGTCCGTGCTTGCGGGCCAGTCGGCCGACGACGGCGAGGCCGAGCCGGGTGCCGGAGAGACCGGTCAGGTCCTGGTTGGCCGCGGAGACGGCGCGCTCGGCGCGGCGCAGCTGCACATCGCTCATGACCAGGCCGCTGTCCTCGACGGTCAGCACGATGCCGGCCGGTACCTCCTCCACGTACACGTGGACCTCGGCGGTGGGCGGCGAGAAGTTCGCGGCGTTGTCGAGGAGTTCGGCCAGCGCGTGCATGACGCCCTCGGCGGCGTGCCCGGCGATGGCGACGTCGCTGGTGGAGTGGAGGCGAATGCGCTGGTACCCGCTGATCCGGCCCATCGCGCCGCGCAGGATGGACTCCATGACGATGGGCTTCGCCCAGCGGCGTCCGGAGCGCGCGCCGGTCAGCACGGCGATGGAGTCGGCCAGCCGGCCCGCCTGGGCGGTGCGGTGGTCCAGGTGCAGCAGGTCGCCCAGGACGTCCTCGGAGGCGTGCCGGTTCTCCATGTCGCGGAGGTCGGCGAGCATGCTCGTGGCGAGGGCCTGCATCCGGCCCGCGGCGTTGGCGCACGCGGCGACGGCGGCGGAGCGCTCGGTCTCGCTGCGCGAGACGCGGGCCTTGAGCTTGGCGTTCTCGGCGGTGAGGCGCTCCGCGGCGGCCGCGGCCTGGGCGGTGAGCCGGTCCCGCTCTGCGGCGGCGGCCGATTTCATCCTTGCCGTCTCGGCGGTGAAGCGCTGGGCGTCGTAGGCGGAGGCCGAGACCATCCGGGAGGTCTCCGCGGTGAACCGGCTGCTCTCGGCCGCGTGCATCTCGCGCAGCCGGCGCACGGTGGCGCGGGCGTTGACGGAGGTGGCGACGGCGGCGGACAGCAGCACGGCTGCGGCACCCGCCCCCCACGCCACTGCGGTCCTGGCCGAGTCGGGGGCGGCGACGGCTGCCCAGAGGCACAGGGATCCGGTGATGGCCACCGTGACCAGCAGGGCCAGTGCGGTCGGCTTGGTTGAGGGGCGCAAGCGGAGTCCTTGGGACGCGGACGGTGACGGACGGGACGGTTCGGGCAAGTCGGTACGGTGGGGATCAAATGTGACAACTGGAACAGATGATTCCCAGACAAGTCTGAGTCACTATATGAGAATTGACGATCTGTTTGGGAAGAACTTGTGGTGCTCTCTGTTGCGTATATGTTCGAGCGCCCGACGGATTCAGACGTATTGACGTATTCGGCGGAAACGCGGAGGCCCGGAGGGCCGGCGGCCCCGGCCGGCGGCATCCTGGCCGGATGGCACCTCGTGAGTCAACAACAGGCCCCGACGCGGGCCCCGAAGCCGGTCCCGACCGCACCGCGCTCGCCGGTGAGCTGCGGTCGGCCGTCCGCGGTGACGTCGCGTTCGACGCCACCGCGCGGGCCCTGACGACGATGGACGCGTCCAACTACCGCCGGGTGCCGCTCGGCGTCGTCGCCCCGCGCGACGCCGACGACATCGCCGCCGCGCTCGCCGTCTGCCGCGCGCACGGGGTGCCCGTCGTGCCGCGCGGCGGCGGTACGTCCATCGCCGGGCAGGCCACCGGTACCGGCGTCGTCCTCGACCTCACCCGCCACCTGCGGTCGGTCGTCGAGCTGGACGCCGGGTCCCGTACGGCCGTGGTCCAGCCGGGCGTCGTCCTGGACGACCTGCGGGCCGCCGCCGCCCCGCACGGGCTCACCTTCGGCCCGGACCCCTCCACGCACAGCCGCTGCACGATCGGCGGCATGATCGGCAACAACTCCTGCGGCTCGCACTCGGTCGCCTGGGGCACCACCGCCGACAACGTCCACGCCCTGACCGTCGCCCGCTACGGCGGCGACACCCTCCGCCTGGAACGGGGCGCGGCCGGCCCCGCCGGGCTCCCGGAGCTGGTCGCCGGCCACCTCGCCCTCCTGCGCACCGGATTCCCCGAACTCCCGCGCCGCATCTCCGGGTACGCCCTGGACGCGCTGCTGCCCGAACGGGGCCCCGACCCCGTCCGCGCGTTCTGCGGCAGCGAGGGCACGCTCGGCGTGGTGACGGAGGCGACACTGCGGCTCGTCGAGGCGCCCGCCGCCCGCGCGCTCGCCGTACTCGGCTACACCGACGAGCCCGCCGCCGCGGAGGCCGCCCCCGGCCTCCTCCGGCACCACCCGCTGACCGTCGAGGGCATGGCCGCCGACCTCGTACGCGAACCGGCCGGGCTGCCGCGCGGCGCGGCCTGGCTCTTCGTCGAGACGGGCGGCGCCACCCCGGCGCAGGCGCGGGCGCACGCCGAACGGATCGCCCGGACCGCGTCCGCCGACGCGGTGGACACCGCCGTCGTCACCGACCCGGCCGGGCAGCGGGCGCTGTGGCGCATCAGGGAGGACGCCGCCGGCACCGCCACCCGGACGCCCGGGGGCGGTGAGGCGTGGCCCGGCTGGGAGGACTGCGCCGTACCGCCCGCCCGGCTCGGCCCCTACCTCCGCGACTTCCGCGCCCTGCTCACCGAACACGGGCTGCGCGGCACCCCGTACGGGCACTTCGGTGACGGCTGCATCCACGTCCGGATCGACTTCGACCTGCTGAGCGGCGAAGGCGTGGCCCGCTTCCGCCGCTTCTCCGAGGAACTCGCCTCACTCGTCGTCGCACACGGCGGATCGCTCTCCGGCGAACACGGCGACGGTCAGGCCCGCGCCGAACTCCTGCCGAAGATGTACGGAAGCGAACTGGTGGCCCTCTTCTCCCGGTTCAAGGACCTCTGGGACCCGGACGGCGGCATGAACCCCGGCATCCTCGCCCGCCCCGCCCGGCTGGACGAGAACCTCCGCTTCGACGTGCTGCCCCGCGAGCCGGTCGACGTGGCCTTCGGCTACCCGCACGACGGCGGCGACTTCTCGGCCGCGGTACGCAGATGCGTCGGCGTCGCCAAGTGCCGTACGCGGGAGGCCCCGGGCCCGGACGTGATGTGCCCGTCCTTCCGCGCGACCGGCGAGGAGGCCCACTCGACCCGCGGCCGGGCCCGGCTGCTGCACGAGATGCTGGCCGGCCCCGCGGGCGGGGTGATCACGGACGGCTGGCGCTCGACGGAGGTACGGGACGCGCTCGACCTGTGCCTGTCCTGCAAGGGCTGCCGCAGCGACTGCCCGGTGGGCGTCGACATGGCCACGTACAAGGCGGAGTTCCTGCACCACCACTACCGGCACCGGCTGCGCCCCGCCGCCCACTACACGATGGGACGGCTCCCGGCGTGGCTGCGCCTGGCGTCGCCCTTCGCGGGCGCGCTGAACGCGCTGGCCCGGGTGCGGCCGCTCGCCGCCCTCGCCAAACGGCTGGCCGGGATCGCACCGGAGCGCGGCATCCCGGTCCTGGCGCGCGAGACGTTCACCCGGTGGCTGGGCGGGCGCTGGGGCAAGGGCACGTTCCTCTTCTCCCACGACGAGGTGGCCACCGTCTGGCCCGACACCTTCACCGAACACCTCTCGCCCGAGGTGGGCCGGGCGGCGGTGAAGGTCGTGGAGGCGGCGACGGGCCGCCGGGTGATCCCGGCCGGACGCGGACTGTGCTGCGGCCTCACATACGTCTCGACGGGCCAGCTGGACCGGGCCCGTTCGGTGATGCGCCGCACCCTGGACCGGCTGGCCGGCACGCACGGCTCCCCCGTGATCGTCCTCGAACCGAGCTGCGCGGCCACCCTCCGCGTCGACCTCCCGGAACTCCTCCCCGACGACCCCCGCGCCGCCGAACTGGCCGCCTCGGTCCACACCCTGGCCGAGTACCTGGAGAAGTACGCCCCCGACTGGCAGCCCCCGTACCTGGACCGCCCGGTCACCGGCCAGACGCACTGCCACCAGCACGCGGTCCTGGGCGACGGACCGGACCGCCGGCTGCGCGAACGGGCGGGCCTGACCGGCGAACTGACCGGCGGCTGCTGCGGACTGGCCGGCAACTTCGGCTTCGAACGCGGCCACTGGGAGGTCTCCACGGCCTGCGCGCAGGACGCGCTGCTGCCGGCGGTGCGGGAGGCGGCGCCGGGTACGGAGATCCTGGCGGACGGGTTCTCCTGCCGCACCCAGCTGGACCAGCTGGGCGGGGTACGGGCACGGCACCTGGCGGAGGTGCTGGCGGAGGGGCTGGAATCAGGGAGGCCCTAAGCCGGTGCGTGCACCGGCAGCCCGAAGTCCGTTGCGGCTCGGGCCAGTTCACCGTCATACGTGACGAAGGCGGTGAGGCCGACCCGGAACGGATCGGCGGTGGCGAGATGGATGGAGTCCAGGGTGCCCAGCCTGCGCGCCTGGTAGGCGGTGGCGCGCGCCAGTACGGTGCTGGTGAGGTCGATGAGATAGACGCCCCGGACGGCCTGTGCCGTGAAGTAGGCGATGCGCTGAGGATCGGCTCCGGCCCGGTGCAGTGTGCGGGTGATCTCCAGACGGGCCAGATCGCTCGTGAGTAGCTCGGTGCCCTCGGGCAGCCCTGCGCGCCATGCGCGCAGGGCTGCGGATTCCGGCTCCGGCTTGATGAATTTCATCAGTGCGCATGAGTCGAGGTAGATCAACGTCGACGCTCCTCGTCACGCTCCGAGAGGAGCAGGCCGGAGAGGCTCGGCAGCTCCGGTGCGAGGTCGGGCGCCAGGTCCGGCATGCCCTGCTCGGCGGGGGGAGTGGCATCCCCGGACTCGATCATGCGGCGGAGCGGATCGGGTGTCTCGGTCTCGGGCACCATGCGCAGGACCGGTACGCCGCGGTCGGTGACGAGTATGGGCACGCCCGAGCGCACCAGGGCCACGGCCCTGGACGGGTTCTGGTTGAGTTCGCGAAGCCCGATCGTTTCCATGCTTCGAATGTAGCTACATTATGTAGCTACAGCAACAGGCGGCCACCCGGTCCAGCCGGCCCGTACCGCCGCCGCAGTGGCCGAAGTCGTCCATCTCGCCGGCCCACGGATCGACGATCCGCCGGCCGGGAGATTGCCTCACCCCGTGACGTCCCGCCCCACGATCTCGCGGGCCAGCGCCGCGAGATCGGCGAGCGCCGGATGGCCGGGGGCGTCGCGGCGGGCGAGCAGGACCGGCACGGTCGGGGCGTCGGTGAGCGGCCGGTAGACGACACCGGCGTGCGGGTGCATGGCGGCGGTCGAGGCGGTGGAGACCCCGGCGCCCCGGCCCGCCGCGATGGCGGTCAGCCAGTCGTCGGTGTTGGCGACGGTGAGGGTGGCGGCGGGCCGCGCGGACGGCGGCCACAGGTCGGGGGTCGTGGTGCCGGAGACGGTGTTCAGGACGACGGTGCCGGTCGCCAGATCGGCGAGCCGGAGTGCGGCGCGGGCCGCCAGTGGGCCGTCCGCCGCCACGGCCGCGACCCGTTCCTCGTCGAACAGCACCTCGGTGAGGAGGCCGGGCGCCTCGACCGGCCCGCGCAGCAGTGCGGCGTCGACCTCGCCGCGGGTCAGCCCGGCCGTGCGGTCGTCGATCCGCAGGAGTTCGAGCGGGGTCTGCGGATACCGCTCCTGCCAGCTGCGGAGCAGCGGTGTGGTGTACCGGCCGAACGCGGACCAGGCGTGCCCGAGCCGCAGCGGCCACCGCCGCAGCCCGCCGGGGTCGAGCGCCTCGTCGAACGCGGCCACCGCGGCGGCGGCCTTGTCGCGGAATTCGACGCCCTCGGGGGTGAGGGCCAGGTGGTGGGTGGAGCGGTCGACGAGCCGGATGCCGAGGTGCCGCTCCAGGGCGGCCAGGGTCCGTGAGACGGCGGGCTGGGTGAGCCGGAGCCGGGCGGCGGCCCGGGTGACGCTGTACTCGTCGGCCACGGCGAGGAACGCCCGCAGATGACGGATCTCGACCCCGCGCCCGGCGCTCCGGCCGGTGTCCGGGTCCGCGTCCCGGTCCGTGTTCCCGCCGGTGTCCCGGCCCGTCTCCGCGCTCCGGTCCGCGCCCTGTCCTGTACTCATGCGCGGGAAGCATAACGGGAGCCCAGTCGGCATTTCACGCGCCGCGCGGAGGTGCCTACGGTAGGGGGACGAGCCGCACGGGATGAGTGCAGCATCTTCAATTGGGCAGTTCAGTGTGTTGCACTGGATGGTCTCTGCCGTATTCGTGAACTCAGGAAGTCAGGCCACAGGTGAACGACCAGGGCACCGCCGCAGAATCGGCCGCAGCAGTCGCCGTCCCCGAGGCCGTCACCGCCCTCGGTGAACAGGGCGGGCCGGGCCGGGCCGGCGGGCGCGGAGCCGCGCTCGCCCCGGTCGCGCTCGTGGTGGCGGGCGGCCTCTCCGTCCAGTTCGGAGCGGCGGTCGCGGTCCTGCTGATGCCGAAGGCCGGCGCCCTCGGTGTCGTCACACTGCGGCTGGCCGCCGCCGCCCTGGTGCTGCTCGTGGTGTGCCGTCCCAGGCTGCGCGGGCACTCGCGCGCCGACTGGGGCACGGTGCTCGCGTTCGGCGTCGCGATGGGCGGCATGAACACGCTCTTCTATCAGGCCGCCGACCGCATCCCGCTCGGCGCGGCCGTCACCCTGGAGGTGCTGGGCCCGCTCGCCCTCTCGGTCTTCGCCTCGCGCCGTCTGGTCAACGTGGTCTGGGCGGGCCTCGCGCTGGGCGGGGTCCTGCTGCTGAGCGGCGGCGGCTTCGACCGCCTCGATCCGGTGGGCGCCGCGTACGCCCTCGGCGCGGGAGCCATGTGGGCGGCGTACATCATCTTCAGCGCCCGCACCGGCCGCCGCTTCCCGCAGGCCGACGGACTGGCCATGGCGATGGTGGTGGCGGCGCTGCTCTCGCTGCCGCTCGGCATCATGGAGTCGGGCTCGAAGCTCCTGGTGCCCAGCACGCTCGCACTGGGCGCGGCCGTCGCGGTGCTGAGCTCGGTACTCCCGTACACCCTCGAACTGATGGCGCTGCGCCGGCTGCCCGCACCCACCTTCGCGATCATGATGAGCCTGGAACCCGCGATCGCGGCCACGGCCGGCTTCCTCATCCTCGACCAGGCGCTCTCCACCACGGACGCCCTGGCCATCGCCCTGGTGATCGGGGCGAGCATGGGCGCGGTACGCAGCCAGGTGAGGGGCCTGCGGAAGCCGCGCGGCGGCTGAGCGGCCGGGCGGGCTGGGCGGGGGGCTACTCCGCGGCCTGCGCGGCGACGCTCCGGACGGCCTTGACGGCGAGTTCGGTCCGGTCGACGTAGATGTAGTGACCGCTGTCGGCGGCGGTGCTGAGCTTGCTGCGGCTGGAGACCGCGGTCCACTTGCGCTGCCCTTCCGACCACACCTTCTCCAGGCCGTCCCCGTACACGGGGAACGCGCCGAGGTACTTGGTTCCGTGCTGGATGACCTCCACCGGGATGTCTCCGGCCGAGCGGACCGCGGCGTCGGGGAAGACGAGCTTCTCCCGGTTCTGCCCCTCGCCGGCCGCGGCGGTCTGCGCGCGGAGGTCCGCGCTGTCGCCGGTGGCGGACTCGGGGATCACCTTCTTGATGTCCCCGTTCGACGTGGGAGACGTGGCGTCCATCAGCACCAGCCCCTTGACCCGGTCCTGGTGGTCGGGGGCGTACCGGGCGGCGAGCAGCCCGCCCAGCGAGTGCCCGGCCAGGACGACGGGTGCGTCACCGGCGACCTGGTTGAGCACGCCGGTGAGGATCTTCCCGCTGGCGGCGATGGTCTGCGGGCCGGCCGGCGCGTCGCTCGCGCCTTCCCCGAGCCGGTCGTAGGAGCAGACCCGGTCCTTCTCGCTCAGGGTCTTCCGGAAGGCGGCGGTCTTCTTCAGCCCGTCATCCAGCCCGGCCAGGACGACGACGACCGGCTTGCCGTCGACCGGGCTGCCGGAGCAGGAGACGTTCACCGAATGGCCCTCGACGCTGATCTTCTTCGTTCCGGAGAGCCCGTCCAGGGCGGGCTTCGACAGCGAAGGGTTGCCGTCCAGTCCTTCCAGGAAGCCCTCGTCGTCGTCGTCGCACGCCACGAGTCCCGCACAGGCCGCGGTGATGCACAGTGCGGCCAGGGCGGTCTTCCTGATGATGCGCGCCATTTCGTCCTCCGAACAGGAAAAGGGGTAGGGGGTCCGCATCGGTTGCTGTGATGCGTCGTCGGCCCTGACGCTACGGAGACGGCGGCCTCGAATCATCACGCTGCGGAGCGCACCTGCGGGTAGCTCGCACGGGGGACAGGGGACAGGAGACGGGGGCAGGGGCCAGTGGTCGAACCTGAAGATCTTGGCGCTCAGGAGTTTGCTTTTGTCATGTTCGGTACATCTTTTCCTGGGGGGCTATGCGGGTAGACCTTCAGATCTACTCGCATAGACAGACCCGCTGTCACCCCCTGAATTGCCACGACTCATTCAGCAGGAGACCGCCTTGACCACATCAACACCCCTGCGCACCACCCTGATCGGGGTCGCGCTGGCCGCAACCGCCCTGTTACCCCTCCAGGGCACCGCGTTCGCCGGACAGAACGACCGGGTCGATTCCGCCGCCACGCCGGTGTCGTCGGTCGCCGGTATCGAGGACGCGACTGCGCGTTCGCTCGCGGTGGCCCTCACCGATCCGGCCTGGGGGAGACAGGTCCGGGACGCGGCGCTGGCCGCCGACTCGGTGGACCTGCGAGCGCTGACCCGCACGTCCACCACCGTCGCCGGTGCACGCCTCGCGCCGCAGGTGGCGGCGGCCGACCGGGGCGTCCGTGCCGCGAAGGGGCTGGGCGGACGGGTCGGTTCGCTGCTGCGGGTCGGCCTGGCGGACGCGTCGATGAAGGCCTCGCTCAAGGGGGGCGTGGCCCCCTTGGTGGCCGCCGCGCCGTCCGACGACGACGCGTCGACGTTCACCGCGTACGACAGTGCGGGCACCGCCCACGAGCTGTCCCTCGCCGCCGCCCCGGACCGGCCCGTCTACCTCGTCGACGTCGACGGCGCCAAGGCCGTCACCGAGGGCCTGAAGGTCGTCAACGAGGCACTGGAGGCGAAGGGCCTCCAGGTGCCGGTCCCGGCCGCCCGGCTGAACGTCGCCGCTCCGGCGGCCGCCGAGGGAATCGACACCACGCTGATCAACTCGGTTCGGCTCTCCGACGACAAGGAGCCGTGGATCAAGGGTGACGCCGAGATCTTCACCCTGGTGACCGGCTTCGGCAAGGACGGCACGCCGCGCGTCGACACCGTCGAGATGCCGTACCTGAACAACGACGACACCACGTACTACCCGAACCAGATCCTCGTGAACTGGTCGAACTACAAGTACGAGATGGCCGACGCGGTCATGATGGAGGACGACGGCGACACCAACTACCAGGCGCTCGCCAAGGCCATCGTCACTGCCCTGCTGACCATCACCGACCAGGGGGTGTACATCCCCCTGGCCGACGCGCTCCTGGACGCCATTCCCACGTCCTGGTGGACCGACGACCCCGACTACGTCGACTCCTGGTACACCCTGGCCAAGGCCACCACGGGTACGCGCAACGGCGCGGCGGCCAACGGATGGATGAACGTGTCGCCCTACCACGTGGCGGCTCTCTGACCGCTGGTGTCTGTCCCCCCTCGTGCCCGGAGCGGCTCTCCTCCTGGAGGGGCCGTTCCGGGCTCGGCCGTGCTCCGCGCTCTCAACTCCCGGACGGACCGGAGACTTTCGTTGGCGACTACCCGCGGACGGAAGCTTCTGCTGCTCGACGTACTCCTTCGACAAGGTTCAACGTCCCGGCTCAGAAGGCATTTTTCGTCATTCCTCCCCCGCTTCCGGCTCCATCTCGACCGAAACGGCGAGGCCGATTGACGAAAGCGCCGCACTAGTCATGTACATGACGGCATCCTGGAGCCGCCTCATGAGACCCACGAGGCGATCAGCTTCCACAACTCCCCCCACATCAACCGGAGGTTGTCCATGCGTCGCCGCTTCGCCACCTTGCTCGCCACGGCCGCCCTGTCGCTCCCCCTCGCCCTGCTGCCCGCCGTATCCGCTTCCGCCGCCCCGGCGGACAAGCCCCAGGTCCTCAGCTCCTGGACCCAGACGAGCGCGTCCAGTTACAACGCCTGGAACGCCGCCCGCAACAACCAGGGCGCCTGGGGTGCGTACGGCTTCGACTGGTCCACGGACTACTGCAGCTCCTCGCCCGACAACCCGTTCGGCTTCCCCTTCCAAACGGCCTGCGCCCGCCATGACTTCGGCTACCGCAACTACAAGGCCGCCGGCACGTTCTCCGCGAACAAGGCCCGCGTCGACTCCGCCCTCTACGAGGACCTCAAGCGCGTCTGCTCCGCCTACTCCGGCGCGACGCTGACCTCGTGCAACGCCACGGCCTGGACGTACTACCACGCGGTGGACATCTTCGGCATCGCACCGGCGAAGGCCGGCGCCGGCAGAGTGGCCCAGTCCGCCTGACCCGCACCACGGCACGGAGGCTCGGGCCGGCCCGATCGCGGCCCGAGCCTCCCCGTGCCACGCCCGGATCGGTGAAGCCACCGTCACCGCTCACGGTCAGCCCGCCGCCTTCAGCATCCGCCCCACCGCGGTGACAACGACGTCCGGGCGGTCGTGGGCGATGTCGTGCGAGCTCTTCGCGGCGGTCACGAGGTCGCGGTTCGGGGCGCCCTTCACGAACTCCTGCTGGGCGTCGCGCCAGAGCCGCGCGTCGTCCGGGGTCTCGAACGGGGTCTTCTCCGAGACGATGGCCGTCGCCGGTACGCCCTGCGGCCAGGACACCTGGTGGTACGCGCGGTGCATCGGGCCGTAGCCGTCCGCGGTGGCGAGCAGTTGGCGGGTCTGCTGCGTCGAGGGCTGGTCCTTGAGAGCCTCCACCTGGGCCTTGTTCGCGGCTTCGATCCTCGCCGTCTCCTCGTCCGTATAGAACTCGGGAAGACTTCCGTCGACGAGGACGGCACCCGTGAGCCAATTCGGGTTCTCCTTGGCGAAATACGTGGCGACCTCGCCCGCCTGGGAATGCGAGACCAGGATCACGTCATGGGTGATTCCCAGCTTCGTCAGCCCGGCCTTCAGATCGGATACCGCGTTCTCGACTTTCCATGCCCCGGGAACCTCGTCGCTCTTCCCCATTCCGGCCCGGTCGTACGTGACCACCATGGAACCGGTCTTCTTCGCCAGCTCGGGCGCCATCTTCTTCCAGTACGACGAGTCCTCACCGCCCCCCGCGTCCAGGACCAGAGCCGGCAGACGGCCGGGCGTGACGTGGAAGGCCAGGCTGTGGTCACCGTTCTCGACCATGCGGAGGGACGCCGCCGCGGCGGGCGTCGACGGCTTCGCGGCGGCCGGGGCACCGGAATTCTGCCGGGACGACTGGCCGGGGCTCTTCGAATTGCCGGAATCGGACGGAGTCGAATCCGCACAGGCGGAGATTCCCGTCAATGCGGCGGCCAGGCACATACCCACGAGGGCGGGGCGCAGGCGGCGGTTCTTCCGTACGGTCTCAGTCATGGCTATTTCATTCCTGGGAGTCATGTGAACAGCTGGGGACGGTTACTTTTTTTGCCGTGTCCGGCGGGCCCGGTGGGGCTCCCTTTCGGACATCACTAATCCTGGTCGGAACCGCATTTCCGGTCGATGGGGCTGCCCGCCCGGTACATGACTGTCTGAGGCCCCGGGTGACAGTGGGGGTACCCCCCGGTGCCGGGTGCCTGCCGGATGCTTGCTGGGTGCCTGCCGGGTATGTGCTGGGTATCTGCCGGGTGGGCAGCCCGGGGGAGGTGCTCCGGAGGAATCGCGCGGCAAAAATAATGCAAGCACGCTTGATTGTTTTCCGTCCCGCTGGCAGGCTCCGGGGCACACCGCCACGCCCCGAGGGGAGCGCACCGTGTCCGATGCCTCAGCCGTGCTCGACGACCTGCGCAGCGAGAGCGAGGAACTCGACCTGCTGGTGGCCGGGTTGAGCGCCCCGCAATGGGCCGGGGCCACCCCCGCGGCCGGGTGGACCGTCGCCCACCAGGTGGCCCATCTGAGCTGGACCGACGAGGTGGCGCTGCTCTCCGTCACCGACCCCGGGCAGTTCGCGGACGAGGTCGCGAAGGCGATGCGGGACCCCGAGGGCTTCGTCGACGAGGCCGCCGGTGAGGTCGTCGCGGCGTACGCCCCCGGCGCCCTGCTCACCCACTGGCGCGCCGGGCGCGAGCGCCTCCAGGAGGCCCTGCGGGCGGCCCCGGCCGGGACCCGGTTCCCCTGGTACGGGCCGCCCATGAGCGTCGCCTCCATGGCGACCGGGCGGCTCATGGAGACCTGGGCGCACGGCCAGGACGTGGCCGACGCGCTCGGTGTCACCCGCACCCCCACCGCCCGGCTGCGGCACGTCGCACGGATCGGGGTACGGGCCAGGGACTACGCCTTCCTCGTCCGGGGGATCGAGGCGCCCGGAGAGGAGTTCCGGGTGGAACTGGAGGGACCCGGCGGTGAGTTGATCGCCTACGGGCCCGAGGGCGCCGCCCAGCGGGTCACCGGGCCGCTGCACGACTTCTGCCTGCTCGTCACCCAGCGCGCCCACCGCGACGACCTCGCCGTCCGGGCCGAGGGGGCCGACGCCGAGGTGTGGCTGGGCATCGCGCAGGCCTTCGCCGGGCCCGCCGGACCCGGACGCGCCCCGCGGCAGGAGACCGGGAAGTGACGGACACACCCGCGCCCGTACCCGCGCCCGTACCCGTGTCCGCGTCGCACGTGACGGACGTGTCCGCGTCGCACGTGACGGACGTGTCCGCGTCGCACGTGACGGACGTGCCCGCGCCGCTGCGGATCGGCAACGCCTCCGGGTTCTACGGCGACCGCTTCGACGCCGTGCGCGAGATGCTCACCGGCGGCCCCCTCGACGTCCTCACCGGCGACTACCTCGCCGAGCTGACCATGCTGATCCTCGGCCGCGGCCGGCTCAAGGACCCCTCGCGCGGCTACGCCACCACCTTCCTGCGCCAGTTGGAGGAGGGCCTCGGGCTCGCCCGGGAGCGCGGGGTGCGGATCGTCACCAACGCCGGCGGGCTCAACCCGGCCGGACTCGCGGACGCCGTACGGGAGTTGGCCGACAAGGTGGGCGTGCCCGTGCGCGTCGCCCATGTCGAGGGCGACAGCCTCCCCGTACCCGACGGCTACCTCACCGCCAACGCCTACCTCGGCGGCGACGGCATCGCCGCCTGCCTGCGGGACGGGGCCGACGTCGTCGTCACCGGCCGGGTCACCGACGCCGCGCTCGTCACCGGGCCCGCCGCCGCCCACTTCGGCTGGGGACCCGGGGACCACGACGCGCTCGCCGGGGCCGTCGTCGCCGGGCACGTCCTGGAGTGCGGCACCCAGGCCACCGGCGGGAACTACTCCTTCTTCCGCGGCCACGACCTGCGGCGGCCCGGCTTCCCCGTCGCCGAGATCCACGCCGACGGCACGTCCGTCATCACCAAGCACGACGGCACGGGCGGCGTCGTCGACATCGGTACGGTCACCGCCCAACTGCTCTACGAGACCGGCGGCGCCCGGTACGCCGGACCCGACGTCACCGCCCGCCTCGACACCGTACGGCTGGCACAGGAAGCCCCGGACAGGGTCAGGATCTCCGGGGTGCGGGGTGAGGCCCCGCCGCCCACCCTCAAGGCCGGACTCACCCGGCTCGGCGGCTGGCGGAACGAGGTCGTCTTCGTCCTCACCGGACTCGATGTCGAGGCCAAGGCGCAGCTCGTCCGGGACCAGGTCGCGGACGCCTTCGACCGTGCCGGGCGCCGGCCGGAAGAGGTGCGGTGGGAGCTTGCCCGTACCGACCGGGCCGACGCCGCGAGCGAGGAGACCGCGAGCGCGCTGCTCCGGCTCGTCGTCCGCGACCAGGACCCGGACGCCGTCGGGCGGGCCCTGTCCGGTGCCGCGATCGAGCTGGCCCTCGGCAGCTACCCGGGCTTCCACGTCACCGCCCCGCCCGGGAAGGGCGCGCCCTACGGGGTGTTCGAGGCCCGGTACGTACCGGCGAAGGAGGTGACGCAGGTCGCCGTGCTCCCGGACGGGCGGCGCGAGACGCAGGAACCGCCCGCACGGACGCAGGTCCTCGCGGACGTCGAACAGCCCTCACTGCCCGAGCCGTTGGCCGCCGGGCTGCCCACCCGCAGCGCACCGCTCGGGCGGCTCGCGGGCGCCCGCAGCGGCGACAAGGGCGGGGACGCCAACGTCGGGGTGTGGGTGCGGAGCGACGAGGCCTGGCGGTGGCTGGCCCACGAGCTGACCGTCGAGCGCTTCCGCCAACTGCTCCCGGAGACCGCCCCGCTCACCGTCGTACGCCATGTCCTGCCCCACCTGCGCGCCCTGAACTTCACCGTCCACGGGCTGCTCGGCGAGGGCGTCGCCGCCCAGCACCGCTTCGACCCGCAGGCCAAGGCGGTGGGGGAGTGGCTGCGCTCGCGCCACCTGGAGATACCCGTGGCCCTTCTGGGCGGCGCCGACGCACCGGAGGTGCACGCATGACCGTCCTGCCCACCGGGCTCGACACCGCGAGCCCCGAATACAGCGCGAACCGCGCGGCCATGCTCGACAAGCTCACCGAACTCGACGCCGCGCACACCAAGGCGCTGGAGGGCGGCGGTGAGAAGTACGTCGAGCGGCACCGCTCGCGCGGCAAGCTGCCGGCCCGCGAGCGCATCGAGCTCCTGGTCGATGAGGACACCCCGTTCCTGGAGCTGTCGCCGCTCGCCGCCTGGGGCAGTGACTATGCGGTGGGGGCCTCGCTCGTCACCGGGATCGGGGTGGTCGAGGGAGTGGAGTGCCTGATCACCGCCAACGACCCGACCGTACGCGGCGGCGCCTCCAACCCCTGGACGCTGAAGAAGGCCCTGCGCGCCAACGAGATCGCCTTCGCCAACCGGCTGCCCACCATCAGCCTCGTCGAGTCGGGCGGTGCCGACCTCCCCTCGCAGAAGGAGATCTTCATCCCCGGCGGGGCGCTGTTCCGCGACCTCACGCGGCTGTCGGCGGCCGGCATCCCGACCGTGGCGGTCGTCTTCGGCAACTCCACGGCCGGCGGGGCGTACGTCCCCGGCATGTCCGACCACACCGTGATGATCAAGGACCGGTCCAAGGTGTTCCTCGGCGGTCCGCCGCTGGTGAAGATGGCGACCGGTGAGGAGAGCGACGACGAGTCGCTCGGCGGCGCCGAGATGCACGCCCGCACCTCGGGTCTCGCCGACCACTTCGCCGTCGACGAGCAGGACGCCCTGCGGCAGGCCCGCCGTATCGTCGCCCGTCTCAACTGGCGCAAGGCGCACGGAGATCCGGGCCCGGCCGAGCCGCCGAAGTACGACGAGGACGAGCTGATCGGGATCGTGCCCGGCGACCTGAAGGTGCCCTTCGACCCGCGCGAGGTCATCGCCCGGCTGGTCGACGGCTCGGACTTCGACGCGTTCAAACCGCTCTACGGGACCAGCCTGGTCACCGGCTGGGCGCGGCTGCACGGCTACCCGGTCGGCGTCCTCGCCAACGCGCAGGGCGTGCTGTTCAGCGAGGAGTCGCAGAAGGCCGCCCAGTTCATCCAGCTCGCCAACCAGCGCGACATCCCGCTGCTCTTCCTCCACAACACCACCGGCTACATGGTCGGCAAGGAGTACGAGCAGGGCGGCATCATCAAGCACGGCGCGATGATGATCAACGCGGTGTCGAACTCGAAGGTCCCGCACCTGTCCGTGCTGATGGGCGCCTCCTACGGCGCGGGGCACTACGGCATGTGCGGCCGGGCGTACGACCCGCGCTTCCTGTTCGCCTGGCCCAGCAGCAAGTCCGCCGTCATGGGCCCGCAGCAACTGGCCGGGGTGCTCTCCATCGTCGCCCGCGCCTCCGCCGCCGCGAAGGGACGCCCGTACGACGACGAGTCGGACGCCGCACTGCGCGCCATGGTGGAGCAGCAGATCGAGGCCGAGTCCCTGCCGATGTTCCTGTCCGGGCGGCTGTACGACGACGGGGTCATCGACCCGCGCGACACCAGGACCGTCCTCGGGATGTGCCTGTCGGCCATCCACACCGCACCGGTCGAGGGCGCCCGCGGCGGCTTCGGCATCTTCCGGATGTGAGGACACACATGATCACCACTCTGCTTGTCGCCAACCGCGGCGAGATCGCCTGCCGCATCTTCCACACCTGCCGCGCACTCGGCATCGCGACCGTCGCCGTGTACTCCGACGCGGACGCCGGCGCGCTCCACGTACGGGAGGCCGACACCGCCGTACGGCTGCCGGGGGCCGCACCCGGTGACACGTATCTGCGCGGTGACCTCGTCGTCGCCGCCGCCCTCGCGGCGGGCGCCGACGCCGTCCACCCCGGGTACGGCTTCCTCTCCGAGAACGCCGGGTTCGCCGCCGTCGTGCGGGACGCGGGGCTGGTCTGGGTCGGCCCGCCGGTCAGGGCCATCGAGCTGATGGCGTCCAAGACCCGCGCCAAGGAGCTGATGGCCGCCGCCGGGGTCCCGCTCCTCGCCCCCGTCGACCCGGCCGCGGCCCGCGCGCAGGACCTGCCGCTGCTCCTCAAGGCGGCCTCGGGCGGCGGCGGCCGGGGCATGCGGATCGTCCGCGAACTCGACGCTCTGAAAGACGAGTTGACGGCAGCGTCAGCCGAGGCGCTGTC
Organism: Streptomyces sp. NPDC087428; assembly: GCF_044744085.1. Taxonomy (NCBI): domain Bacteria; kingdom Bacillati; phylum Actinomycetota; class Actinomycetes; order Kitasatosporales; family Streptomycetaceae; genus Streptomyces; species Streptomyces sp. NPDC087428. Next base: position 310,332 of record NZ_JBIUXR010000007.1, read on the forward strand.
CGCCTTCGGGGACGGCGAGGTCTTCGCCGAGCCCTACGTGGAGCGCGGCCGGCACGTCGAGGTCCAGATCATGGCCGACGCGCACGACGGCGTCTGGGCGCTCGGCACCCGCGACTGCTCCCTCCAGCGCCGCCACCAGAAGGTCATCGAGGAGGCCCCCGCACCCGGTCTCGACGACGGGCTGCGCGACCGGCTGCACGACGCCGCCGTCGCCGCCGCACGGGCCGTCGGCTACCGGGGCGCGGGCACCGTCGAATTCCTCGTCACCGACGACGGGCGGCCGTACTTCCTGGAGATGAACACCCGCCTCCAGGTCGAACACCCCGTCACCGAGGCCGTGTTCGGCCTCGATCTCGTCGCGCTCCAGTTGCGCACCGCCGAGGGCGAACCCCTGCCGTCCGCCGCACCCCCGCACCCCGCCGGGCACGCCGTCGAGGCCCGGCTCTACGCGGAGGACCCGGCCCGCGACTGGCAGCCACAGACCGGAGCACTGCTCTCGCTCGACGTACCGGACGAACCCGGCGTGCGCCTGGACACCGGATACACCGGCGGCGACACCATCGGCGTGCACTACGACCCGATGATCGCCAAGGTCATCGCCCACGCCCCCACCCGCACCGAAGCCGTACGCCTCCTGGCCCGCACCCTGGAGCGCGCCCGCGTCCACGGCCCGGTCACCAACCGCGACCTGCTCGTACGCTCCCTGCGCCACCCGGACTTCGTGGCGGCCCGCCTGGACACCGGCTTCTACGAACGCCACCTGAAGGCGCTGACCCCCGCACCCGAAGAGGCGGCCGTCCGGCTCGCCGCGACCGCCGCCGCCCTCGCGGAGGCGGCCCGCAACACCGCCACCCCAGGCGTCACCCGCTTCGGCGCCTGGCGCAACCTCCCCTCGCAGCCCCGCCTCAGGCGCTACCGCAGCGAACCGGACGGCGGCGAGCACGAGATCACCTACCGCACCACCCGCGACGGGTTCGCCGCCCCCGCGGAGGGCGTCCGCGTCGTCTCCGCGAGTCCCGGCCGCGTCACGCTCGAAACGGACGGCGTCACCCGGCACTTCGACGTCCACGGCCACGACGACCGGCGGTACGTGGACACCGCCACCGGCTCGTACGCCTTCACCGCCCTGCCCCGCTTCACCGACCCCGCCGAACGGACCGAACCCGGCTCCCTGCTCGCCCCGATGCCCGGCACGGTGGTCCGTCTGGCCGAGGGGCTGGCGGCCGGGTCCGCCGTCGAGGCCGGGCAGCCGCTGATCTGGCTGGAGGCGATGAAGATGGAGCACCGCGTCCTCGCCCCCGCCACCGGCACCCTCACCGCGCTCCACGCCGCACCCGGCCTCCAGGTGGAGGTCGGCGCACTGCTCGCAGTCGTCACGGACGACGCATCCGCACCCGTTGAGGAGACCGCATGAGCACCGTCCTCGAAAGCGAAGAGCACCAGGCCCTGCGCGCCGCCGTCGCCGCCCTCGGCAAGCGGTACGGACGCGACTACATGACCGCCGTCGTCCGCGACGGCGCCCACCCCCACGAGCTGTGGGCGGAGGCCGCCAAGCTCGGCTATCTCGGCGTGAACCTTCCCGAGGAGCACGGCGGCGGAGGCTGCGGCATGGCCGAACTCTCCATCGTGCTGGAGGAGCTGGGGGCGGCCGGCTCGCCGCTCCTCATGATGGTCGTCTCGCCCGCCATCTGCGGCACCGTCATAGCCCGCTTCGGGACCGACGAACAACAGCGGCAGTGGCTGCCCGGCCTCGCGGACGGCAGCCTCACCATGGCCTTCGGGATCACCGAGCCGGACGCCGGTTCCAACTCGCACCGCATCACCACCACCGCCCGCCGCGACGGCGAGGAGTGGCTGCTCACCGGCCGCAAGGTCTTCGTCTCCGGCGTCGACATCGCCGACGCCACGCTCATCGTCGGCCGCACCGAGGACGCCAGGTCCGGCAAGCTGAAGCCCTGCCTCTTCATCGTCCCGCGCGACGCCCCCGGCTTCCGGCGCTCGCAGATCGACATGGAACTCCAGGCGCCGGAGAAGCAGTTCGAGCTGGTCCTCGACGAGGTGCGGCTGCCCGCCGACGCGCTCGTCGGCGACGAGGACGCGGGCCTCCTCCAGCTCTTCGCCGGGCTCAACCCGGAACGCATCATGACCGCGGCCTTCGGCATCGGGATGGGCCGCTACGCGCTGGGCCGCGCCGTCGAGTACGCGAAGACCCGCCAGGTGTGGAAGGAGCCCATCGGCGCCCACCAGGCCATCGCACACCCCCTCGCCCAGGCGCACATCGAACTCGAACTGGCCCGGCTGATGATGCAGAAGGCCGCCCGGCTCTACGACGACGGGGACGACGTCGGCGCGGGCGAGGCCGCGAACATGGCGAAGTACGCGGCCGGGGAGGCATGCGTGAAGGCCGTCGACCAGGCGGTGCACACCCTCGGTGGCAACGGCCTCACCCGCGAGTACGGCCTCGGCTCCCTCATCACCGCGTCCCGGGTCGCCCGGATCGCACCGGTCAGCCGGGAAATGATCCTGAACTACGTGTCCCATCAGTCCCTGGGTCTCCCCAAGTCGTACTGACAGCAGCCATCCTGTCCCTCCACGCCGTACGGGACCCGCCCCGGGTTTTCGCGGATCCCGGCCCCGGCGCCGCACGCCACCCACGCGTCGTACGGAGCGGCCCGTTCCCGCCGCCGCCCCGCCATTCCGCATCGAAGGGACTCCCGCCATGGTGCACGTGTTCCGGAGCGACTACCCCGACGTCCAGCCACTCGACACGGCCATCCACGACGCGGTGCTGGGCCAGGCCGCCGCGGAGTACGGCGACACGGTCGCCCTGATCGACGGTACGGACGACAGCAGCCGGCTCACCTACCGGCAGCTCGACTCCTTCCACCGGAAGATCGCCGCGGGGCTGGCCGCCGCCGGTCTCGTCAAGGGCGACGTACTCGCCCTGCACAGCCCGAACACCATCGCCTACCCCGCCGTCTTCTTCGGCGCCACCCGGGCCGGAGCCACCGTCACCACCGCCCACCCGCTCGCCACGGCCGAGGAGTTCGCCAAACAGCTCCGCGACTCCTCCGCGCGCTGGATCGTCACCGTCTCCCCGCTCCTGGACACGGCCCGCCGCGCGGCCGAACTCGTCGGCGGCATCGAGGAGATCTTCGTCTGCGACCGGGCCGAAGGGCACACCTCGGTCCTCGACATGCTCACCACCACCGCACCCGAACCGATGATCACCATCGACCCCGCCCAGGACATCGCCGCGCTGCCGTACTCCTCCGGCACCACGGGCATCCCCAAGGGCGTCATGCTCACCCACCGCTCCATGGCCACCAACCTGGAACAGCTGCGCCCCTTCGTCCCCATGGGCGCCGGCGCCCGCATCCTGGCCGTGCTCCCCTTCTTCCACATCTACGGGCTGACCGCCCTGATGAACGCGCCGCTGCGGACCGGCGCCACCGTCGTCGTCCTGCCGCGCTTCGACCTCCCCCAGTTCCTGACCGCGATCGAGAAGCACCGCATCACCGGCCTGTACGTGGCCCCGCCGATCGTGCTGGCCCTCGCGAAGCACCCGGTCGTCGACCGCTACGACCTGTCCTCGCTGGAGTACATCGTCAGCTCCGCCGCCCCGCTCGACGCCGAACTCGCCGCCGCCTGCTCGGCCCGCCTCGGACTGCCTCCCGTGCGCCAGGCGTACGGGATGACGGAGCTCTCGCCCGGCACCCATGTCGTCCCGCTGGCCGCCGAGAACCCGCCGCCCGGAGCCGTCGGCACCCTGCTGCCCAACACCGAGATGCGCATCGTCTCCCTCGACGCCTCCGGCGAGGACGCCGGAACCCACACCGACGGCGAGATCCTGATCCGCGGCCCGCAGGTGATGAAGGGCTACCTCGGCCGCCCCGACGCCACCGCCGCCATGATCGACGCCGACGGCTGGGTGCACACCGGCGACATCGGCCGCGTGGACGACGACGGCTGGCTGTTCGTCGTCGACCGGGTCAAGGAACTCATCAAGTACAAGGGCTACCAGGTCGCCCCCGCCGAACTGGAGGCACTGCTGCTCGGCCACGCGTCCATAGCCGACGCCGCCGTCATCGGCGTGTACGACGCCGACGGCAACGAGGTCCCCAAGGCCTGCCTGGTCCGCCACCCGTCCGTCGCCCCCGTGGACCTCACGGCGGACGACGTCATGGCGTGGGTCGCCGAGCGCGTCGCCCCGTACAAGAAGATCCGGCGGGTCGAGTTCATCGACGCCGTACCCCGCGCCGTGTCCGGCAAGATCCTGCGCCGCGAACTGCGGGACCGGGAGAAGCCGCACTGAGGGAGCCGCAACCTGTGACCACGCGGACCGCGGCCACCGGCCGGACCATGTGCGGGGCGTCTACATCCACGGCACCGTGGTACGGAGCCGTGGGTCGAGCTCGCCGAGTTCCAGATCGGATCGGTACGGCCGGTCGCTGAGGCGTTCGACTGCCTGGCGGAGTTGCGTCGGGTCCGCATTGAAGTCCTGAATCGGGAAACCGACGTACCTGATTCTGTTGAGAGAATGGGGAACCTCGTTCCCCTTCGCCGGAGCGAACCAGGTTCCCTTGATGCGAGGGCTGCTCTGCTGTAGCCGGACAACCAAAACCTTCTCCGCTTTCAGGACGCCGTGGTTTTTCGTACTGAAGACGTAGTTATCTAGAACTCCGAGGTGGGAGACGTGCTCCCAGGGAATTCGAAACGAGGGCCATCCGGGCTTGTCCACCGACAGGCTGGTGCCGTCGATGGACAAGCTTGCGTATTTTGCCCGAACATTCCTCGTGGAGACTCGCATGGCGAGCAGCACGGGCAGGCTCATCAGAAGGAGAACCGCCCCTTTGAAAGTGAACCCCGCGCCGATCGACGCACCGAAGAGTAGAAGCAAAAAGAGTGGGAGGCAGAACATGAGCAATGGGTTCGGGAGGCGCTTGCGCCAGCTGACTTTTGCCCTGAATCGTACTTCTGGTGGGCCGGGTGGGTGTGTGGGTGTGGGTGTGTGGGTGGTGGGGGGTTTTGTTTTGACTGGTCCGCGGGTGAGGACGAGGTTGCTGGCTGCGTTGACCGATCGGGCTTGGGGGCGGGGCAGGCCGGTGCTGTTCAGTTTTTGGTCGATGTGTTGGTAGATGTCGTCGAGGGTGTGTGCTTCGGGTTGGGTGAGGGCGCTCAGGAGGGCTTCGGTGAAGGCGGTGTGGTGGGCGCCGGGTGGGGCGTGTGAGGGGGCGGTTGCTGTGGTGGAGGTGAGTGTGTAGGTGCCGTTCAGGTCGAGTTGGCCGGCGAGGAGGGTGTGCTGGGGGCTCATGGCGGCTACGGCTCGGCCGGAGAAGCAGCAGTCGAGCACGAGGACCCTTGCCTTGGCGCGGGATTGTGCCAGTTCACGCTTGAGGAGCTGGAAGGGCAGAGCGGTGAAGCCGGTGCTCTTGTCGGGATCGGGGTCGGTGCCTGTGACGGCCAGGTGGAGAAGGCCGTTGTTGTCGAGCAGACCGTGGCCGGCGTAGTAGACGAGCAGCAGGTCTTCGGCCTCACGCCGGGCGGAGGAGAGCTCCCTGCCGATCGCACCTCGGTCGACCGGGGTGCCGTTTGCGCCGAGGACGCGGATGTGGTCCGGGGGGAGCAGGCCGCGTTCGCCGGAGAGGGCGTCCTTGAGTGCGTCGAGGTTGTTCCGTACGGCGGGAATCTGCTCCAGGCCGGGGGACTTGTAGTCCGATACGCCGATCAGCAGCGCACGGGAGGAAGCCCCGTCGGGCGTCCAGGGCTTGGACATTGCTTCAACTCTCCAACTGGTTCAGCGAGGTGCGCACCTTGTTGAATCTATGAACTCGGCGCTGTGGGCTTGAGTCGCGGGTCGAGGGCGTAGAGCTCCAGGTCAGATTTGCACGGCAGTCCGCTAAGGCGTTCGATTGCCTCCCGAAGCCACATCGGGTCGGCTTCGACATTCGCGACTTCGCAGCCGATGTGATCGATACGTTGAAGAGAAAGAGAAATTTTTCGGAATGGGCCCGCATGGAGGGAGGTGCTTCCAGGGGGAGGCGTGGCGGGCTGTCGTAGCCGGATGACCAGGAGAGCCTGCTCATTCCCCGCCCGGATTACCTTATTTTTGCCCTCGTAGGTGTAGTGGCGCAGTATGCCGACGTAGGAGACATGCTGCCAGGAGATCTCGCTCGGGGAAGTTTTGTGATATCCGATCTTCAGGCCGGAATCATTGATTTCCAAATATGTGCGCTTACTGAAAGCGCTCCAGAATGACAGCAGCGCGACCGGAAGGAGGAATACCATGAAGAGGAGAATTGTGAGGTCGTGCTTGTAGGCTCCGTAAGCACTTAATCCGCTGAGGAGGAGAAGTGCGGTGCCGATAATTGCGGGTACGATACGGGCTCTCAGGGTTCCGTTTCGGCTGAATCGTACTTCTGGTGGGCCGGGTGGGTGTGTGGGTGTGGGTGTGTGGGTGGTGGGGGGTTTTGTTTTGACTGGTCCGCGGGTGAGGACGAGGTTGCTGGCTGCGTTGACCGATCGGGCTTGGGGGCGGGGCAGGCCGGTGCTGTTCAGTTTTTGGTCGATGTGTTGGTAGATGTCGTCGAGGGTGTGTGCTTCGGGTTGGGTGAGGGCGCTCAGGAGGGCTTCGGTGAAGGCGGTGTGGTGGGCGCCGGGTGGGGCGTGTGAGGGGGCGGTTGCTGTGGTGGAGGTGAGTGTGTAGGTGCCGTTCAGGTCGAGTTGGCCGGCGAGGAGGGTGTGCTGGGGGCTCATGGCGGCTACGGCTCGGCCGGAGAAGCAGCAGTCGAGCACGAGGACCCTTGCCTTGGCGCGGGATTGTGCCAGTTCCTGTTTGAGGAGCTGGAAGGGGAGAGCGGTGTAGCCGGCGTGGCCGGGGTCGGGGTCGGTGTCCGTGACGGCCAGGTGGAGAAGGCCGTCGTCGTCGAGCAGACCGTGGCCGGCGTAGTAGATGAGCAGCAGGTCTTCGGCCTCGCGTCGGGCGGAGGCGAGTTCCCCGCCGATCAAGGCTTCGTCGACCGGGGTGCCGTTTGCGCCGAGGACGCGGATGTGTCCCGGGGGGAGCAGGCCGCGTTCGCCGGAGAGGGCGTCCTTGAGTGCGTCGAGGTTGTTCCGTACGGCGGGAATCTGCTCCAGGCCGGGGGACTTGTAGTCCGATACGCCGATCAGCAGCGCACGGGAGGAAGCCCCGTCGGGCGTCCAGGGCTTGGACATTGCTTCAACTCTCCAACTGGCCCAGCAGTGTGTGCACCTCCGCGATCACCCGTGCTGGATCCGCGGCCCGTTTGACGTCCACTTCGACGTGCCCCCCGTCCGGCGCCCGCACCGTGACCTTGATGTCGGAGCGCCGCTGGACCAGCCAGGTTGTCAGGGAGCGCGCCAGTACGGCGCCGGCGCCGCCCGATCCGAGAGCCACCATCAGAACGTCCATGGACGTGCCCATGTGGCCCGGTTCCGGAGCCTCGCCGTGCAGCGTCAGCCGCCCACGGAGTGCTTCCTCAAGGGTCAGCCATTCGCGTAGGGCGCGGAGGTGTTCCAGGGCCTCTGTTCCGGAGACTGTCAGCCTCAGCTCGGTGGACGTCGCATTCGTCTCAGACATGGGAATCATCCTTGCAGAACCCGTACTTCCCGTGGGCGGCTTCTGAAACGTTCGCGGCGTATGGGTCTCTCTACGCATCTTGCTTCTGCGCATCTTGTTCTGTGCACCTTGGGGGAGCTGCCGAGCTGGTCGAGCCGGCTTCCGGCCGATGCCCGGTGCGGCCGGGCGAAGCCCGGTGGAGCGTTCGGTCGAGGGCGCGCGCCGGATGAGGTCCGGCGCGGGGCTGCCCGGACATCGCGCTCGCACAAATCATGCAAGCGCGCTTGATTGTTCTTGTCCGTGGTGCCACGCTCGACGCTCCGGCCGGGCAGAAGCAGAGGGAGACCCATCGGATGAGTTGGCTCGCCCCACCCGCCCACGAGCGCGGCATCACCACCCTCACCCTCGACTCCCCGGCCAACCGCAACGCGCTGAGCGCCCCGCTCGTGGCCGCACTGACCGAGGCCCTCGACGCCTGCGCGACCGACCGGAGCGTCCGGGCGGTGGTCCTCACCCACACCGGCAACACGTTCTGCGCGGGCGCCGACCTGAAGGCACCGGCCGACCCGCATGCCTTCGTCGCCCTCATGCGACGCGTCGTCACCCTGCCCAAACCGGTCGTCGCCCGGGTCACCGGACACGTCCGGGCGGGCGGGCTCGGCCTGCTCGGCGCCTGCGACATCTCGGTCGCCGGACCCGACTCCTCCTTCGCCCTCACCGAATCACGCCTCGGGCTCGCCCCCGCCGTCATCTCCCTGCCCCTGCTGCCCCGCCTGGACCCCCGCGCCGCAGCCCGCTACTACCTCACCGGCGAACGCTTCGACGCGACCGAAGCCGCCAGGACCGGCCTCGTCACCCTCGCCGCCGAGGACGTGGACAAGGCGCTCGTACCGGTACTCGATGGACTGCGCAGGGCCTCGCCCCAGGGGCTGGCCGCATCGAAGGAGCTGGTCACGGCTACTGTGCTGGAGACTTTCGACCAGGACGCCGAAGACCTGATCGCACGCTCCGCCGCACTCTTCGCCTCCGACGGGGCACGGGAGGGGATGACGGCCTTCCTCGAACGACGGGACCCTGCATGGCGGCTCTGACACCCCCCAAACAGGACCGCAGCCGCGCCACCCGCCGCGGCCTCCTGGAGGCCGCGGTCTCCTGCCTGGCCGAACACGGCTGGGCAGGCTCCACCGTCTCCGTCGTCGCCGAACGCGCCGGGGTCTCGCGCGGCGCCGCCCAGCACCACTTCCCCACCCGCGAGGACCTGTTCACCGCCGCCGTCGAGTACGTCGCGGAGGAACGCTCCGCCGCCCTGCGCGCCCTCCCCGACCAGGATCGCGCCGAGGTCGTCGCCGCCCTCGTCGACCTCTACACCGGCCCGCTGTTCCGCGCCGCCCTCCAGCTCTGGGTCGCCGCCTCCAACGAGGAACAGCTCCGCCCCCGCGTCACCGAACTCGAAGCCCGCGTCGGCCGCGAGACCCACCGCATCGCCGTCGGCCTCCTGCACGCCGACGAGGACCGCCCCGGCGTACGCGAAACGGTCCAGGGCCTCCTGGACATGGCCCGCGGCCTGGGCCTGGCCAACGTCCTCACCGACGACACGGCCCGCCGCCGCCGCGTGGTGGCGCAGTGGGCCGCGATGATCGAGGACGCGCTGGGCGGCTGAGAGGGGGCGATGTCACAAGCCGGGCCACCGGTTCCGTCGTTCAGGGAAACGGCCTCCCGCAAGGGAGCACCGGGCACCACCGTTCCCCACCGAACCGAACGAATCGGAGACATCGTGTACGCCGCCTACCTCACGGTCACCATCCTCGGCGCCGTCTTCAACGGAGCCGCCGCCGTCACCTACCTGATCGGCCACGAATACCCCAAGACCCAGGCGGACATGAAGGGCATCCACCGCAGATGGGTGCCGGTGCTCGGGTCGCTGCTCGCGGCGGGCACCGTGGGCCTGCTCGCGGGACTCGCCGTCCCGCTCCTGGGCACCCTCGCCGCCGCCGGCCTCATCCTCTACTTCATCGGCGCGATCATCGCCCACCTGCGGGTGGGCTCCCGCGACATCGTGGGCGGCATCGTGTTCCTCGCCACGGCGGCGGCCGTCCTGGTGCTGGGGCTGCTCGACCACGGGGCCCGGTAGCCGCGGTACGGATATCCTGATCCGTCCTGAACACGCCAGGGAGGCCCCGCACCATGAGCAGCACCACGTCACCCTTTCCCGACCGGATCGAGCTCACGGGGGAGGGCCTCGTCCTGCGCGACTGGACGGAGACCGATCTGGCCGCGATGCCGGACCTGTTCGACCACGCCGACGTCGCGCACTGGACCCCGATCGTCTCGCCCTTCGACGCGGAGGCCGCCCGGGACCGCCTGGACAAGGCCCGGCGCCTGCGGGAGGAGGGCTCGACCATCCTGCTCGCGATCACCGTGGACGGCGGCGCCCCGCTCGGCGAGGTGATGCTGCGACGCGCCCCCGAGGGCACGGAACTCGGCTATGCGGTCGGCCCGGCCCACCGGGGCCACGGTCTGGCCGCACGGGCGGTACGGGTGATGGCCGCGTACGCCTTCGAGGAGCTGGGGGCGGAACAGGTGATCCTGGAGCTTGAGGCCGACAACGCCGCCAGCGTCGGGGCAGCCACGAGGGCGGGCTTCAGCCTGCTCGACGTCCCGCTGATCGAGGGCGAGGAGAAGGGGCGGCCCTACGTTCTACAGACGTGGGGCCTGGACCGTCCCTGAGGGTGCGGGGCGCGGCCCTATTGCGGCCCGCCGACGGCGAGCGCGAGCTTCCACAGGTTCTCGTCGATGAACGGCACTCCGCCGTAGCTGCCTCCCAGGTAGCGGCGCTCGTGGTTCTCGCCGGCGCGTGGTTTGAACTCGGACAGGGCGAACAGTCTCGTCTCCCCGTACCGGCCCTTCTCCACGAACCACACCTGGTCCCGCTTGAGGATGTCCTCGCCGTCGACACGGCAGAGCAGGCTGGCGTCGTGGGAGGTGAAGACGAGTTGTGCGCCGCGCGGGTTGGTCCTCGGCTCCTGGAAGAGCTTGATGAGCTGGGTGGTGAGCAGTGGGTGAAGGCTGGAGTCGATCTCGTCGACGACGAGCGTGCCACCTCGGCGCAGTACGGACAGAAATCGCGGGGCCAGCTCCAGCAGCGCCTTGGTGCCCGCGGACTGCTCGTGGAGTTCCATGCGGACTACGCCGGTGCGCCCGCGGTGGCCGATCCACGGTCGCACGGTCTCCCGCGGTCCTCGTTCCGCCAGCCTGGCGAGCTCACGCTGGGGTACCCGTCCGCCGTACAGCCGACGCAGGGCTTCCTCGTCCAGGACCTGACGTTCGGTGCCGTACGTCTCGATACCCAGGTCGGCGGAGCGCAGGAGAGCCAGGAGGCCAGGAGTGTCCCAGGCCGGTCCCGGCGTCCCCGGAGCGATTCCCAGTGGCGGGCGCATGCGGCCCTCGCTGAACTTCAGGCCTGTCGCGAACCAGTCGTAGACGGGGCGGAAGTCCTGCTGCTTGGAGCGTGCGGCCATGGTCAGGAACAGCACATTCGATTCGGTGATGTTCTCGACCAGTTCCAGTTCACGTCTGGCCTGTGTGTCACCCGGATTCACTTCGCCCTCGGAGCGCTCGAAGACCTTGCGCTTCTTACCGAGCGGGTAGCTGTAGAGCCATTCGTCGAGGACTTGCTCGTCGTCGATGCTGAAGCCGTAGGTGTAGCGCACCCCGTCCAGCGAGAGATCCACCACGTACCAGGACGGCTCGTCGGCAGCCGAGGCGTCCAGGCGGAACGCGCTGCGGGCGATGCCCCCACCGGGCTCCGCGTCGCGATGCGAGTTCAGGACCATCCCGGCCATGTACCCCAGTGCGCCCACGAGGTTCGATTTCCCTGCGGCGTTGGCACCGAAGAGGCCCGCCACGGGGACTGCGGCCCAGTCCGTACCCGTAGGACGGTCCGCGTCGTAGGCGGGATGAAGCTGGAGTTCTTGTTCCTCGCGGATCGAGCGATGGTTCGACATTCTGAAGTTCAGCAGCATCTGGACCCTCCCTTCACGGCAGTGGGGCGAGACCGGGCGAGAGCGTTCGACTCAGGGCGCCTTGAGGAGGTCGCGGAGTCCGGCGACGCGTTGGGTGACGTCGCGTTCGGCTTCGGCGGGCGGGGTGGCCTGGGTGTGGGTGGTGTCGGGTTCGGGGTGTCGGCAGGGGTGGCAGAGGCCGTCGGGGAGTGCTTCGGGGTGGCCGGGGGTGCCGCATTCGGTGCACTCCATCATCACGCGCCGGACGGGGGTTCCGGCGGGCGGCGGTGTGGGGAGTGCGGGCGGGATTTTGTCGTGGAGGCGGCGGCGGACGAAGCCGACGGGTGAGTCGACGCGGGCGGGGAGTCCGGTGGTGAGGGCGCGGGTGAGGTAGTCGGCGTTCACGCCGCGTGCGAACCAGCGCTCGGCCAGGGCTTCCAGGGCCGTGCAGTCGGCGGCGGAGAGCGCGAGGCGCGCGTCGGCCCGCCCGATCCCGGCCAGCGCGAGGTACGCGGGAGTGTGGGCGGGGACCGTGTCCCGCGCGGGCTGGTGCGCCGGTTCCCGTACGGGCACGGGGACCGGCTCGGGAGCGGGAGCGGGTTCGGGGGTCAGGTGGTTCGTCCACCATTCGTTGTCGTGGGCGGTCCGTGACCAGTAGGTCCGGAACACCCACCGCACCTGGTCTCCGGCGCCGACCGCGCACCGTACGCGCCGCAGGTGTCCGGCCACCGACAGCGCGGTCAGGGCGGAGCTGACGGCCTGCTGCCCGTACAGCGGGATCTGTTTGGCGAGGGCCTTCACGCTCATCGTGGCGCCCTCGGGCAGCCGCTCGATGAACGCGGCGACATACCGCTCCCGCAAGGGCAGCGAGTCGAAGTCAGCCGCGCTGGAGGAGAGTTGCTCCGGAACGGATCGCTTGCCGTAACCGGGACGGGCCATCGGGTACGGGGGCGACACTGCGGACGCGGACACGGCGGGACTAAAGTGCTCAACAGCCACGAGATCGGGTCTCTTTCGATCTTGGAGGTCAGACCCCGGCCGGTGTGGGAACACCGCGTCGGGGTCGTTCAGTTCTCGCACCGTAGACAGTCGCCACGCACCGTCGCAAGCTGTCACCATTAGTCATACTTGCTGGCCGTGACGGGTCAGGGAGGTCAGGAGGGTCTTCCCAACCACCCTTCTTTCCCCGCCGGTTAAAAGAAGACGCTCGAACCTCGCAGCTCGAATCTCGCAGCTCGAATCCCAAGCCCCAAGACCCGGGCCGACCTGCCCCTCCGTACGCTCGAACGAGTGAACCGCCCCTCCCGAAGCCCGGGACCCGAGCCCCGAGCTGCGAGTTTCGAGCCACGAGCCTCGTGGCCGGGACGCCCGGCGGCAGGGCACCCGTACAGATTTCCTGTACGAGTGCGCCGAGGCGTGAACCACGGACAAGGGTGGGAGTGGGGACCGTATGCACCCCAGTAATCGGCAGCGCAAGAACGCCTCGGCCATGAAACTCGTGGGCAAGCTGCTCGGCCTGTTCCGCGTGGCGGCGGGGCTGACGCAGGCCCAACTCGCTGATGCGGTGGGAGTGCAGGTGGAGACGATCGCCTCCATCGAGCAGGGCCGCCGCTCGCTCCTCCCGGATCTGGCGAGCCGGCTGGACCAGTTGCTGGAGACGAAGGGCGCGCTGGCCACGGCGGTGGAGAACATGCCGGAGATCGACCTCGTACCGGCATGGGCCGAGCAGTACATGGACCTGGAGCGGACGGCGCTGGCCCTCTCCTGGTACGACAACCAGGTCCTGCCCGGACTCCTCCAGACCGAGGCCTACGCTCGGGCGGTCTTCCGCAACCGGGTCCCCGTGTTCAGCGAGGAGAAGATCGCGATCCAGACCGCTTCCCGGCTGGAACGCCAGGAGATCCTGCACCGCAGCGAACCGCCGACGATCAGCTTCGTCATCTGGGAGCCGGTAGTGAGGCTTCAACTCGTTGACGAAGAACCGCATGTGGAGCAGCTCCGCCATCTGCGTAGGTGTGGAACGCTGCCAGGGGTCAGCCTTCAGATTCTCCCGCTGAGCCACCGGACCCATGCCGCGCTTGCCGGCCCCTTCATCCTGTTGGAGACACCCGACTTTCAACAGGTCGCCTACTCCGAGACCCAGCGCGGCAGCCTGCTCGTCGCTGACCCTGATGAGATCAGCATCCTGGCCCAGAAATATGCGATGCTGCGAGCTCAGGCCCTCAGCCCCGCCGACACCCTGGGCCTGTTGGACCGTCTGCTGGGAGAGCAATGAGCACTGCACGCGCGTGGTTCAAGTCCAGCTACAGCAGCGACGAGGGAGGCGCCTGCCTCGAAGTCGCCTACGAGTGGCGGAAGTCCAGCTACAGCGGCGACGAGGGCGGCCAGTGCCTCGAAGTCGGCTACGCCTGGAAGAAGTCCAGGCACAGTGGCAGCGAGGGCGGCGCCTGCGTCGAAGTCGCCGCGCACCCCGCCGCCGTACACGTCCGCGACTCCAAGCACCCCGAGGGCCCGGAACTCGCCCTCCCGCCCGCCGCCTGGGCCGCGTTCACCGCACACGTGGGCCGCTGAGCACTGGGGGCGCCGTGGGGGACTGCTTCAGTCGATCGTTGTCCCTTGTCAGGTGGTCGCACACGGTGGGTCGTAGGGCAGTTCGGGAACGTACCGGCTCCACTGCTGTCGGCTCAGGGCGCCGGAACTCGCTGCGCAGATGCGGTTGATGGCGGACTTGGCTCGTAGGTCCCAGAGCGTGGCCACACCGTCGTCCGTGGTGGCGGCCAGGGTGTGACCGTCCGGGCTGAACGCCAGAACGGCGACGGCTCCGGTCTCCACGGTCAGCGGCCGGCCGATGGTGGTGGGGCGGTCGGGATCGGTGACGTTCCACAGGTTGATGGTGCCGCTGTCGGTGGCGCCTGCCGCTGCGAGCGTGTGCCCGTCCGGGCTGAACGCCACCGACCACATGCTGCCGTCGGGCACGGTCAGGGGGCTTCCCCTGCGCGTGAGGTGGTTGGGGTCGGTGGCATTCCACAGCGTGATGGTGCCGCGGCTGTTCCCGGTGGCGAGCGTGCGGCCGTCCGGGCTGAACGCCACCCAGGTGCTGGTGCCGGTCGGCTGCTTGATCGGCTCCCCGATGCGGGTGCCGAGGTCCGTCGTGCTCCACAGTCCGACGGTGCCGTTGCTGCCGTCGCCGCCGGCCGCCAGCATCGTGCCGTCGCGGCTGAACGCCAGGGACTGGACGGACGCGGTGCCCGAATTGGAGATGTTGGACGGGTAGGCGGGGTTTGCGGGGTCGCTGATGTCCCACAGGGCGATGTGGCCGAGCTCGTTGTCGCCGGCCGCAGCCAGGGTATGGCCGTCGGGGCTGAACGCCAGGGAGAAGATGAGCCCGTCCGCCCCGGTGAGGGTCTTGGGGATGCGCACGGGATGGCTGGGGTCGGTGGTGTTCCACAACGTGACGGTGCCGCCGCCGTCGCCTGCGGCCAGGGTGTGCCCGTCCGGGCTGAACGCCACCGCGTCGACCGGGTGCTTGGGGCCGGTGAGCGGATCACCTTGGGGAGCGGGGTTGTTCGGGTCGGTGGTGTTCCACAGCGAGACGGTGGCGTTCTGGTTTCCGGCGGCCAGGGTGTGCCCGTCGGGGCTGAACGCCACGGATGCCACATTGCCGCCGGCGCCGATGATCCGGGTCGGCGGCAGATGCCACAGATCGACGTTGCCGTCGGTGTTCCCGGCGGCGAGGGTGCGGCTGTCCGGGCTGAACACCACGCTGGTCACCGAGTCACCGGGACCGGTCAGCGGCCGGCCCAGAGGGCCGATGGTCCTGGGGTGGGTGACGTTCCACAGATGGATGGTGTGGTCGGCGCTTCCGGCGGCCAGGGTGTGGCCGTCGGGGCTGAACGCCACCGACATGACAGGCCGGTCGGGACCCGTCAGCGGCTTGCCCAGGGGGGTGAGGTGGCCGGTGTCGGATACCTTCCACAGACGGACCTTGCTGTCGCCGGTGCCGGCGGCCAGGGTGCGGCCCCCTGGGCTGAACGCCAGGGAGTCGACGCGCTGCCCGACCTTCAGGGTCTTGCCGATCTGGCCGGGTTGGGCCGGGTCCGTGGTGTTCCACAGGCTGATGGTGCCGGCCTTGTCGTTGCATGCGGCGGCCAGGGTGTGCCCGGTGGGGCTGAACGTGATGCGATCTGAGTAGACATCTGGGCACTTCAGGTTCAGGGGCGCCTTCGCGGGATCGACGTGGTCGGGGCGGGTGACGTTCCAGAAGCTGATGAGTCCGGCGTGCCATTCGGCGGCCAGGGTACGGCCGTCGGGACTGAACACCAGCGACTCGACGGCGCCCATGGCGTCCAGGCCCTGGATAGCGGGACTCTTCAGCCGGCCGAGCCCCACCGGGTGACTGGGGCTGGTCAGGCTCCACAGGTCGACGAATCCGCCGGAACCGTTGTCGCCGTTGTGGTTGGTGTGGCCACCTACTGCCAGCACTCGGCCGTCCGGGCTGAACGCGAGCGACAGGATCGAATCGACGGAACCGTCCATGGGTACGGGTCGGCCCAGCGACACCGGACGGCCGGGATCGGAGACGTCCCACAGCCGGACGAGGTTCTGGTAGACGTTCCCGGCAGCCAGCATGTGCCCGTCGGGGCTGTAGGCCACGGTGTACACCGCGCCGCGCGGGCCGGGAAGCCGGGTGGCCAGCGGGATGTTCTCGGTCGAGATGAGCCGGGACGCCGCCTCCGGGGTCGGGTCCATGCGGTGCGCGGTCAGCGCGAGTTGAGCGGACAGTGAGGGATCGCTCTGTGCCAGTTGGACGGACGTGGAGGCGACGGCGGCGTTGACGGCCTTGTCGCGGGAGCGCAGGGCATCGGTGGCGGAATCCCGGGCGTGGGACTCCTGCCGGAAGGCGAACACGGCTGCCATCGAGGCGAGCACGGCCAGGGTGGTGATGGTGGCGACCGCGGCGCGCCGGAGCTGTTGCCCGCGCCGCTGGTGGTGGCGGGCGGCCGCCAGGAAGGCCCGGTCGACGGCACTGAGCTCCGGCCCGTGCGTGTCCGCCCAGGCGAGGGCGGTCTCCAGGCGGATGCCGCGGTACAGCGCGGCTGCCTCCCGGCCCGCCTGCTCCCAGAGCGCGGCCGCCTCCTCCAGATCCTGTCGTACGAGGTTCCCGCTGCGGTCGTGCTGGATCCAGTCCTGCAACAGGGGCCAGGCGCGGATGAGCACCTCGTGTGTCATCACCACCGTGTCCTGGTCCCGGGTCAGCAGCCGGCCACGGGTGAAGTCGTCCAGCACTCTGACGGCCGCGTCCCGGTCCGGCGCGTGACGCAGCAGCTCCTCGTACCGGACGCGCCGTCGGCTGTCGTCGGCGTCGCGTCCCACGATGACCAGCCGCAGGAACACCCACCGCGCGGCCTCGTGGCAGGGCAGCGGCAGAGTGTCGTAGAGCCGGTCCGCCGTGTTGGCGATGGCGCCCTGTATGCCGCCGGTGACGCGGTATCCGTCCACCGTGAGCGTGTGGCCGTGGCGCTGCTGCCAGGTGGCCCGCAGTGCGTGTGCGAGCAGCGGCAGCCGGCCCGTGGCGTTCCTGCCGAGCGGTCTGCCGACCGCGCCCAGGTCCGCCAGCAGCACCTCGACCAGGCCCTCTTCGACCGTGAGCCCCACGTTGCCGGCCGGGCGGCGGATCGCGTCCTTGAGTTCGTCCTCCGTCATCGGCTCCAGCAGGACCGGTCCGGCCCGGAGCGCCGCCATGAGCTGCGGATGGGCCGTGCACGCGGCATAGAAGTCCGCGCGCACTCCCAGCACCACGACCGCACCGCCCGTGGGGCGGGCCAGACGGTCGAGCACGTCGATGAGCCACTTCCGTTCGGCCTCGTCGTTGCAGGCCGTGAAGATCTCCTCGAACTGGTCGACCACGACGACCAGGCCCGCCGAGGGGGACTCCCCGGCCTTGGTGATCTCGCGCAGCTCGGCAAGGCACCGTGCGGGATCGGCCCGCCACTCCGGTGCCGTGCGCAGGGCGGTCTCGGCGTCGAGCCCGGCAGCCGTCGCCAGCGCCAGGGCCGGGGTCGCCGTCGGGGTCAGCAGCAGCCGTGGCCAGGCGCTCGAACCCGCCACCGGGAGCCGGCCGGCGTCCAGGGCCGGCAGTACCCCGGCCGACAGCAGGGACGACTTCCCGGCGCCCGAGGGGCCGATCAGCACTAGGGGGCCGCCCTCACGCAGCCGGGCGTCCATCCGCTCGCACACGAGGTGAACCATGCGCTCACGGCCGTAGAACCACTGCTTGTACTGCCCGCCGAACGGGGCCAAGCCCGGGTACGGGCACAGCACTTGGTCGGAGCCGGGGCCGGGCACGGTTCTGCGCCCCTCGTCGCGGTGATGAAAGTGGAGGTCGCGGCCGACCTGGTAGATGTCGCCGCCGTCGGTCGTGCTCGCCTCCAGGTGTTTCGGCTGCCAGAGGGGTGGCCCGTCCGGGGTCGGGGCCCCGGTGCCGCGCTCCGTCATGCCTCTCCGCCCCTGGTGACGGTCATGTCCCGGCCGGCCAGGAACGCGTCGCCGTCGGAGACGTGTGCCTCCAGCGTCATCGAGCCCGTGATCTGCTGTTCCGGGGTTCCGGCGGCGCTCAGTTCCTCGCCGAGCAGCGCGCGCAGCTCGGCGACGGCGTCCGGCCGCGTGGCCAGGAGCCGGATGATGCGGGCCTGCCACTCGGCGACCAGGAGCCCCTGGAGTTCCTCGCCGCCCCCCGTCCGCCGCGCCTCCAGCAACTCGCCGCGCGCGTCCGTGAGTTCGTCATCGACCCGCTCCGGGTGCGCGGACCGCCACAGCGACAGGACCGAGGACCTGACCGCGGCCCAGCCGTCCGTCGTCAGCAGATCGATCAGGCGCGCCGCGGCCGCCGATGCCAGGCCGGCGAGTTCCACACTCGTCTCCATGTCTTCTCCTTGTCCCCTACCGTGCGTGGGCCGCGATCGCGGTCATGGTCAGGTGGGAGGCGATGAACACGTGGTCGCCGCCCACTGCCCACATGAACCCGACGTCCGGCTGTCCGGGGTCGTTGTATTTCCACCGGGCCCTGCCGGTGGCCGCGTCGATGGCCCACAGCGTCTTGGCGCCGTCGGTGGCGAAGACGGTGTCGGCCGAACACTGCGCGCCCTTGCCGCCCAACCCGGAGGAGGCGGTGAATGTGTTGGCGCCGCCCATGTCGTTGGCCCCTTCGAGCGTCGCGACCCACTGGATCGTGCCGTCGGCCGTGGCCAGGGCGGCCAGGTCACTGCCGACCGGTACGAAGACGGTCGCGCCGTCCGGGCTGGAGAACGGGATGCCGATACGGACCTCGTCCCCGTTCTTCGCGTCGAAGCGCTGATGCCACTTCTCGCTGCCCGTGGCCGCGTCGACGGCGAACAGTTTGTTGCCGTTGCCGCCGGCGAAGAGGAACAGCCCGTCGGCGTAGCACGTCAGCGGCCACCCGGGGGAGAAGTAGTACGCGTCGCGCTGCACGGAGACGTTCCAGCCGCGCGCGCCCTTCCGGCCGGCGTCGATCATCTGGACGCGGCCGGGCTTCTCGCCCGGAACGGCCGAGGTGGCCAGCAGGCGGGAACCGGAGGGCGGCACGAGCACGTTGTTGATGTCGGTGCCCTTGACCCGCCACAGTCCCTTCCCCGTCGCGGCGTCGAACGCACGGATATATCCGGTGCTCGGATCCTTGTCCGAGGACGACTTCGATATGTCCGTCACATTCCCGCACACGTACACGGTGTTCCCCGCGGCCGCCACATAGTGGCTGGAGTACATCGTCAGATGCTTGCCGCCGCCGGGCTCGGCGTCGGCCATCTTGGTCGCCCACTTCACCTTCCCGCTGCCGGCGTCGAACGCCGCCAGCAGGCCTGACTTACTCGGTGTGTCGCAGAGCAGGTAGAACACTCCGTCCGCGTACGCCGTCGGGTACGTGAACATGCTCGTGCCGTACTGGTTGGTCGTGTTCAGCTTCTGGAACACGGAGTCCCCGGTCTCGGCGTCCAGGAAGGACGTGGCGGCGTCCGTGACCACCATGACCACCTTGTCGGACGCCTCCAGGCAGGTGGGAGCGTTCTTTCCGGTGCCTGACCAGGCCTTGGTGGCGTCGGGGCCGTCCAGGACGATCTGCGCCGGCCCGTCCGTCGAGGACGGTGACGCGGAGGAGGCCGACGGGGAGCGGACGCCTGACGGAGAGGGCGGCCGCGAAGTAGAGCCGGCCCGGCCGTCGGGCGCCGGTGACGAGTCGCCCGAGAAGGCGAGTGCCGCCGCTCCTCCGCCGAGTACGGCCACGCCTCCGGCCAGAGCGATGATCAGCTTCCGGCGGCTGACACCCGGGCCGGCGGTCGCCGCCGGCGGAGGAACCGGGTCCCGGGCGCCGCCCCCGGCGGACACCGACCCCACGGCCGCGGCCGCGGCGGCCATGTCGGCGGTCACCGCCGGCGGCAGCCAACTGCCCTGTAGGGCAGGCAGGTTCTGATGCCGCAGGTAGTCGACGAGCTGTTCGGCGGTGGGACGGTCCGGCGGGTCCGGGTACAGGCAGCCGCCGATCACGTCGCGCAGCGACACCGGGAGGGCGCCCGTGTCCGGCTCGTCGCCGCAAGCCGCGAACAGCACGGTCGACCCGAGGTCGAACATGTCGTCCGTCGGCGCGGGCGCCGGGCTCGCGGTGGCTCCCGCCATGCCCAGGGCGGTGATGCGGGGCCCGTCCATGGTCAGCAGTACCGAGTCCGGGGTCACGCCGCCGTGGACCGTCCCGGCCGCGTGGAGCACGGCCAGGGCCTGGGCGAGGCCGTCGGCGAGCATCCGCAGAGTCGGTTCGGACAGCGAGCCGTGCCGGTCCACCGCCTGCCGGAGCGGCACTCCGGCGGTGAACCGGGTCGCCAGCCACGGAACCGGCGCGTCGGCGTCGGCATCCACCACCGGTACGAGGAAGGCACCGGACAGCGCCCGTGCCGCCTCGACGGCGGCCCCGAACCGGTCCCGGAACCCCGGGTCCGCGGCGAGTGCGGGCCCCACGACCGTGACCGTGACGAGCAGCCCCTCGTCCGTGCGGGCCGAAAAGACCTCGTTCCCGCCGACCGCGCCCTGTCGTGCGAGCAGCGTGTACGGCCCGATCCGGTGAGCACCGTCCGCTCCGGGATGATTCATCGTCCGCCCCTCACGCCGGCCTGATCGTCTGGTCACGGGCCGCCTGGTAGGCGTTGCCGCCGCCGGACACATGGGCCGTCATGGTCATGGACGGCTCCGCGGCCGGTGCCGCGCCGCGCCCGGGTCCGGTCGCGGCATCGGTACGGGGCAGGAGATCGGTCACCGCGTCGCCCAAGTGGTCCAGCCCGTCCGGCAGATGGGTCTCCGGAACGCGGAGGAACTGCAGGCGCGCCAGTTGCGCGATCTCGGCCGGCAGCGCCGAGGCGTCGGGCAGCGTCGTCGCGTCACCCAGAAGGACCGGGACGACGCGGTTTCCCGCCCGCAGAGCTGTCGCGATCTCCAGCCGGACCCAGTCGTGAGCCCGGTCCAGGAGCCGCACACCGTCCTCGCCCCGTGCGTCGAGCCACCCCGGCCCGATCAGTACGCACATGAGCTCGCACTCGGCGGCCTGCCGCCGCAGGATCTCGGCGTAATCGGCCCCGGGCGGGATCGACTGGCCCGACTTGAAGATCTCGGCGGCACCCAAACGGTCGGACAGCGTGCGGTAGACGCGGTCCCGCATCCACCGGGAGTCCGCTTTGCGAAAGCTGAGGAAGATGCGCGGCACAATTGCCCCCTCTCTGACGAGCCTTGACGTCAGGATCGTGCTCACCCCGGGTGCGGAGTACACGCTCGGCGCCTATTCGCCGGGGATTGAATAGCGGCCGCGAGGCTCCGTACGCTGGCGGGTATGGATCCGGCGGACAGCGCGGCAGGGACGGTCCCGGCAGGGAGGCCGGCCGGCACGCCGCTGCCGCCGGGCGACTTCGGGGTCGTCCTGGCCACACTCCGTGCACGTCAGGGGTGGAGCGTGCGCGAGTTCGCCCGCCGCGCGAACGTGTCCGAAGGGCAGATCTGCAACCTGGAGAGCGGGCTGCGCAACCCGACGCCCGCTGTGGCGGCGGCCTGCGACGCGGCCTTCGGCACCGGCGGGGAACTCGTCGAGCTGGCCGGGTCCGGCCGCCGCGCCGCCCGGGTCGAGGACGTCGTCGAGGCCGGTCCCGTGGTCGCCGGATACGAGCGGGTCCTGTGGGACCTCAAGGACATCGGCAGATCCACCGGCCCGAGGTTCGTCACCGCCTCGATGAAGTCGATCACGCACATCCTGACGGACGCCGGACCGCACGCCGTCGGCGAGCAGCGGGCCGAGATCTGGCTGCTGGCATCGAGGTTCGCCGAGTACACGGGGTGGATGGCACAGGAGGCGGGGAATCCCGCGGAGGCGTTGCGCTGGACGAACCTCGCCGTCCGCTGGGGCGCACAGGGCGGGGACGAAACGGTGGCCGCGTACGCCCTGGTCCGCAAGGCGTTCATCGCCCAGCACCGCGGTGACACCGATGCGGCGATCGGATTCGCCGACCGGGCGGCCGGGCACCCGGCGGCCACCCCGGTGATCCGCGCGCACGCCGCGCGCCGCGCGGCCCAGGGGCACGCGCGCCGTGGCGACGCGGTGGCCTGCCGGGAGGCGCTGGAGCGGTTCAGCAGCCACGCCGCCGAGGTCATCGGCCACCGGACCCCTCACTGGGGCCCGCGCGTCGAGAACGGCAACCCCCGGCTCGTCGAGGCGTCCTGCATGCTCAGCCTCCGCCGCTTCGAGCTGGCCGCCGACCTCTTCGCCGCCGAGCACCGGCCGGCCGCCCCGGCGGACAGCAACTCCCAGGCCCGCTTCGCGGTCCGGCAGGCGACAGCCCTGGCCGGGGCCGGCCGCCTCGACGGCGCCTGTCAGATCGTCGAGGCCACGCTGCCCGTGATCAAGCGCATCGACTCGGCCACCGTCCGCGCGGAGCTGGGCCGTTTCGTGGAACAGGCCCGGACCCGCAGAGCCAGCACGGGCCAACTCGCCCTCATCGAAGCGTCGGCGGACCTCGCGAGCGGCTGACCGCCGAGGGCGACCGGCCGCCGAGGGCGACCGGCCGCCGAGGGCGACCGGCCGCGCATTCCGGCGTCCTGGGCCGAACGGCCGATGCGCGCACGGGCGCCCGCTCGTTAGGATCCGTCGCCGAGCACCGGCCGGCCCACGGCCGGTCCGCGCCCGTCAGGAGGCCGTCCCATGCCCGCCAACGCCGCGGCGCACGTACGCATCGCCCGTCCGTCACGCGATCTCCGGGCCGCAGAACGCTTCTGGGTCTCCGGGCTCGGGCTCGACATCCTGTACCGGCACGAGGCCGACGGCACGCCGGGCCGGCACGCGTTGCTGATGGTCGGCTGGCCGGACGCGGCCTGGCACCTGGAACTCGTACACGACCCCGCCGCCCCCACCGAACCGCGCCCCACCCCCGAGGACCTGCTGGTCGTCTACCTCGGTGAACCGGTGCCGGACACCCTCGTGGAGCGGCTCGAACTGCACGGCGGCAAGCGGGTACCCGCGCACAATCCGTACTGGGACACCTGGGGCGTGACGGTCCGGGACCCGGACGGATATCTCCTGGTGCTCTCCACCAGGAACTGGTCCAACTCCTAGGCTCCGGACGGGTGGAGCCGCTCACGCCCAGGAGGTGGGATTCGCCTCTCGGGGCGGGCATCGGCGTCCGGGCGAGGCGGCCGTCAGCGAGGGCGGGCCCCCGGGTCAGGAGCCGCCCGCCAGCATGATCAGCGCGATGACGCCGAGGCCACCGAGCACGATCGGCCGGAAGCGTTGCGCCGGGACCCGCCGGAAGACACGGTCACCCATGGCCCAGCCCAGCGGCAGGCCCAGTACACCTGCCGCGGTCAGGAGCAGCGCGGTGGGGGAGACGTGTCCCAGCGCGACGAAGATGGCGACCGCGACCACGTCCTGGCCGCAGAAGACGGCCTGCAACGTCGCCCGGTAGCGGCGGGGTTCGAGCCCCTGCAACGCCAGCACCAGTGGAGGGCCGTTCATGCCGGTCGAGGTGAGGAGTCCACCGCTGAGGAAACCGGCTGTCCACGTCGTGACGTTTCCCTCGGGAAGCCGCACGCCGAACGACAGCAGCCCGACCAGCACCAGCAGCGCGACACCGATGAGCAGCGAGAGGGTGTGCTCGTCGGAGAGGGCGAGTGCGATCAGGCCGAGCGGCATGCCGAGGACTCCGGCGAGCGTGAGGCGCCTGGCCTGCCCGGTATCCACGTGGAGGCGCTCGCGCCGCCAGGAGCCGGCGGTGAGGACGAGGCTGACCGTGGTGGCCGCGACGACCGCGGTCACCGGGTCGACCACGAGCGTGAGGAGGGGGACGGCGACCAGGGCGGCGCCGAAGCCCGTCACGGCCTGGGCGAGCGCGGCCAGCAGGAAGACGCCGACGGCGGTGACGGCGAGGGGCAGGAGGTCAGTCATCGGTCGCCGGAGCCATTCGCTGCTCGTCGTCACGGACGACGCCGTCGAGGAGCTGAACGTGCGGGCGCACGGGGACTCCCCTCTCCGCCGGGCGGACGGCAGTGCGGTGGGCTTCGGAGCGTTCACCACAGGGGCGGGTGCACGGTGAACGCATCTGAGGGTATCCCCGTCAATCGGTCGGCACGGCTGCGCGGACGGTCCCCGGAGGAGTCACTGCGTGCGGGGCGCGGATCACGGAGTCACGCCCTACGACCCGCACACCGGCGCCCGAAGGCGGCCGGCCACCGGCCGGGCATGTCGTCGAAGACGAGATGCCCGGCGCACGGGCGCGGAAGCGATGGTCAGTTGGTCCAGAGGACCGGGCTGTCGCTGTACGCGTCACCCTCGTCGAACGAGGCGGCCGTGATGGGCGTGGTCTTCGTGGCGCTGAGCGAGCAGGTCTCGTACGAGGCGCCCTTGGTGGTGAAGTCGCGGGGTGCCGTCTCGTTGTCGCACTTGCCCGGGAGGTCGCCGATCAGGACGATGCCCGTGGGGCCGCGGTCCTCCAGCTCGCCGCGCAGCTTCAGCGACGCGTACGCCAGGTCGGTGCCGCCGACGTTCTCGACCTTCATCCGGATGTAGTAGGGCGTCATGCCCTTCGCCTTCGCGCCGAATCCGGCCATGTCGGCCTCTGCGCCCTTCTCGATCGCCGTGACGGTCACGGCGATGGTGCCCTTCTTCTCGGTCCCGTACGTGAACGGCAGAACCGCCTTGTCGCCGATCTTGAGCTTCGTGCCCGGCGCGGTGGTGTCGCCCCCGGCCGGCGCCGCACCGTCGTCGCCGGTGCTCGCGGAGGGGCTCTCGCTGCCCGGGCCGGACGATGTCGGGGCGGACGCCGAGGGCGAGTCCTGCGCCGACGACGACGAGTCCTCGTCGTCATTGCAGGCCGTGAGCCCGAGCGCCATGGTGCTGAGAGCGACCGCGAAGAGGATGCGTCCCTTGTGCGTCAATGTGACCTCACTGGCAGTGAGGGCTGCCCGAGAGGACAGCCCGTACGTTCAACGACTGGACGGCGCGACGACGGCAAACCGTCACCGAAGCGCGCCGCGACGCATCCCAGAGTGCGGCGGCAATGACACAGGCATGACACAGGCGTGCGACGGGTGCGGCACGGCGACGCCCGGACGCCCGCGGCGGACACGTCGCCGGACGCCCGCGCTGCCGGCGGAGCGGCGGGCGCCCGACTGGTCGCTGAACCGGTTCCGGCCGAGGCCCGGCGCAGAGAGGCCCGGCGCAAAGGGGCCCGGCGCAGAGAGGCCCGGCGCAAAGGGGGCCTCGACGTCCTCAGTTGCCCAGGTCCGCCAGCTGGTCGAAGCCCGGGATCTCCCGCGGGCTGCGCGTCCCCGGCCCGATGTACGTGGCCGAGGGCCGCACCAGGCGGCCCGTCCGCTTCTGCTCCAGGATGTGCGCCGACCAGCCCGCCGTACGGGCACACGTGAACATCGACGTGAACATGTGCGCCGGGACCTCCGCGAAGTCCAGCATGATCGCCGCCCAGAACTCCACGTTCGTCGCCAGCACCCGGTCCGGGCGGCGCGCGTGCAGCTCCTCCAGCGCGGCCTTCTCCAGGGCCCGCGCCACCTCGAAGCGCGGTGCGCCCAGCTCCTCGGCCGTGCGGCGCAGCACCCGGGCGCGGGGGTCCTCGGCGCGGTAGACGCGGTGTCCGAACCCCATCAGGCGCTCGCCCTTGTCGAGGGCCTTGCGCACATACGCGGCGGCGTCCCCGGTCCGCTCGATCTCCTCGATCATGCCGAGCACCCGGGACGGTGCGCCGCCGTGCAGCGGGCCCGACATGGCGCCCACCGCGCCGGAGAGCGCGGCGGCCACGTCGGCGCCGGTCGAGGCGATGACGCGGGCGGTGAACGTCGAGGCGTTCATGCCGTGCTCCGCGGCCGACGTCCAGTACGCGTCCACGGCCTTCACATGGCGGGGGTCCGGTTCGCCGCGCCAGCGGATCATGAACCGTTCCACGACGGACCCCGCCTTGTCGATCTCGCTCTGCGGGACCATCGGCACCCCCTGCCCGCGCGCCGACTGGGCGACGTACGAGAGCGCCATGACGGCTGCCCGCGCGAGGTTGTTGCGCGCGGTCTCCTCGTCGATGTCCAGCAGGGGTTTCAGCCCCCACACGGGGGCGAGCATCGCCAGCGCGGACTGCACGTCGACCCGGATGTCACCGGAGTGGACCGGGATCGGGAACGGCTCGGCCGGCGGCAGGCCGGGGTTGAACGCCCCGTCGACCAGCAGCCCCCAGACGTTGCCGAACGACACATGGCCGACGAGATCCTCGATGTCGACCCCGCGGTAGCGGAGCGAACCGCCTTCCTTGTCGGGTTCGGCGATCTCCGTTTCGAACGCGACGACTCCTTCGAGTCCGGGTACGAAGTCGGACATCAGGCGGCTCCCTCGGATCGGCGGCTCGGGGCGGGCCCCGAAGGGCCTGCCCCTCGATACTGGCGGGTTCCGACGTGACCGGGAAGCGTGACATCCGGCACAGCTCCCCGTTCTCTCCCGGAACGGTTGGTGACCCTCCTCGCCGGGCAGACTCGGCCCCTGCGGCAGGATGAGCGTGTGTCCACCGCAGATTCCTCCTTCGATTCCACCACCGATCCGGCCGCGATGCGCGAGCAGTACCGTTCCGAGAGCTTCACCGAGGACAGCCTGGCCGCCGACCCCATGCAGCAGTTCGCCCGCTGGTTCCGGCAGGTCGCCGCGGGCGGGATGCTCCACGAGCCCAATGCCATGGTCGTGTCCACGGCGACGCCCGAGGGCGTGCCGTCCTCCCGCACGGTGCTGCTGAAGATGTACGACGAGCGCGGCTTCGTCTTCTTCACCAACTACGAGTCCCGCAAGGGCCGCGAGCTGGCCGCGAATCCTCGGGTGTCGCTGCTCTTCCCCTGGCACCCGCTGGCCCGCCAGGTCATCGTCACCGGCACCGCGGCCCGGGTGGGCCGCGAGGAGACGGCCGCCTACTTCCGCACCCGCCCCCACGGCTCCCAGCTCGGCGCCTGGGCGAGCGCGCAGTCCACGGTGATCGGCTCCCGCGACGAGCTGGTGCGGCGTTACGAGGAGCTGGCGGCCCGCTACCCGGAGGGCGAGCAGATCCCGGCGCCCCCGCACTGGGGCGGCTTCCGGGTCGTTCCGCGCACGATCGAGTTCTGGCAGGGCCACGAGAACCGGCTGCACGACCGGCTGCGCTACGTACGGGAGGCCGGGGCCGGGGCCGAGAGCGGCGACGGCTCCGGGGCCTGGCGCGTCGAGCGGCTGTGCCCGTAAGGCGTTTCCGCCTCCGGACGCGTCTTCGCTTCCGCCTCCGGACACGCAGAAACCCGCAGGCTCTGGTCCCTCCTTGCGGAGGAGCCGGCCGGACTTACCGGCGAGCCTGCGGGTCGGTGACTGCTTGGGATTGGCCGGCGACCGGCCTGCACTGCAAAGAGCGCGACGACGGGCGTCAGCCCGCAGTCACCTCACGAGTCCGAAAAGAAATCACTTCCGGAGCACCTCCCTTCATGTGTACCCGCAGCCTAGAAACCTCCCCCGGGGCCGCACAACCGAATTATCCGTGCCATCGATTTCGGTGAAGTCGCTGTGTGCTGGGTCACGTTCGAGTTCAATGGTCTGACGTGCAGCAATGCCGGACACGTCCTGCGAGGGGTACGGGATGAGTGCTTCCAGGAGCAGCGGAACCACCGACGCCCTCGGGCCCGAGGAAGGCCCGGAGGGCCGGCCCGACGGGACGCCGGACGGAGTGCCGGACGGAGTGCCGGAGGCCGGTCCGGGGGCGGTCCCGGGCTCGGAGCTGCTGGCGGCCCTGCTCGACGGGATGGACGCCGCGCTCTGTGCCTTCGACGCGGACGGCACCGTCACCCACTGGAACCGCGAGGCCGAGCGCATTCTCGGCTGGTCCGCGCAGGAGGCCGTCGGACGGCCCGGGTTCGCCGGATGGGCCGTGCGGCGGGCGGACGCGGACGAGGTGCAGGCGCGGCTGATGGCCGTCATGGACGGGCCGGGGCGGCAGGTGCACGAGTTCGCGCTGCTGCGCAAGGACGGCGGGCGGGTGCTGGTGCGGACCCAGTCGGCCGGGGTGCGGGGCGCGTGCGGGAAGCCCGCCGGGGTGTACTGCGCGTTCAGCGAGGTCCATGCGCAGATCGACCTGGAGCGGGCCATCGCGCTGAGCGAGGCGCTGTTCGAGGACGCGTCATGGGGTGTCGTCCTCGTCGATGTGGACCTGCGGCCGACCGTCGTCAACGCCCATGCCGCCCGCGCGCTCGGAGGCGGCCGCACGACGCTGCTGGGGCGGCCGCTGGGCGAGCTGATCGTGCAGGGCGTCGAGGACCTGGAGGGGGCGCTCCAGCACGTGCTGGCCGCCGGCGCCCCGCCCGCCCCCGCCGAGCTGTGGGTGACGCTGCGGACGGCCGAGGGCAACCGGCGCCGCTGCTGGCGCTGCGGCTTCCTGCGGCTGGCCTCACCGCTCGCGGAGGAGCCGGTGCCGCTGGGTGTCGGCTGGCTGTTCCAGGACATCACGGACACGAAGCTGGCCGCCCAGGACGCGGACCGGGTGCGCTTCCGGTCCAATCAGCTGCACCGGGCCTCGCGGTCGGCGGCCGAGTGCGAGGACCCCATGGAGGCGGCGACCACCTCGCTCGACTACGCACTCGCGGGCTTCGCGGACCACGCGCTGGTCGACCTGGTGGCGGGGGAGCGGCTGGTCCGCGCGGCGGCGACGCCGTCCGACGCGCCGGGCCCGTGCCTGCCGGTGGCCGGCGGCGGCATCCCGCTGCGCTACGCGACGGGCCACCCGGCCCTCCAGGCGGTGGACCGCACGGGCTCGGTACGGGCCACGGCGGGGGCGGAGCGGGCCGCCGGGGAGTGGGCGGCCGAGCGCCAGTGGCCGGGCGACTCGGTGCACGCCCTGTGCGCGGTGCTGCGGAGCCGGGGGAGGACGCTCGGCGTGGTGACGTTCCTGCGCTCGGCGAACCGCGCCGCCTTCGAGCGCCCGGACGCGGTGTACGCGGAGAGCGTGGCGGACCGCGTCGCGGCCTCGGTGGACCTGTGCCGGTCGCTGGGGGAGGGGCCCGGAGGTATCGGCCCGTCCGGCGGCTGAGGACGGAACCCTCGCGCCGGAGGCGCCCCCCCCCGGGACCCGGTCGGGCCCTCAGTGCCGGTAGAAGATCCGGTCCGCGTACTGCGTCATCACGCGGCCGTTCCACTCGTGGCCCCCGTCGACGTTCCCCGACCGCAGCAGCGGCGGCTCCACGCCCCGCTCCAGCAGCCGTTCCGCCGCCGCCGCCATCATCGCCTGCATCACCGCACTGGTGACCACGGTCGACGCGGGCGCGAACGGTGCCTCGATGCCGTCGACGTTCAGCTCCGCGTCACCGATCGCGATCTTGCTGTCGAGGACGATGTCGCAGTGGTCCCGCAGGAAGCCGCCCGAGCTGTGCCGGGACCGGGTGCCGTCCGCGTACGCGACCGAGGTGACGCCGATGACCTTCACGCCCAGCGCACGCGCGTTCATCGCCATCTCCACCGGCAGCGCGTTGCGCCCGGACAGCGAGATGATCACGAGGATGTCGCCCGCCCGCGCGGGGCTGGAGTCGAGGACCGCGCCCGCGAGGCCGTCGACCCGCTCCAGCGCCGAGCCCAGGGTCGCCGGCATGACGTCGACCCCGAGCGCGCCGGGGACGGCCAGGAGGTTCATCAGGGCGAGCCCGCCCGCGCGGTAGACGACGTCCTGGGCGGCGAGCGAGGAGTGCCCGGCGCCGAAGGCGAAGAGCCTGCCACCGGCCTCGACGGTGTCGGCGATCGCGCTGCCGGCTGCCGCGATGTTGCCGGACTCCTCGTCGCGCACCCGCTCCAGCAGGCCGATCGCTGCGTCGAAGAACTGACCGGCCAGCTTGCTTTCGCTCATCTGAGGAGGGCCTTTCCGGCGGGATGGGGGTGACCTGGGGCGTCCGTACCGCCGATCACGTTGCGGTCTGGACCAGTGACATGTCAATACCGCGAGGGGCGCTCGGGCCCACTCCGATGCACCGCATCGGACCGACGAGGCACGGTTGTCGGTGGTATGCGTCAGAATTGGGTCAGGGCCAGCGCACGATTGCATCGAGGGGCACGAATGTCCGGACTGATCGACACAACGGAGATGTATCTCCGCACCATCCTCGAACTCGAAGAGGAAGGCGTGGTCCCCATGCGCGCCCGGATCGCGGAACGGCTGGACCAGAGCGGTCCGACGGTCAGCCAGACGGTGGCGCGCATGGAGCGCGACGGCCTGGTTCAGGTCGCGGGCGACCGGCATCTGGAGCTGACGGAGGAAGGCCGCCGGCTGGCGACCCGCGTGATGCGCAAGCACCGGCTCGCCGAGTGCCTGCTCGTCGACGTGATCGGCCTGGAGTGGGAACAGGTCCACGCCGAGGCATGCCGCTGGGAACACGTGATGAGCGAAGCCGTGGAGCGGCGGGTGCTGGAGCTGCTGCGCCACCCGACGGAGTCCCCGTACGGGAATCCGATCCCGGGCCTGGAGGAGCTGGGCGAGAAGGCCGAGGCCGATCCGTTCCTCGACGAGGGCATGGTCAGCCTGTCGGATCTCGACCCGGGCGCCGAGGGCAAGACCGTGGTGGTCCGCCGGATCGGTGAGCCGATCCAGACGGACGCCCAGCTGATGTACACGCTGCGGCGGGCGGGCGTGCAGCCCGGTTCCGTGGTCAGCGTGACGGAGTCGCCCGGCGGAGTGCTGGTCGGCAGCAGCGGGGAGGCGGCGGAGCTGGACTCCGAGGTGGCGTCGCACGTCTTCGTCGCCAAGCGCTGAAGACGCGCCACGTACGGATTCACCGCCGCGCGCCCATGCGCCGGCAGGCACCGAGCGGCCGGCGGCCGGTGTCCGGTTCACGCCCCCGGGGCGGTGCCGGGCGCCGGCCGCCGTCGTCTCCTCCCCGTAATTTCCGGCCGGAATTGCAGCGCTCGGACGGATCGCGTGCCAGGCTGTGGCTGAGGGATACCTGAGAGTGTCGGCCACCTGGCCGCGCGGTCGGGGAGGGGAGCAGGGTATGCGCCCGTCGTGCCGGCAGGTCCGGCCTGCGCACCGGACGAGACACGCGTCCACGCCCGCGCCCGGCCCCGGTCCAGGGCCCCGTGAACGATGGATGGCCCCGGCGCCTCACAGCGCCGGGGCCTGTCCTCCCCTGTTCCGACCTGGAGCCCCGAGCTCTTCAGGTCGGTCCCTGCGGGCCCTCATCCCCGAGTGGCCCGCCTCCCGGAGAAGATCTCCCCGCAGGGGCCGACGTCAATCCTTGGAAGCGGTCACTCGAACGAGCGGTGTTGTGTGCCGGAGTCCAGTTTTCGAATAAGAGTTCGATACTCTGGCGGAACGCGACCACGTGGTGATCGAGGGACCAGAAGGGGGTGCCAGAACATATGGTGCGGCGCATCGATGTGACCGGAAGCGACGGCGTACGCCTCGCGGCCTGGGAGTTCGCCGATCCGCCCAAGGAGCGCGCGGAGAGCGAACGCGCCCCCGGCGTCTTAATGCTGCACGGCCTCATGGGCCGGGCCTCGCACTGGGCCTCCACGACCCGCTGGCTCGCCGAGCGGCACCGCGCGGTCGGCCTCGACCAGCGCGGCCACGGCCGCAGCGACAAGCCGGCCGACGGCCCCTACACGCGCGACGTGTACGTGGCCGACGCCGAGGCCGCGATCGAACAGCTCGACCTCGGCCCCGTGACCCTCGTCGGGCACGCCATGGGAGCACTCACCGCCTGGCAGCTCGCCGCCAAGCGCCCCGACCTCGTCCGCGGGCTGGTCATCTGCGACATGCGGGCCTCCGCGCTCGGGGCGGCCTCGCAGCGGGAGTGGGAGGACTGGTTCACGTCCTGGCCGGTGCCGTTCGCGACACTGTCCGACGTACGGAAGTGGTTCGGCGAGGACGACCCGTGGGTGGAGCGGCCCAACCCGTCGCGCGGCGAGTTCTTCGCCGAGGTGATGGCCGAGCGCGCCGACGGCTGGCGGCCCGTCTTCTCTCGCCGGCAGATGCTCCAGACCCGCGCCACCTGGGTCCTGGAGGCGCACTGGGAGGAGCTGGCCCAGGTCGGCTGCCCGACCCTGGTGCTCCGGGGCCTCGACGGCGAGCTGGGCCGGGCGGAGGCCCAGGAGATGGTCCGGGTGCTGCCGCGCGGGCAGTACGCGGAGGTGGCCGACGCCGGCCACCTCGTCCACTACGACCAGCCGGAGGGCTGGCGCGCCGCGGTCGAACCCTTCCTGGAGCAGCTGGCCGAGGACAACCGCGACGACCGGGAACCGGTGGCTCCGTAACGCTCCGGAGCACAGGAACCCGGAGCCCCGTCCGTCACCCCTTGCTGACCGCCGCCAGGATCTCCGGCAGCCGGTCCGCCGTACGGGGCGCCGCCAGCCGCAGCCCGGCCCAGGCGATCAGCGCCCCGTACGCGCCACCCACCGGCAACAGCAGCCACAGCCACCCCTCCGCACCGGCGAGATGCAGCCAGATCGTCGCGCCGATCACCGGCGCGCACAGCAGCGCGGCCGAGACCATGCCGCCGAAGATCGAGATCCAGGCGAGCCCGGCCTGACCGGGCGCCACGTTCTTGAACGCGCCGTCCTGCGGGATCGAGTACGGGAAGTTCGCCGAGGCCACCGCGCCCGTCGCCAGCATCGCGCCCAGCAGCGCGAACGACAGCCCCATGACCCCCGGCAGCGTCCCCCAGTCCCCGAGCACCGCGCACGTCAGCACCGTCACCAGCACCGTGTAGGGAAGGGTGATCAACAGCAACGCCAGTGCGCGCGCCCGCAGCTCCAGGTACGCGTCCCGGGTCGAGGAGATCGCCGCGGCCACCATCCAGAACGCGGAGGTGTCCTGCCCGAACTGGTTGTACATCTGGATGCCGAGCATCCCGGCGGCGAAGCAGGCGAAGTAGACGGAGCCGGTGCCCTGCACGGCGTTGAGCAGCGGCACGATCAGCCCGATCGCCAGCGCGGTCACCCACGCGGCCTTGGTCTTCGGGTCCCGGGCGACGTACCGCAGGCTGCGCTGCATCACCGTGCCGGTGCGCCCCTCCGGGAACAGCGCCCACAGGCCGGAGCCGCGCGAACCGGACTTCGCGCGGTTCGGCTCCGCGGCGGCGAGCGTCGAGCCGTCCGGCGCCGTCATCAGCTTCACCAGGCTGCGTTGCCACAGCCACACCAGCAGGGCCAGCGCCGCCACGGAGAGCAGCAGCTGAAGGGCGGCCCGGCCGTACGAGCCCTGGGACGCGGACTCCACGGAGCCGATCGCCGAGGCGGGCGGCAGCCAGCGCACCACGTCCGCGGCCGGGTCCAGCGCGGAGAGGCCGCCCGCCCGGCCGAGCCGCTGGGCACCGAAGTTGACGGCCTGGATGCCCACCGCGATCACCAGCCCGCTGAGCACCGCCAGATCGCGGCCCTTGCGCGAGGTCAGCAGCCGGCTGTTGGCCGTGGCGACGGTCCGCGCCAGCGCCACGCAGACCAGCAGGGTCAGCGGCGCGGCCACGACCGCGAACACCGCCGCGCCCGCCCCATGGGCCAGCGCGATCACCGAACCGGCCGCCAGACAGAGCGTGAACAGCGGGCCGATCCCGACCAGCGAGGCCATCAGCAGCGCGGCGATCAGCGGCCGCGGCCGCAGCGGCAGCATCACCAGCCGGCTCGGGTCGAGGGTCTCGTCCCCGGCGGCGAAGAACAGCGGCATCACGGCCCAGCCGAGCGCCAGTACCGCGGCCAGCAGCACGACGAGTGACTCCGCGTGGGCGTTGCCGCGCAGCGCGATCAGCCCGATCAGCTGGCCCGCGGCGATCAGCAGGGTCACGACGACGGACGCGATGTACGCGGCCCGCCGCCCGGCCGACTGCCGCAGCCCGTTGCGCAGCAGGGCGAGCTTGAGCCGTACGAAGACGGGGACCAGGGCCGTACCGTCCATGCCGCCCGTCCGGGGCCCGGATCCCGCCGGGGCGTCGAGGACGCTCATCGGGTGCCGCCCAGCCAGTCCAGGGTGTCACCGTTGTCGCGGCCGCCCGCGCCGACCAGCTCCAGGAAGGCGTCCTGGAGCGAGGGCGCGTCGCCGCGCACCTGCGCCAGCGTGCCCTGGGACCGGATGCGGCCGGCCGCCATGACGGCCACCCAGTCGCAGAGCGACTCGACGAGCTCCATCACGTGGCTGGAGAAGATGACGGTCGCCCCGGAGCGGGTGTAGCGCTCCAGCACCCCGCGGATGGTCTGCGCGGAGACCGGGTCGACGCCCTCGAACGGCTCGTCCAGGAAGAGCACTTCGGGGTTGTGCAGCAGCGCCGCCGCCAGCCCGATCTTCTTCCTCATGCCGGTCGAGTAGTCGACGACCAGCTTGTGCTGGGCGCCCGCCAGATCCAGGACGTCCAGGAGCTGGGTGGCCCTGCTGTCCGTCTCCGGCCCCGGCAGCCCGCGCAACCGGCCGGTGTAGCCGAGCAGTTCGCGTCCGGAGAGGCGCTCGAAGAGCCGCAGGCCCTCGGGCAGGACACCGATCCGGGACTTCACCTCGACCGGATCGCGCCAGACGTCCCGTCCGCCGACCTCGATCCGGCCCATGTCCGGGCGGAGCAGCCCGGTGACCATGGACAGGGTGGTGGTCTTGCCCGCGCCGTTGGGACCCACCAGACCGATGAACTTGCCCGCCGGCAGCTCCAGATCGATCCCGGCCACCGCGGTCTGCTCGCCGAACCGTTTCCAGAGCCCCTCCACGCGCACCGCGGGGGGCGTCACCCGCGGCGCGTCCGCCTCGGAGGCCTGCTCTGCTCTGTCGGTCTCGCGCCGGTCCGGCATCGTGCACGCCCTTCGAAGTCCCCGTCTGTGGGGGCCACCCTACGAAAGGCGGGTCCGCGCGTCGGCTGCTTCCCTGCCGCAGGCGTAGGCGAGCGGGCTGATGAGCTCCTCCACCTCGGGCAGCCAGCGGTTGGCGGTGGTGGGGCGGCGGGCCCACTGCACGGCGCCGCTGCCGCCGACCCGGGTCGGCGGTGCCGTCACGTAGTGGCCCTCGCCCCGGCCGCGCAGATCGATCGCGGTGGCGCTCCAGCCCAGCCGCCGCACCAGCCCGTCCGCCTTGGCGGCGGCGCCCGGCAGGACGAAGAACTGCATCCGGCGGTCGGGGGTGCGGGTGACGGGCCCGAGCGGCAGGCTCAGCCGCTCCATCCGGGCCAGCGCCAGGAAGCCGGCCGACTCCGGTACGTCGATCGCGTCGAAGGCGCGTCCGGTCGGCAACAGGACCGCCGCACCGGGGTGTTGGGACCACATCCGGTGGGCCGCCGCGCCGCTGCCGGTGGCCTGGCCCGCCCAGTCGGCCCGGGTGGGATGGGCGCCGGGAGCGGTGCAGGCGGCCTCGCCGCACGAGCACCACTCCGTCCCGTCGGCCGGTTCCAGCCAGGTGCCGGGGCACACGTCCCAGTGCCGCTCCTCCGTGTACCGCACGGCGGCGTCGAGCGGCGGCTCGGCTCGCTGCTGGGGGACCTGCGCGGCTTCCTTGACTCCGATGGGCTCTTCCACGCACAGCACAACTGCCGCCACCACCTGGGGTTACGGGCGGGAGCATGCGCGGTTGAGGGCGCTTCGCGGCCGTCATGCGGGGCGCATCGAGGCATGGGCGGGGGCGCGCGGTAGGCGTCACGGCGAAGGAGGGGTAACCAGATACGGGAATTCCGGCACAGTTCGTCTCTCATCCTAGGGCGCTTGCTGTGACGAAAGATGCAAGACGCCGTGAAAGTGACCAACACGATGAATCGGTGCATTTCTCAGTCATATGTCGGGCAGTGATCCCGCAATGATCACTGCGGCCTCAGGGGGACAAACATGGCAGCCAGGCCTCTCGTCGCACGCCAGCCGAACGAACGGCTCCAGGCGCTTATCCAGGAAGCCGGATGCTCCAACGCGGGCCTAGCCCGGCGCGTCAACATGGTCGGGGCCGAACGCGGGCTCGACCTCCGCTACGACAAGACGTCGGTGGCCCGCTGGCTGCGCGGACAGCAGCCGCGCGGCAGGGCGCCGGGCATCATCGCCGAGGCGCTCGGCCGCAAGCTCGGCCGTACGGTCACGATCGACGAGATCGGGATGGCCAACGGCAAGAACCTCGCCTCCGGTGTGGGGCTGCAGTTCGCCCCGACGGTGATCGGGGCGATCGAGCAGGTCTGCGAGCTGTGGCGCAGCGACGTCGGCCGCCGCGACTTCCTCACCGGCTCCGCGGTGGCCTCCTCCGCGCTGGTCGAACCCAGCAGGGACTGGCTGATCAGCGGCGCGGACCCGCAGGTCGCGCGGACGGCCGGGGCCCGGGTCGGGATGCCGGACGTGGAGGCGGTGCGGGCGATGACGGCCGCGCTGGTCGATCTGGACCACCGCTTCGGCAGCGGCCATGTGCGGCCGGTCCTGGTGCACTACCTGAACAGCGTGGTCTCCGGGCTGCTTTCGGGGTCGTACCGTGAATCGACCGGGCGGCAGCTGTTCGCCGCGGTCGCCCGACTCACCGAGCTCGCCGGGTACATGGCGATCGACACGGGCCAGCCGGGGCTGGCCCAGCGCTACTACATCCAGGCGCTGCGGCTGGCGCAGGCGGCGGGCGACCGCGCCTACGGCGGCTATGTGCTGGCCGCGTCGATGAGCCATCTCGCGGCCCAGCTCGGCAATCCGCGCGAGATCGCCCAACTGGCCAGGGCCGCGCAGGAGGGTGCGCGCGGACGGGTCACACCGAGGGCGGAGGCGATGTTCTACGCCGCGGAGGCGCGCGGCCACGCCCTCCTCGGCGACGCCGGCACCTGTCAGTCGGTGGCGGGCCTGGCGCAGGCGGCCCTGGAGCGCGCCGACCCGGACAGCGGTGACGATCCCGACTGGATCGCGCACTTCGACCACGCCTATCTTGCGGACGAACTGGCGCACTGCCACCGTGACCTCGGCCAGGCGGAGGCGGCCGCGCGCCGGGCGAAGGAGTCCCTGGACGGCCACCCGGAGTCCCGCGCCCGCCGGCGCGGCATCGGCCTGGCGCTGCTGGCCTCTGCGCAGGTGCAGTTGCGCGACGTGGAGCAGGCCTGCCACACGGGAACGCGGGCGATGGAGCTGCTGGGCTCGGTGCGCTCCAGCCGGGGCGCGGAGTATCTGGAGGATCTGCAACAGCGAATGCTGCCGTACGGGGACGAGCCCGCGGTACGGGAGTTCGGTGCCCGTCTGGAGCTCCAGGCGGCCTGATCCGAGGAGGTGCAGCCGGGTCCCGTACCGGCCGCCCGAGCGGCGGGTGGTGTCCGGCTGCCCCATAACTGCGTCCTGAGGCCGCTGGGTGTTACAGCCGGCGCGAAGGGGAGGTGAGTGACCTCACGCGCTTGGCGAACGGCGGCAACCACCCGATAGCGTGAGCCGACGATTCCATAGGTACACACGTAGGAGTCCCGGTGACACAGAGCGGACAGGGCGACGAGCAGCAGCTCCCTGCTGTACGACCCGCGCACGAGGGTGTCGTGCTGCCCGCGGGGGGTGGCGAGCCCTGGACACCGGGGGGACCCGCGGACCAGTCGGCCCCGGCGGAAGGGCAGCCGTGGGGCCGGCCCTGGGGCCCGCAGGCGCCGCAGGGCCAGGCACCGGGACAAGGGCAGGGCCCGTACGGGCAGGACCAGCAGGCGCCCGCGTACGGCCAGGGCCAGCAGCCCTCGCCCGGGTACGGGCAGCAGCAGGGGCCGTACGACCAGGGGCAGTACGGGCAGGACCAGCAGGCGCAGGCACCGGCGTACGGCCAGGAGCAGCAGCACGGGCCGCAAGGGCACCAGCAGGGTTACCAGGGACCGGCGTACGGCCAGCCGCCGCAGCCGCTGCCGCCCGCCCAGTCGCAGGGCCCGTACGCCCAGCCGCTGCCCCCCGAGGCGGTGCCCGGCATGAGCATGGGCGGGGACGCGGACGCCACGCAGTACATCGCGCCGGTGCCCTCCGGCCCGGCGCCGGGCGGGCTGCCGCCGGAGAACCCCGCGGAGTCGACCCGGTACCTGGGCCGAGGACAGCAGCAGGGGTACCAGCAGCCGCCGGCCGGCGGTCACGCCGCACCGCCCGCGCCGGGCGGCCAGGACTCCGACGCGACCCAGTTCATACCCCCGGTGCCCGGTGGCGCGCCCTACGGCATCAGGCCCGGGACGCCCGGTGAGCGGCCGCCGCCCGCCGAGTTCGACAACCTCTTCCGGAGCGACGAGCCCGCCGGCGCCACGCAGCAGATGCCCCGCTTCGACCCCGCGCAGCAGATGCCCCCGCAGCACCAGGGCTCCCAGCAGCCCCCGCAGGCGTACCAGCAGCCGCCCGCGTACGGCGGTCCCGAGGACGGGGTGCCGCAGGAGGGGCGTGACGAGCGGCGCAAGCGGCCCGCGCACGTCCCGCTGATCGCCGCGGTCGTCGTCGGCTGTGCCGTGATCGGGCTCGGCGCGGGGGCGCTGCTGAGCGGCGGGGACGACGACAAGGACAGCAAGCAGCCGGTGGCCTCCGCGAGTTCACCCGCCGTGGAGTCCTCCGCCGAGGCCCCGGCCGATCCGGCGAAGCCGCAGGCCGAGGAGCTGGACAAGCTCCTCGCGGACAGCAACAACAGCCGGGCCGCGGTGATCAGCGCGGTGGAGAAGACCAAGACCTGCACCGACCTGGACCAGGCCGTGGCGGATCTGAAGGGCGCCGCCCAGCAGCGCCGCGACCTGGTCACCCGGCTCAAGGACCTGTCGGTCGACAAGCTGCCGGACAACGGCCGGCTGACCGCCTCGCTCACCAGGGCCTGGCAGGCGTCCGCGTCCGCCGACGACCACTACGCGGCCTGGGCCGAGCAGGCCAAGAGCAAGAAGGTCTGCAAGCACGGCACGGCCCGTTCGACCCCGCAGAAGGAGCAGGCCAACGTGCGGAGCGGCGAGGCGAGCAAGGCCAAGAGCGAGGCGTCCGGGCTGTGGAACACCATCGCGAAGAAGTACGGCCTGACCGAGCGCGAGGCCACCGCGCTCTGAGCACGGCGGTGAGAGGGGGCGGGCCGGGTCCGCCCACCCCCTCTCAGCCGGTCGCGCTCGCGTCCGACAGGGTCTTCGTCACGTCCACGAAGCCCTTCTTGTCGGCGACCAGCTTGCCGTCGCGCACGATCTGGAACGTCACCTTGCTGTTCACGATGCGCGGGTACGAGTCCGAGCCGAGCATGTCCTCGTAGCGCCAGCGGAGTTCGGGGGTGAGGCCCCCGGTGTCGACCCGGATTCCCTTGTTGAGGGCCTTG
The DNA here is from genome assembly GCF_044744085.1 of Streptomyces sp. NPDC087428. Classification (NCBI taxonomy): domain Bacteria; kingdom Bacillati; phylum Actinomycetota; class Actinomycetes; order Kitasatosporales; family Streptomycetaceae; genus Streptomyces; species Streptomyces sp. NPDC087428. Next base: position 349,685 of record NZ_JBIUXR010000007.1, read on the forward strand.
GTGACCTTCCAGGCGGTGATCCCCGGCTCGTGCAGGGACTCGACGATCGACTTCAGGGCGGTGTAGGCGATCCAGGTGGTCTGCACGCCCGTGTCGTCCGGGTCGATCCGGTTGTCGCCGAAGGCGTGCTCGCGGATCACCTGCCGCATCCGGTTCCAGCGCGCGTCGCCCGAGTCCGGGTACCAGCCGGTGACGTACGCGCCCTCGAACGGGCTGTCGCGGCCACCGGTGCGGTCGATGAGCGGCTGGCCCACGCTGCCGAGCACCGAGGAGATCCTGACCGCCGCGTCCGGCGGCTCCAGCCGCCGGAAGGAGTCGAAGAAGGTCTCCGTGCGGTCGCCGAGCACGGCCGTCACACACCCTCCGGCCGTGCCCGCCGCGTCCAGCGCCCGGCCGGCCGCGGCGTCGTAGGAAGTGGCCGTCTCCGCCGCCCGGATGTCGACCGGCGCGGGCCGCCGCGCCTCGGTGAGACCGGTGTTCAGGAGCCAGGACTGCCCGTCGCCGCCCAGCGTGTCCGGCCGCACCAGCGAGACCCGGTCGCACCTGCGGGCCAGCTGCTTGGCGTTGCCCGCCAGCAGCGCGGACTGGCCGCCGGTCACGGGGTAGGACATATAGCTGCGGAACTCCTCCTCGGAGGCGCCGTACCCGCCGATGTACGGAATCCCGGCCACCTCCAGCGGCGCCATGAACGACCGCCCGTGGCGGCTGTACGAGCCGACGACCGCGACGGCCTTCTCCTCGACGGCCCGCCGGGCGCAGTTCCCCGCGCCGGCCGAGGTGTCCTCCTCGTCGCAGGTGACCACGCGCAGCCTGTGCCCGTCGAGCCCGCCGCCGCCGTTGACCCAGCGGGCGTACGTCTGCGCCATCGCGGTCATTCCCGCCCTGTTGGCCGCGTCCGGGCCGGAGGCGCCGCTGGGCGCCCAGGTGACGACGGTGACGGGCTCCCTGGAGTCCCCCGAGGCCCCAGGGAGCGCACCGCAGCCGGACGTCAGCAGGCCCCCGGCCGCCACTGCGCCGATGAGCAGCCTCGAAGGGCGGGAAGCGAGGGGGCGTTGCCGTCCGGTCATGCGCACAGACGATCCCCGCCCCCGGGTAACGCCGCAGTGTGGCGCGTTCAACGCTCGGTGACATCCGGGTGAATTGCAGGGGGCCGCACGGGAGGCCGGAAAGGGAACGTACGATCGACAGCTGTGCAGCAAGGTTCCGAGAACACTTCCCGTCGCGGCCGTCGCTCCTCCACCATGGGCGGCATGCCGCTCAACGACATTCCGTGGTGGCGCTGGCGCAGCAACGTGCGCTCGGCGCTGCACATGCTCTCCGACCCCGTCTTCCATCACGAGTGCTGGCTGGCCGGCCGGGAGGGATACGGCGACGTCACCGACGCCGTGTACCGCCTGGTCGAGGACACCTGGCTCGACAACTGGTCCGCCGAGAAGTACGTCGGCACGGTCTTCCGGGACTCCGGCGAGGCCGCCCTCGTCGACGTCGCCGTGCTGCGGGTGCTGCGCATCATGCACCAGGTCGGCGCGGACGCCCCGGTGTCCGCCTATCTGGAGCACCACGGCTGGCCGGAGGCCGTCCGGGCCGCCCGCGAGGCCCATGTGCTGCTCGCCTCGAACGACGGCGAGGACCCCGATGTGCCCCCGCGCTCGCTGGACGTGCTCCGCATCATGACCAGAACGGCCTGAGATCCGGGCGGTGTGGCACCCTACGGGGATGACCGCGCCGCAGCCCGCCGATTCCGTTGTCTCCGCTGCCCCGGACGCCGCGTCCGAGCAGTATGTCCTCACGCTCTCCTGCCCGGACAAAAAGGGCATCGTGCACGCCGTGTCGAGCTATCTCTTCATGACCGGCTGCAATATCGAGGACAGTCAGCAGTTCGGGGACCACGACACGGGTCTGTTCTTCATGCGCGTCCACTTCTCGGCGGACAACCCGGTGACGGCGGAGAAGCTGCGGGCGAGCTTCGCCGCGATCGGTGACTCCTTCCGGATGGACTGGCAGATCCACCGGTCCTCCGACCGGATGCGGATCGTGCTGATGGTCAGCAAGTTCGGCCACTGCCTGAACGACCTGCTGTTCCGCTCCCGGAGCGGGGCGCTGCCCGTCGAGATCGCCGCGGTCGTCTCCAACCACACGGACTTCGCCGAGCTCGTCGCCTCGTACGGCGTGCCCTTCCGGCACATCCCGGTGACCAGGGACAACAAGGCGGACGCGGAGGCGCGGCTGCTGGAGCTGGTCCGCGAGGAGGACGTGGAGCTGGTCGTCCTGGCCCGCTACATGCAGGTCCTCTCGGACGATCTGTGCAAGCAGTTGAGCGGCCGGATCATCAACATCCACCACTCGTTCCTGCCGAGCTTCAAGGGCGCCAAGCCGTACCACCAGGCGCACGCCCGCGGCGTGAAGCTGATCGGTGCGACGGCGCACTACGTGACGGCCGACCTCGACGAGGGGCCGATCATCGAGCAGGAGGTGGAGCGGGTGGGCCACGGTGTGACGCCGGACCAACTGGTCGCCGTCGGGCGCGATGTCGAGTGCCAGGCGCTGGCGCGCGCGGTGAAGTGGCACGCCGAGCGGCGCATCCTGCTGAACGGCCGCCGCACCGTCGTCTTCCCGTAGACCGGGCCGCTCGGACGGCCCGGTCTCACAGCCTGCTGAGCGAGGCCGCCGCGAGCAGCACGTCCTGGATCGCCTCGCGGTCCCCGCGCTGGCCGGCCGCCGCCTCCACGGGCAGCACATGACCCGCCACCAACTGGCAGAACTCGGTGCCGTCCAGCGCGACCTGCGCCACCGCGTGGTCCGGGGAGCCGATCGCGGCCGGTGAGTCCAGTGCGATGTACCAGTCGCCACCGCCCAGGCCCTCGACCTCCAGATGGAGCGAGCGGCCCGGGGAACCGGCCGTCACCAGATGGCGGGCCGGACCGGCGAGCCCCGACCGCCGCCGCTCCGCCAGGGCGGCGGGCAGCATCCGGGCGGCCAGGTCGATCATCCGGTGGAGATGGGCCGCGGAGGGCGCCTCGTACGGATAGTCCACCGCCTCCGCGATGTCACCGCCGTGCATCCAGCACTCGAAGGCCCGGTCCAGCAGGGCGTCCTGCAACGGCAGCGCGAAATCGCCGTAGGAGACGGAGAGGCCCGAGACGCCGCGGCCCGCGAAGGACACGGTACGGATGAGGGTGTGGCTCTGGTCCCGCCACGGCTCGCGGACCGCGCGGGTCGGCGGCCGCCGGGCGGCCGACCAGTAACTCTCGGTCCGCGCGGTGGGCGCGAGCACCGGCCCCGGGCCACGGCGCGGAATGCCGGGAACGCTGTCGGCGAGCGGGTCGTCGAGGCCGAGGGCGGTACTGACCAGGCCGTCGACGGTCATCAGGTGGCCGATGACCCCGGCGACCGTCGTCTTGCGGTTGGCCGCGCGCTCGCCCTCGAACCACTTCAGCCGCACCGGGGCATGCCACTCCGAGGCGCCGATGTCACGCAGCAGCGCATCGAGTCGGGCGGTTTCCGCGTCGTACGGGGCCACCCAGCCGGGCACCGGGATCTTGGCCGGCCGCCGGCTCAGGCAGTTCTCCAGGACCCGCGACCGGAGCAGCGGATCGAGGTCCAGGCTGGCGTCGGTGTGCAGCAGCCCGACCGCGTCACGCAGCCGCAGCGCCTCGTCCGCGCAGGGGGCGCACTCCGTGAGGTGCGCCTCGACGGCCTCGGTCTCCTCCGCGGAGCAGGCGGCCAGCGCCCACGCACCGAGGAGGGCTTTCAGCACACGGTGCGGGAGCACCAGGGACGGCGGACCCGGCGGGCCCGCTTGCGGCTGCGGCGGTACGGATTCCGGCTGGGACGCGGGTGGTGGCGATGGCGGTGGCGTTGCGTGCCCCAAGTCGAAGTCGTCCGCGGCTGCCCGAGGGCCCGGTATGCGACGGGCGCCCCGCACCTCGTCGTCCTGACCGTTCCACTCGCGGCCGTCGCCGTCGAGCCCTTCCGCGTCGTCGGTCACAGCCGCCGCCCGTATCCGGGCGGTGAGGAACCCTCCAGCGGCCGGGTGTGGGCGGTGGACAGTAACTGGAGCCCGAGCCGCAGCCGGCGCCGGGCCTCGTCCTCGGTGACGCCGAGGTCGGCCGCCGTCTGCCGGTAGTCCCGCCGCTGTATGTACGCGAGCTCCAGCGCGGCCCGCAGTGGTGCGGGCATGGACGCGACGATGTAGTCGGCGCGGGCGGCGGCCGTGGCCCGGTGCACCCGTTCCTCCAGATCGGCAGGATCGGCGCGGTCCCCGCCGTCCTCCGCGTCCTCGTACGTCTCGGCGGCGGTGCTGCGCAGCCGCCGCACGGACTGGCGGTGGGTGAGCCGGGCCACCCAGGACCGCATCGAGCCCTGCTTGGGGTCGTAGTCGCCGGGGTTCTCCCACACGTACCCGAAGACCTCCCGGGTCACCACGTCCGCGGCGCTCTCGTCGTCGAGCATCCGGTGGGCCTGGCTGTGCACGAGCGAGGCGAACCGGTCGTAGAGCTCCCCGAGGGCGGCCGCCTCTCCGCGTGCCAGCCGCTGCTGCATCATGCGGTCCCAGCGGGGTGGTGCGTTATTGGCCATGAGACCCCCAGCCCTGTGCCCGTCTCCGTGTACGCCTCGTCACACCGAATGTAGTCGGCGGTACTGACAAGGCACGCTCTTTGTGACAAGTACGTCCGCGCGGGCGCCCTGGATGATAGGGAATGCGGCCCCCACCGTGCCGGAACCAGACCTGAAGTGATCATTTCTGCCTGAAACCCTTCTGTGCCTTCCGGGGGGAGGCGGTGTTTCATGGAGGGTGCCCCGGGGCAGCCGCGAGGAGGAACGCAAACTTCCGGATCGCGAATTCCCCGGAATCCCCGGAACGAGAGGCCCAGTCGCGTGACAAAGCCATCCCCTCCTGGAAACCACCCCACGGCTGCCGCCGCGCACGCCGTCCGGCCGGCCCATGAGCGTTCCCGGAAGCCACTGAGCGTCGCCGAGAGCGAGCAGGGCGGATGGACCGTGCTCCACATTCGCGGTGAGCTGGATCTGGTGACCTCACCGGCGGTCCGCCAGTCCGTCCACGACGCGGTCGCCGTCGGCCGCCACGATGTCGTGCTCGACCTCTCCGAGGTCTTCTTCTGCGACTCCAGCGGCGTCGGCGTGCTGATCGCCTCCCGCCGTCTGATGCGCTCCTGCGGCGGCCGGCTGCGGCTCATCCTGCCCGCCCGGGGCGCGGAGGACGGGTCCCACGTCAACCGGGTGCTCGCGGCGCTCGGCGTGCGCCGGCTGTTCGAGGTGTACCCCGACTGGGACTCGGCCGTCGACGACGCGGCCCAGCCGCTCTCGGCCTGAATTCGAATCACCTGTCGCGGTACTGAAACCGCTAAGTGACACGTGAACGCCGTGGGCGTCGTACGCTCCCCGCATGGACAGCGCAGAGTATGAGCGCAAGATCGCATTCCGCTTCGCCGCCTTCGACCAGGACGGCAACGGGTACATCGATCGCGCGGACTTCAACGCCGCAGCGGCCCGTCTGCTCGCCGAGTTCGGCACGGCGGCCCGCTGCGACAAGGGCCAGGCGCTCTACAGCGGGGCCGAGGCGTTCTGGCAGGGCATGGCGGGCATCGCGGACGTGGACGGGGACCAGCGCGTCAACCGCGCGGAGTTCGTCGGCGGTGCGGTGAAACGGCTCCGGGACAGCCCCGAGCGGTTCGCGGAGATCGCCCGCCCCTTCCTGCGCGCGGCGCTCGCCGTGGCCGCCCAGGACAGCGGCCTTCCGGCCGCGGTGCCCGCCGTGGAGCGGGCGCTGCGCGTGCTGGGCGCGAGCCCGGACGCGGCGGCGTTCGCCGCGCAGAGCCTGGACGCGGACCGGGACGGGCGGGTCGCGGAGGCGGACGCGGTGGCGGCGTTCGCCGCGTACTTCACGGTGATCGAGCCCGACGCGTAGCCCTCGGCCGGGCGGGCGCGCGGGTCCTCGGTGTGCGCTGCTCCGGGGCGCGGGTTTTTGTCCTCAATCGCCGGACGGGCTGGTTTGTGCGGGTGCCCCCGCAGGGGTGCGCTTTCCCGGTGGGTGGGGGTTCGGTGCCCCTCCGGGGCGTCTCCTCGAACGACGAACGTGCGGCGGGTACGCGGACGGACCCGGGTCTGTGTTCGTCGTCCTGCGGGGACTCCCCTGCACGGCCCCGAACCCGGCCGTCCCGCGTCTGCGGCAGCAGTTTCGCCGGTGTGCAGACGCGAGTGATGCAAGGGGTGGGGACGTGCAGGGGAGTCCCCGCAGGAAATGGCGTACGACCCGGGCCCCCCTCGGACCGGGGTGAACACGCCATTTCTGAGGAGACGCCCCGGAGGGGCACCACCCCCCACCCACCGGGTAGAGCGCCCCCGCGGGGCACCCGCACCCAAGCCCGTCCGGCGATTGAGGACGGAACCCCGCACCAAGGAACCCCGCACCAAGGACCCCCGCACCCGTCACCGCGTCGTGAACCGCTCCCGCAGCCGGTACTTCAGTACCTTCCGCAGCGTCTCGTTGCGGGGGAGGGCGTCCACCACCTCCAGTTGTTCCGGGAGCTTGTGGACGGACAGGCCCTCGCCGCGCAGGTAGGCCGTCAGCTCGGGGAGGGTGAGCGCGGCGGCGTCCGGCGGCTGTTCGATCACCGCGCAGACGCGTTCGCCGCGTTCCTCGTCCGGGAGGCCTATCACCGCCGCGTCGCCCACGCCGGGGTGGCGGGCGAGGAGGTCCTCCACCTCCTTCGCCGAGATGTTCTCGCCCTTGCGGATGATGATGTCCTTCAGCCGACCCGTGAGCACCAGGTGCCCGCTCGGCCCGACGTGGCCGACATCGCCCGTGCGCAGGAAGCCCTCGGCGTCGAAGGGGCTGGGGGAGGCCAGGTAGCCCTTGCAGACCGCCTCGCCCCGCAGCCGTACCTCGCCGTCCGTGTCGTACGGCAGCGGCTTGCCGTCCTCGTCGGTGATCCGGATCTCCATGCCCTCGGGCGGCCGTCCCTCCGTCTCCGCGAGGTGCTCCACGGTGTCGTCCGGGGCGCCCATCGTGATCATGGGGACCTCGGTCATGCCGTACCCGTGGGTGAGCTGGATTCCCATCTCGCGGACCACCGCGTGGTAGATCTCCGGGGGCTTCGGGGCACCTCCGCCCGCCAGCAGGCGGAGCGTGGGGACCAGCGGGCGGGACGGGTCCTTGCGCTGTTCCGTCAGGAACATCGAGTAGAACGCGGTGGAGCCGCCCGCGACCGTCACCCCGTGACGCCGGTAGCCCGACAGCGCGTCCGGCATCGCGAAGTGCTCGAACAGCACCGCCGGGAAGCCGTACAGCAGCAGCATGACCGAGTAGTCAGGGCCGGCGACATGGGCGAACGGGAAGGCCATCGAGCCGATGTCGGCCGCCGTCAGGCGCAGCGCGTGGGCCAGGCAGGAGCCGGCCGCGATCAGGCTGCGGTCGGTGTGCAGGACGCCCTTCGGGTCGGAGGTGGTGCCCGAGGTCCAGTAGATCCAGCGCACCGACGTGCCCTCCGCGGGCGGCGGGGGCAGGAGCGCCGGATCGCCGTCCGGGAGGGACTCGTACGCCTCGAAGACCTGCGGCGGGCGGTCGAGGTCCGCTGACAGGCGGCCGGCCATCGCGGTGTGGTCGAAGCCGCGCCAGGTGCCGGGCACGGCGAGGAAACCGGCCTTCGACTCGCGCAGCGCGAAGCCGACCTCGCGGTCGCGGTAGAAGGGGATGAGGGGCGTCTGCACCGCCCCGATCCGGGCCAGCGCGAAGGACAGCAGCGCCGTCTCCAGCCGGGTCGGCAGCTGCCAGGCGACGACGGTGCCGGGGCGTATCCCCATGGCGTACAGCCCGGCGGCCACCCGCTCGCCGCGGTCCCTCAGCTCGCCGAAGGTGAGCGTGCGGTCGTCCTGGATCAGGAAGGGCAGGTCGGGCGTCAGGGCGGCCCGGCGTTCGATGAGCTCCCAGAAGGTGCCCGATGATCCCAGGGCATGTGCGGTCTCGTTCACGGCGAACCCCTCACAGCTGACGGGTAGTCAGATCGTGCGGAGAGCGTAGAGCGCTGTGCCTTGTCGGTCCAGGGGTGCGGGGCTAGCCTGAGGGCGAAGTAAATCTGACGGGTCATCAGAAAAGCGTGCGCCGAAGGGGACACCATGACGGAACTGCCTCGGATCGTCAGCGTCGACGACCATGTGATCGAGCCGCCGCACCTGTTCTCGACCTGGCTGCCGGCCAAGTACCGGGAGCGCGGCCCGCAGCCGCTGACCGCGGGCATCGGCGAGCTGGCCTACACCGGCGGCAAGTACGTCATCACGATGGATCCCGACGGCCCGCCCACCGACTGGTGGATCTACGAGGACCTCAAGTTCCCGTACAAGCGGAACATCGCCGCCGTGGGGTTCGACCGCGACGACATGACGCTGGAGGGGATCACCCGGGCGGAGATGCGGCGCGGCTGCTGGGACCCGGCAGAGCGGCTGAAGGACATGGACCTCAACCACGTGGAGGCGAGCCTCTGCTTCCCCACCTTCCCGCGGTTCTGCGGGCAGACCTTCGCGGAGGCGCACGACAAGGAGGTCGCGCTCGCGTGCGTCCGCGCCTACAACGACTGGATGGTGGAGGAGTGGTGCGGTGACAGCGGTGGCCGGCTGATCCCGCTCTGCATCATCCCGCTCTGGGACATCGACCTGGCGGTCGCGGAGATCAGGCGGAACGCGGCGCGCGGGGTGCGGGCGGTGACCTTCTCGGAGATCCCGACCTATCTGGGGCTGCCGTCCATCCACACCGGTTACTGGGACCCGTTCTTCGCGGTCTGCCAGGAGACCGGCACGGTCGTGAACATGCACATCGGGTCCAGTTCGCAGATGCCCGCCGCGTCCCCCGACGCCCCGCCCGCCGTGCAGGCCTCGCTCTCCTTCAACAACGCCATGGCCTCGATGATGGACTTCCTGTTCAGCGGCGTGCTGGTGAAGTTCCCGACGCTCAAGCTCGCCTACAGCGAGGGCCAGATGGGCTGGATCCCGTACGCCCTGGAGCGCGCCGACGACGTCTGGGAGGAGCACCGGGCCTGGGGCGGGGTGCGCGATCTGATCCCCGAGCCGCCGTCGTCGTACTACTACCGGCAGATGTTCTGCTGCTTCTTCCGCGACAAGCACGGCGTCGCCTCGCTCGACGTCGTCGGCCGGGACAACGCCACCTTCGAGACCGACTACCCGCACGTCGACTCGACCTTCCCGCACACCAAGGAGGTCGCCCTCGACCACGTCAAGGGACTGGACGACGAGACCGTCTACAAACTGATGCGCGGGAACGCGATCCGGATGCTCGGCCTGGACCTCGACAAGTAGGCGCGCGGTGGACCTCTCGTACACGGATGAGGAGGAGGAGTTCCGGGCCCGGCTGCGGGAGTGGCTGGCCTCGGTGCTCCCCGGGCTGCCGGGGAAACCCGACCCCGGCGACTGGCCGGGACGGCGTGCGTACGACACCGGCTGGCAGCGGCTGCTGCACGACGCCGGCTACGCGGGCCTGCACTGGCCCGCCGACGCGGGCGGCCGGGGCGCCACCCCGACCCAGCACCTGATCTTCCTGGAGGAGACGGAGCGGGCCGGTGCGCCCTACGTCGGGGCGAACTTCGTCGGGCTGCTGCACGCCGGGCCCACCGTCGCCGCCGAGGGCACCCCCGCCCAGCGGGCCCGCTGGCTGCCGCCGGTGCTGCGCGGCGACGAGATCTGGTGCCAGGGCTTCAGTGAACCGGACGCGGGCTCCGACCTGGCCTCGCTGCGGACCCGTGCGGTGCGCGACGGCGACGACTACGTGGTCAGCGGGCAGAAGATCTGGACCTCGCACGCGGAGGTCGCGGACTGGTGCGAGCTGCTCGTGCGGACGGACCCGGCGGCACCCAGGCACCGGGGCATCAGCTGGCTGGCGATGCGGATGGACGCCCCCGGTGTCACCGTCCGGCCGCTGCGCACACTCGCCGGATCGACGGAGTTCGCCGAGATGTTCCTCGACGAGGTGCGGGTGCCCGTCTCGCACCGCGTCGGCGAGGAGAACGACGGCTGGCGGGTCACGATGGTCACGCTCTCCTTCGAGCGCGGCACGGCCTTCGTCGGCGAGGTCGTCGCCTGCCGCCGCACCCTGGACGCCCTGGCGGCAGAGGCGCGGCGCAGCGGGCGGTGGGACGACGCGGTGCTCCGCCGGAGGCTGGGCAGGCTGAACGCCGAGTTCCGGGCGCTGTGGCGGCTCACCCAGTGGAACGTCAGCGAGGCGCAGAGCACCGGCGGCGTGCCCGGCACCGGCGGCTCGGTCTTCAAGCTGCGCTACTCGCACGCCCGCCAGGAGCTGTACGAGGCGGCGGCCGAGGTGCTCGGCGCGGGCGACGCCCTCGACCTGGACCGGGAATGGGTACTGGACCGGCTCTCCTCGCTCTCGTACACGATCGCGGCCGGTACCTCGCAGATCCAGCGGAACATCGTCGCCGAGCGGATTCTCGGCCTGCCGAAGGGGCGGTGAGCGGACAGTGGACTTCCGGCTCTCGGAGGACCAGCGGGCCCTGCGGACGGGGATACGGGAACTGCTCGCCGGCCGGTTCGGCCGGGAGCGGATGCGGACCGCGCTCGACGGCGGCGGGGGTGTCGGCCGTGAGCTGTGGCGGGAGCTCGGCGCGGCCGGTCTCTTCGCGCTGCGGCTGCCGGGGACGGCGGGCGGTGTCGGGCTCGGTCTCCCCGAATCCGTACTGATGTTCGATGAGATCGGGCGGGCCCTGCTGCCGGGCCCGCTGGCCGCCACCCAGCTGGCCGCGGGCGCGGTGAAGGGGGCGGCCGAGGGCGAGGCCGTGGTGGCGCTGGCGGAGGCCGGGCGGCCGGTGGGCCACCTCGCCGACGCCGACGCGCTGCTGGTCCTGGACGGGGACCGGGCACGGGTGCTGACCGGCGGGGTGTTCCGGCAGGTCGTACGGGAGGCCCGCCCCGTACGGTCGCTGGACCCCGGCACCCCCCTGTGGCGGGTGCCCGACCTGGCCGCGCACGACGGCGAACCGCTGCCGGACGGGGCGCGGCTGCGCCGCGAGGGCGCCCTGCTGACCGCCGCCGAACAGCTCGGCAGCGCCGCCCGGAGCCTGGAGTCGGCGGTTCAACACGCCGGTGAACGTGAACAGTTCGGAGCGCCGATCGGGTCCTTCCAGGCGGTCAAGCATCTGTGCGCCGGAATGCTGGTGCGCGCCGAGACGGCCCGTACCGCCGTCTACGCGGCCGCCGTGACGGCCGACCCGGTGGAGATCGCCGGGGCCAAACTGCTCGCCGACGAGGCCGCCGTCGGCAACGCCCGCGACTGCCTCCAGGTGCACGGCGGTATGGGCTTCACCTGGGAGGCGGACGTCCATCTGCACCTCAAACGGGCCTGGCTGCGGTCCGGCCAGTGGCTGACGGCGGCGGACGCGGAGGAGGCTCTGGCCGCCGATCTGGCCTGAACCGGAGTGAGCGGGCGGCCGGTGCGTGCGCGGGACGCTACGAACCCCTGAGGTTCACGCTGCGGAGTGACGCAGTGCAGTCGGTACGCACCGATACCGGCTTGTGTCCTTTGCGTGATTCGTCACGGGGTGGAGTCGGCGCCGGGCTCGGGTACGCTCCGTTGGATGCGAGTGGTTCTGGAACCTGGCGATCCGGATGTGGCCTGTACGGCTGCTCCGGTCCGCGAGAGGTGCCCTGCTCGTGGACCACACGGAGGGGCCGGGCCTGCCGGGGAAGCGATTCCCGGGGTTCTCATGGTCTCCGGACGCCTCTGTTCGACTCTCCGCAACGTGCGTCGCACAGTATGCACTATGCGTACTCCTTCGCGCTGGAATATGCCCGAAGCGCTTGTTGCGGTGACTGTACGTCAACCATGCTGTCTCGTAGGGGAATCACGTTCCGTGACCCTGAGGAGGCGCGAGGCGATGTGTCCGCCGGTTCGGATGGTGTGAGCGGTGCAGGTGCTTCAGGTTCAGCTGGAGGTCGGGGCCGACCCCGCAGAGGTCGGGCGAGCCCGCAGATGGGCGCGTTCGCGGCTGGTCGGGTCCGGGATACGGGACGACGAGCCACTGGCGGAGACGCTCATCCTGCTGATCTCGGAGCTGGTCACCAACGCGGTCGTGCACACCGGCTGTCCGGCCGTGCTGCGCATGCTGTTCGGCTCGACGGGAGCGCCGGGCAGCGCCGGGACCGTACGGGTCGAGGTGGCCGACACCAGTTGCCGCCCGCCGCAGCAGCGGCACGCGGAGGGCGAGGACACCGGCGGCCGGGGCCTGGAGCTGGTCGACGGCCTGGCCGACCGCTGGGGCTGGCAGCCGGAGGGCGCCGGCAAGCGCATCTGGTGCGAGGTGGACCGGGGCATCCCGCTGATCCAGGTGCAGATGCAGTCCTGCGCCCAGGGCGCGGGCGCGCAGGGCCCCGTGCAGAGCCCCGTGCAGTGCGACACCGGCGGCTGTGACGCCGTCGCGCGCGAGGTGGGCGCCGCGCACGAGGCGTCGCACGCGGTCACCCATCGCGCGTAGGTCCGTCAGGAGCGCCGATTCCGTCGGTGCGGGGCCCGGCCCCGCACCGGCCCGGCCCGGCACCGCGTTGGTCCGGCCCCGCGCCGGCCCGGCTCCTCAGAGGACCGCGACCGGGGCGACCGGTGTGCCGGTGGCGCCGACGAAGGGCTCCGGCATGGCGGAGAGCAGGAAGCCGTAGCGGCCCGACTCCGCGCAGGCCGTGGACAACGCCTCCAGATTCCAGTTCTGGCCCTGGAGCATCCCCATCTCGACCAGATCCAGGGCGTGCACCCCCAGCCACAGGTCCTCGATCTCCGGCGGGAAGATCTCGAAGGTCAGCGTGTCATTGGCGACCGCGGCCACGTCCCGGGCGCGGAACCACTCGGGCGTCCGGATCGACAGACCCGGTGACGGGTAGCCGTACCCGTTCTTGTCCCCGGCCAGATAGACCTGCACCTGCCCGGTCCGTACGAGCACGATGTCGCCGGCCCGCACCCGGACCCCGGCCAGCTCCTCGGCCGCGTCCAGGTCCTCGGGGGTGACGGCGTGGCCGCCGGGCAGCCGGTCCACCCCGTGGGCGCGGGCCACGTCGAGCAGCACCCCGCGCGAGACGATGTGCGTGGCCTTGTCGATGCCGCTGAACCGCGCGCCGCCGTGCGCGGTGATGGTGTCGGCCGGGCGGCCGTTGTAGATCTTCCCCGAGTGCGAGACATGGGTGAGGGCGTCCCAGTGGGTGGCGGTCTGGAGGCTCAGGACCGCGCTGTCGTCGCTGGTGGCGACGGTGCCGGGGCCGAACAGCTCCTGGTTGATCTGGACCATGGTGTGCAGCGGATTGATCCGCCCCTGGATCAGCCCGCTCTGCACGCCGTCCTGCTGGAGCGGGAGCGCGAGCGGGATCCGCAGCCCGGTACGGACGGTGGCCGCCGCCTCCCGTACGACCTCGTCGGTGATGAGGTTGAGCGTCCCGATCTCGTCGTCCGCGCCCCAGCGGCCCCAGTTGTTCACGCGCTTGGCGATGTCGTGGAACTCGTCCGGCAGGGACATGGAGCCTCCTGGGGCTTGTGCCGGTGGACCTGATGACCCATAGAATCTAACGGTCCGTCAGAAACCGCGGGAAGGGGCCGGGCATGGGGAACTTCTTGGCAGGCAAAGTGGTGGCCGTCACGGGTGCCGGGCGTGGCATCGGGCGGGCCGTCGCGCTCGCCGCGGCGGCCGAGGGGGCGAGAGTCGTGGTCAACGACTACGGCGTCTCCATCGAGGGCGGCGAACCCGCCAGTGAGATAGCCGAGTCCGTCGTCAAGGAGATCGTGGCGGCGGGCGGCGAGGCGGTCGCGGTGGCGGACGACATCTCCACCATGGCCGGCGGGCAGCGGGTCGTGGACACCGCGCTGGCGCGGTTCGGGCGCCTCGACGGGGTGGTGTGCGTGGCCGGCATCCTGCGCGAACGGATGCTGTTCAACATGTCCGAGGAGGAGTGGGATCCCGTGATCGCCACCCACCTCAAGGGCACGTTCACCGTCTTCCGGGCCGCGTCCGCGGTGATGCGCAAGCAGGAGGGCGCGGGCACGCTGATCGGCTTCACCAGCGGCAACCACCAGGGGAGCGTGGCGCAGGCGAACTACAGCGCGGCGAAGGGCGGGATCATCTCGCTGGTCCGCAGCGCGGCGCTGGGCCTCAACAAGTACGGCGTCACGGCGAACGCGGTCGCGCCGGTGGCGCGTACCCGGATGTCCGCCAACGTCCCCATGGAACTCAAGGAGATCGGCGAGCCGGAGGACGTGGCGGCGCTCGTCGTCTACCTGCTCTCCGAGCGGGCCCGCGCGGAGAAGATCACCGGGCAGGTGTACACGATCGCGGGCCCGAAGATCGCGGTCTGGGCCCAGCCGAGGGAACTGCGCGCGGGGTACGCGGAGGGGGCGGCCTGGACCCCGGAACGCATCGCGGACTTCCTGCCGGGGACGGTGGGAACGGACCCGATGCCGATGCTGGCGCAGTTGGAGGCGATGGCGGAGGCGGCGCGGGCCGCGGCAGCGGGGGCCCGCCCGAACGCCTGACCGGGCCCCGGGCCCGGAAGCCGTGTTGGGGGGCCGCACTCAGCCCCTCCGGCGATTGAGGAGCGGGGGTTCGGGGGCGGAGCCCCCGGTTGCCGGGCGCGGGTGCGTTGCCGGGGCGCTGCCCCGGACCCCGGTCCTCAATCGCCGGACGGGCTGGATATGGGCCCCGAACCCCGGACGGGGCCGGGTGTGGGCCCCGAACCCCGGGCGGGGCTGGATATGGGCCCCGAACCCCGGGCGGGGCTGGATATGGGCCCCGAACCCCGGGCGGGGCTGGATATGGGGCCCGAACTCCGGACGGGGCCGGGTGTGGGGCCCCGAACCCCGGGCGGGGCCGGGTGTGGGCACCGAACCCCGGGCGGGGCCGGAGGCGGAACCCGCTCCCCGCACAACGCAGCGCTACATCATCGCCGAGCGCGTGCTCGGCCTACCGAGGGAGCCGAGATGAGAGGTGTCGTCTTCGACGGCAAGCGGACCGAGGTCGTCGATGATCTGGAGATACGTGATCCGGGTCCCGGCGAGGTGCTGGTCGCGGTGGCCGCGGCAGGCCTCTGCCACAGTGATCTGTCGGTGATCGACGGGACGATTCCGTTCCCGCTGCCGGTGGTGCTCGGGCACGAGGGCGCGGGCGTGGTGGAGGCGGTCGGCGCGGGCGTGAGCCATGTGGCGCCCGGTGACCACGTGTCGCTGTCCACGCTGGCCAGCTGCGGGGCCTGCGCGCAGTGCGACCGGGGCCGGCCGACGATGTGCCGCAAGGCGATCGGGATGCCGGGGCAGCCGTTCTCGCGGGGCGGGAAGCCGCTGTACCAGTTCGCGTCCAACTCGGCGTTCGCCGAACGGACCCTGGTCAAGGCCGTGCAGGCGGTGAAGATCCCCGCGGACCTGCCCCTCACCTCGGCGGCCCTGATCGGCTGCGGGGTGCTGACGGGAGTCGGAGCCGTACTGAACCGGGCCAGGGTCGACCGCGGCGAGAGCGTCGTCGTGATCGGCACCGGTGGCATCGGGCTCAACGTGATCCAGGGCGCGCGGATCGCCGGTGCGCTGACGATCGTCGCGGTCGACTCCAACCCGGAGAAGGAGGCGGTGGCCCGGCAGTTCGGCGCCACCCACTTCCTGACCTCGGCCGACGGCGTCAAGGAGATCCTGCCGCACGGCGCCGACCACGCCTTCGAGTGCGTGGGCCGCACCGAGCTGATCCGTACCGCGATCGACCTGCTGGACCGGCACGGCCAGGCGATCCTGCTGGGTGTGCCGGCGGCGACGGCCGAGGCGTCGTTCCTCGTCTCGTCGATGTACCTGGACAAGTCGATCCTGGGCTGCCGCTACGGCTCCTCGCGCCCGCAGCGCGACATCGCCCTGTACGCGGACCTGTACCGGGAGGGCCGGCTGCTGCTGGACGAACTCGTCACCGAGACCTACCCGGTGGAGGACTTCGCCAAGGCGGCGGACGACGCGCACCACGGGCGGGTGGCCCGGGGGGTACTGGTGTTCTGAGGGCGGGGAGGCCGCTCAGCAGCGGTCTCCCACCGTCGACCGGAACGTCCGGCGGTACATCGTCGGCGACACCCCCAGCGCCGCCTGGAGATGCTGCCGCAGCGAGGTGGGCGTGCCGAAGCCGGCGTCGCGGGCGACCTGGTCGATCGACAGGTCGGTGGACTCCAGCAGCTGACGGGCCCGTTCCACCCGCTGCTGGGTCAGCCACTGCACGGGGCTGATCCCGACCTCCTCGCGGAACCGCCGGGTGAAAGTCCGCACGCTCATCGACTCCTGCTGCGCCATGTCGCGCAGCAGGATCGGCCGTTCCAGCCGCCCGAGCGCCCAGGCCCGTGCGGTGGTCGTGCCGGCGATCTGGGCATCGGGGACCGGGCGCTTGATGTACTGCGCCTGGCCGCCGTCGCGGTGCGGCGGTACGACGATGCGCCGGGCGACGTCGTTGGCGACGGTGGTGCCGTGGTCCCGGCGCACGATGTGCAGGCAGAGGTCGATCCCGGCGGCGACCCCGGCGGACGTCAGGACGTCCCCGTCGTCGATGAACAGGACGTCGGGGTCGACCCGGACCGCCGGGAACAGCTTCTGGAAGTGGTCGGCGGACGACCAGTGCGTGGTGGCGGGGCGGCCGTCGAGGTATCCGGCGGCGGCGAGCACGTAGCCGCCGGTGCAGATGGAGACCATCCGGGTGCCGGGCCTGATGTACGCGAGCGCGGCGGCGAGTTCCTCGGTGAGCCGGCCCTCGGTGTGGACGGGGCCGAGTTCGTAGCTGGCGGGGATCACCACCGTGTCGGCGGTGGCGAGGGCCTCCGGGCCGTGCTCGACCGTGATCGTGAAGTCCGCGTCGGTGTGGACCCGGCCGGGCGGGCGGATCGAACACGTGACGACTTCGTAGAGTTTGTGGCCCAGGTTGAACGGCTCCATTCCGAAGGAACGGCCGAATATCCTTTGGGGGATGCCCAGTTCGAAGGGGATCAGCCCATCGAGGGCGAGGACGACGACTCGGTGTGGCACGGCGGACTCCCTTCACCACTAGCTGGTATAGACCATAAGCTGATACATGTCATCGGTGTGAAGGAAAAGTCAGCAGACCACGCATGCATTCCCGCCGCGGACAGTGAGAGCGCTTTGCGTGATTCGCCCCCCTTGGTGCCGTTGGCCGGGCTCTCGTCCCTGCCGCCCGAGTCGCCCCTGCCGCCCTTGCCCGTCGGGCCCGACCGGCTCTGGAACCGCAACTTCCGGCTCTTCTTCGTCGCCCGTACCGCGGCGCTCTTCGGCGACGGGATGATCCCGGTGGCCCTCACCGCGGGGCTGCTGGGGGCCGGGCGCCCGCACTCCTCCGTGGGGTACGCGCTGGCGGCCTGGATGGGACCGCTGGCGCTGTTCGTCCTCTTCGGCGGCGTGCTGGCGGACCGGTTCACCCCGCGCCGGATGATGATCATCGCCGACGCGCTGCGGCTGATCGGCGCCTCCGCGCTCGCGGTCTCCTTCGCGGTCGGCAACCCGCCGCTGTGGGCGGTGTACTCGCTGAGCGCGGTGGCCGGCGTGGGGGCGGCGCTCTTCCAGCCGGGGGTCGCCTCGACCGTGCCCCGGGTGTCCTCCGACGTACAGCGCGCCAACGCGGTGCTCCGCGTGTCCGAGGCGCTGATGACCATGGCGGGCCCGGCGTTCGCCGGTGTGCTCGTCGGGCTGGCCAGCGCCGGCGCGGTCTACGCGGCGAACGCCTCGACGTTCCTGGTCTCCGGCATCTGCCTCTTCCTGCTGCGGCTGGCCCCGGCCCCGTCGGACGACGCGAAGCGCGGCACGTTCGTCGCCGAGCTGGTCGACGGCTGGCACGAGTTCCGGGCGCGCAGCTGGCTCTGGGGCGTGATCGCGATCTGGACGGTGTACGGGTTCAGCGTGCTCGGCCCGATGCTCCCGCTGACCGCCGTCGAGGTCACCGAGGCGCACGGCTCGGGGGCGTACGGCGCGATGATGGCGGTGAACGGCGCGGGCAGCGTCGTCGGCGGCCTGCTCGCCCTGCGGCTGCGGCCGCGCCGTCCGCTGGCGGCGGGGGCCGTGGCGCTGACCGGGGTGTGCGTGAACCTTTTGGCGCTGGGGCTCGGGATGCCCGTGTTCGCGCTGGGGGTCGGTCAGTTCATCGCGGGCTCGGCGTTCGCGTTCTGGCTGGTGATGTGGTCGACGACCGTTCAGACACAGGTGCCGCCGGAGGCCCTGAACCGGCTGCACGCGTACGACGTGGCCGGATCGCTGCTGATGCTGGCGGCGGGCCGGGCGCTCGCGGGGCCGGTCGCCGACCGGGTGGGCGCACCGCAGGTGCTGCTGGCCGGAGCGGTCATCAACATTCTGGCGGTGGGCGTGCTGCTGGCGGCCCGGCCGATCCGCCGGCTGGAGCGGATCAGGTGACGGTGCGCGGACGACGTGCGTACCGGACCCGGTTCTTGGCGGCGGGGGCGGCCGTGGTGACGGTCGCGGCCGGGCTCGGCGTCCGTACCGTCGCGGACGGCGCTCTCGCCAAGTACGCCGGGGACGCGCTCTACACGGTGCTGATCTGCGCCCTCGTCGCGCTGTGCGCGCCCCGTGCCCGGCCGCTCACCGTGGCCGGTACGGGGCTGGTGCTCAGCTGGGCGGTCGAGCTGAGCCAGCTGACCGGGGTGCCCGCGGAACTGTCCCGGCACAGCGCGGTGGCGCGGCTGGTCCTGGGCTCGACGTTCAACGCGCCCGATCTGCTCTGGTACGCGGTGGGCGCGGCGGCGGCCTGGGGCGTGCACACCGCGGCGCCGGCTTCCCGCGCCCCCGGTCCCCGGACGTCCGCGTCCCGATGACCACCTGAGCCCGGCTCCCCGCGTGGCCCGATTCCTGCGAACAGTGTCCCTCCGGCCACTCGTGAGGGGGCCGCGGTGACGGGATGCTGACTGACGTGACCCAGACAACCGAAAGTGCCGCCCGGGATGCCCGCCGGCGGATCTCCCCCGAGGTGCGGCGCCGGCCGCGTATCCACCGGGCGTGGATCGTCGCCGCCGTCACCTTCGTGACCATCATCGGCGGCGCGGCCTTCAACTCCCTTCCCGGGCTGCTCATCGACCCGCTCCACACGGAGTTCGACTGGTCGCGCGGGGAGATCGGTCTCGCGGTCTCCATCGACATGGCGCTGTACGGGCTCACCGCGCCGTTCGCCGCGGCGCTGATGGACCGGTTCGGTATCCGCCGGGTCGTGGTCGTCGCGCTCGGCGCGGTCGCCGCCGGGGCGCTGGCCAGTGTCTGGATGACGGCGGCCTGGCAGCTGATGGTCTATTGGGGTGTGCTCGTCGGCCTCGGCAGCGGCTCGATGGCGATGGCCTTCTCCGCGACGGTCACCCACCGCTGGTTCGTCGCCCGGCGCGGCCTGGTCACCGGCATCCTCACCGCGGCGGGCGCCTCCGGTCAGCTGGTGTTCCTGCCGCTCTGCGCCTGGATCATCGACGCGCACGGCTGGCGCCCGGCCTCGGTGACCGTCGCCCTCGCGGCCCTGGTCGTCGTCCCGTTCGTCTGGCTCCTGATGCGCGACCACCCGGCGGACGTGGGCCTGGCCCCGTACGGCGGGGAGTACGTGGAGAAGCCCGCACCCGCGCGGGGCGCGGCGAGCCGGACCGTACGGGTGCTGTTCGACGCCGCCCGCACGGGACCGTTCTGGCTGCTGGCCGGCACCTTCGCGATCTGCGGCGCCTCGACCAACGGCCTGATCCGTACGCACTTCGTGCCCTCGGCGCACGACCACGGCATGCCCATCACCGCCGCGGCGTCACTCCTCGCGGTCATCGGGATCTTCGACATCATCGGCACGGTCTTCTCGGGCTGGCTCACCGACCGCTTCGACGCCCGGCGGCTGCTGGCCGTCTACTACGCCCTGCGCGGGATCTCGCTGCTGTTCCTGCCGATGCTGATGGCGCCGACCGTGCATCCGCCGATGGTCTTCTTCATCGTGTTCTACGGCCTGGACTGGGTCGCCACGGTCCCGCCGACCCTGGCCCTGTGCCGGGAGCAGTACGGCGAGGACAGCGCGATCGTCTTCGGCTGGGTCCTGGCCTCCCACCAGGTGGGTGCGGCGGTGGTGGCGTTCCTCGGCGGCGTGGCGCGGGACCGGTTCGGCTCGTACGACGTGGTCTGGTACGCGTCCGGGGCGCTGTGCGCGGTGGCGGCGCTGATGGCGCTGGTGATCCAGCGGGTCCGGCAGCCGTCGGACTCCGTCGTCCTGTGACCGGGGCCGCTCAGCGGCTGAAGCGGCCGAACGCCCCCTGGTGGAACAGCAGCGGACCGTCCCCGTCCCCGTCCCCGTTCCCGTCCGCCGCCCCCAGCGCCTCCACCCGCCCGACCACGATCAGGTGGTCGCCGCCGGTGTGGACGGCCTGGATGCGGCAGTCGACCCAGGCGGGCACGTTGTCCAGCAGCGGCGAACCCGTCGCGGGTGCGGGGGAGTGGGTCACCCCGGCGAACTTGTCGGCCCCGCTGACCGCGAAGGACCGGCACAGCGCGCCCTGTTCCGCCCCCAGGATGTTGACGCAGAAGGCCCCGGCGCGGGCGATGCGCGGCCAGGTCGTCGACGTACGGGCGACCATGAACGTGACCAGCGGCGGGTCCAGCGAGAGCGAGGCGAACGACTGGCAGGCGAAGCCGGCCGGACCGGCTGCGCCGTCGGTGGCGCTCGGATCGTGCGCGGTGACGATGGTGACCCCGCTCGCGAAGTGCCCGAGCACCCGCCGGAACTCGCCCGGATCGACGGGCAGCCGCTCGTCGTCCGCGACGGCTCGCAGGGACGGGCGCGGCAGCGGATCGACCGGCACCGGAGCGGCGGCCGTCGCGGCGCCGACGGACCTGAGGTAGCGGACTGCGGTCGCGGCCATTCCTGCGTGTCCCATCACCCCTCGATTAGACCTGACGGCATGTCAGATGGGAAGGGGTGCGGGATCGGCTCCCCACCTCGTCCGGGGCCGGCCGTACGCGCGGCCGTACACGGCCGGAGGGCGGCCCGGCACTGCGGAAGGCCGGATCTCCGGCACTTCGGCGCCCGGCGTCACGACGACACCTGGTTCCTCGATGGATACGCTGAGTTGCCGGATCCGGTGGAGCGGGAGGAGGCGTGAGATGACCAGTGCGCCCGGCTACGGCCAGGACATTGACTCCGAGCGTGCCCTGAAGTTCGCCGTGCAGCGGATCCGCGGGGACCGTGTGCAGATCATCGAGGGGATCATCGAGCACGGGGCACCGGCCTGGGACCACGAACGCGCCGCCCGAGTGGTTCGCCGGCAGATCGAGGAACGCGTCGACGGGCTGGGGTGCGTCGAAGGCTCCGGGAACCTGGACCTGCCCGGGTCCTCCAACTGGTACGTCCCCGACATCGCGGTGGTCCCCGAGGCACTCGCCCAAGGGGGCGGCGCTCTGCTCCCCGACCAGACGCTCCTGGTCGTGGAGGTCACGTCGGAGTCGAACGCGGAAACCGACCGGGTCGTGAAGCGCCGCCGGTACGCGGAGTACCGAGCGCCGCTGTACCTCCTCGTCGACCGGATCGAGGGCAGCGTGACCCTGTTCTCCGAGCCGGGTCACCTGGGCTACACCCGGGTGGACGGTCCGCACCCGTTCGGCGCGGTTCTGCGCCTTCCGGACCCGTTCGGCCTGGACCTGGACACCAGCGGGCTGTCACCCGCGTGAACCAGGCCCAGCGAGCCCAGCACCACCCAGTACAGGCCCTAGATCCCCCGGTACTTCGGTGCCCGCCGCTCCACGAAGCTCGCCACGCCCTCGTTGGCGTCCCGCGTCGTCATGTTGATCTCCTGCGCCATGGCCTCGGCGGCGAACGCCGTGGCCCGGTCGGAGTCCAGCGAGGCGTTGACCAACTGCTTGGTGAGGGCGATCGAACGGGTGGGTCCCTCCGCCAGCCGCTGGGCCCACGCCCGCGCCGTCGCCGCCAGCTCCTCGTCCGGAACGGTCCGGTTGACGAGCCCCAGGCGCTCCGCGTCCCTCGCCGGGAGCGAGTCGCCGAAGAACATCAGCTCCTTGGCGCGCTGCGGCCCGATCAGCCGGGGCAGCAGGTACGCGCCACCGCCGTCCGGTACGAGGCCGCGGCGCACGAACACCTCGATGAACTTCGCCGATTCGGCGGCCAGCACCAGGTCGCAGGCGAACGCGAGATGGGCCCCGATGCCGGCCGCGGTGCCGTTGACGGCCGCGATGACGGGCTTCTCGCAGTCCAGGACCGCGGCGATCAGACGCTGCGCGCCGAGCCGGATCGTGCGGGCGACGTCGCCCGGCACCCGGTCACCGGTCGCCCGTGCGCCCCGCAGATCGGCTCCGGCGCAGAAGCCGCGGCCGGTGGCGGTCAGGACGACGGCCCGGACCCCGGGGTCGGCGGAGGCCTCCGCGAGCAGCGCGATGACGCGTTCGCGCTGGTCCCAGGTGACGGCGTTCATCGCCTCCGGGCGGTTGAGGGTGATCCACGAGACGCCGTTGTCAGTGGTGTGGAGTATCAATGATTCAGGCGATCCGGACGGGTCGTGGTGGTCGGTGGTGTCTTCGGGGGAGGACGGCATGAGGCAGCTCCTGAGCAGGTGGTGGGCCCGATGGCGGGTGCGGCGGCGGGGCCGGTCAGCGGCAGACGGCGAGGGCGTCCAGCGCCACCGCGCCCTGTCCGCGCCCCAGCACCATGAGCGGGTTGATGTCCAGTTCGCAGAGGTCGTCGCCCAGTTCCAGCGCCATCCGCTGTACCCGCAGCACCACTTCGACGAGCGCGTCCACGTCCACCGGCGGTCCGCCGCGCACCCCTTCCAGCAGGGCCCGGCCGCGCAGCTCGCCGAGCATCGCCCGCGCCTGGTCCTCGCCGAACGGCGGGACCCGCACCGCCGCGTCGTGCAGCACCTCGACCAGTACGCCGCCGAGCCCGACGGTCACGGTCGGGCCGAACAGGGCATCCTGCGTGACGCCGACCATCATCTCGACGCCGCGCTCGACCATCTGGCAGACCAGGATGCCGTCCAGCTCGATGTCCTCGTAGCGTGCGATGTCGGTCAGTTCGCGGTAGGCGTCCCGCACCTGGCTGGCGGAGGTGAGGCCGACCTTGACCAGGCCCAGTTCGGTCTTGTGGGCCAGCCGTGCGCCGGAGGCCTTCATGACGACGGGGTAGCCGACCAGTCCCGCCGCCCGGACGGCCGCCGCGGCGCTGGTCACCAACTGCTCGCGGGGCACCCGGATTCCGTATGCCCGCAGCAGCTGCTTCGCCGCGTGCTCGCTCAGCTGGTGGCCCGGACGCATCAGTGCCTGCGCCTTGCGGAAGGAGGGCGACGGCGTGCGCGGCGCCTCGTCGAAGGGGGAGCGGTAGGAGGCGGCGAACCGGTGGTGGTCCAGATAGGCCTTCACCGCGGTGATGCAGTTGCCGAACGTGCGGAAGGTGGCGACGCGGGAGGAGCCGAGCAGCGTCGTGCGGTAGGCGTCCTCGGTGCCGACGGGCGAGCCCCACACCACGCACACCAGCTTGTCCGTGGCCTCCGCCGCGTCCACCAGGTCCTGCGCGAGTTTGTCGCTCATCGGCGGGAAGGGGCCGGTGATCGGACAGATCAGCACCCCGACGGCGGGGTCCGCGAGAATCGCGTCGATGATCTTCCGGCCGCGCCAGTCACCGACCGGGTGCCCGCCGTTGTCGACCGGGTTCGCCACGTTCAGGTAGCCGGGTATCCAGGTGTGCAGCTCGGCCTGCTTCTCCTCGGACAGGACGGGGATGTCCAGGCCCGCCGCGGTCGCCAGGTCCGAGAAGTGCGCGCCCGTGCCGCCCGAGATCGAATAGACCACGACCCCGTCGGCCAGCGGCTTGCGCGCCCGTGCCAGGAGGGCCGCGGTGTCCTGGAGTTCGTCGAGGCCGTCCACCCGGATCACGCCGAACTGCCGCATCGCCGCGTCGACGACCTGGTCGGCGCCGGTCAGCTTGCCGGTGTGTGACGCGGCCATCCTGGCCCCCGTCTCCGTCCGTCCGACCTTGACCGCCACCACCGGGACCCCGGCCCGTGCCGCCCGGTCGGCGGCGAGCAGGAAGGAGCGCCCGTCCTTGAGCCCCTCCACGTAGCAGGCGATGGCCCCGACCTCGGGGCGCTGGGAGAAGTACGCGATGAAGTCGGCGGTCTCCAGATCCGCCTCGTTGCCCGTGGGCGCCCAGTGCGAGAGCCGCACGCCCAGCTCCTGGAGGGTGTAGACGGGGCGCCCCTGGTGGCCGGACTGGGTGATCAGCGCGATCGCCGGCCCGTCCAGGTCGTCCCGGAACTCCTCGAAGGCGTTGAGGTTGGTGTTCGGTCCGAGCAGCCGCAGCCCCGACCGCTCCACCGCGGCGGCCAGCCGGGCCTGTGCGGCGGCGCCCTTCGCCCCGGTCTCCGCGAAACCGGAGGCGAAGGCGACGGCGAACTTCACCTTGGCGTGCGCGAGTTCCTCGATCACCGGGAGCGGGTCGCCGACCAGCAGCACCGCCAGGTCCACCTGCTCCGGCAGATCGGCCACGGAAGGAGAGCAGGCCCGCCCGAAGACGGACTCCCGCGTGGGGTGCACCGGATACAGCCGCGCCCCGACCCGCTCGGCCCAGGCGATCAGCTGCCGGGTGATCCCGGTATTGGGCCGGCCGTCGGTGTCGGAGGCGCCGATGACGGCCACGGACTCCGGCCGGAAGAACCGGTCCAGGTCCGGTACGGCCGCGTGCAGCGGACGGCCGCTGACGTCGAGATCGCCTTCCGCGGCGGCGGCCGTCATGCTGTGGACGGCGGCGTGCGGCTCCTCGCCACAGGCCACCACCCTGGCGCGGAAGTCGGTGGTGAGGGTGCCGTGAGTCGATCCAAGCATCGTTCCGCCCACTCCTGCTCGAAGTTCCCCGGCGCTCGTGCCGCCCGGCCGGCGTCATAAGCTGACGCTCTGTCAGGTTACTGAACTGACGGCCCGTCAGGAATGGTTGTGCAGGCAAAGGCTGAGAGTGACGGTTCGGAGCGGGATCGCCGCAGCCCCCGCGGAGGCGTCCGGCGGGGGCTGAAGGCGGAGGTCGGAGGTGGGGGCGAGGAGTGAGGGGGCGGCGGTCGAGGGTGTGCGGGGTGGAGGGTGATGGGGTGCGGGCGGTGGTGGATCAGCGGGTGCGGGCGAGCTTCCTGGCGATCTTCTCGGCGTCCAGGGCCAGTTCGCGGAGCATGCCGCTGATCGGGTTGGTGAACCCGGTGAAGTAGAGACCGGGTGCCTGCTTCGGTGTGCGGCCGCCGTGCACCACCGGCCGCCCCCGGGCGTCCAGCACCCCGAGGTGGCCGACCAGCCCCTCCAGGGAGCGCAGATAGCCGGTGGCCGCGATGACCGCGTCCGGGGTGATCCGGGTCCCGTCGGCCAGCACCACCGCGTCCTTGTCGAAGGACTCGACGGCCGCCACCGGGACCACCCGGCCGCCCTTCACCGCGTCGATCAGCCCCACGTCCTGGACCGGGATGGCACCGTCCTTGACCCGTGAGTACAGGCCGGTGTCCGGGCGGGGGAGTCCCTGTTCGGCGAGGTCGGGCATGGAGACGCGGGTCAGCAGGCCCCCGGCCCGGTCGACGAGCGCGACCGGCAGCCGGCGCACCAGGATGCCGGTGCCCTGGGCGGGCCAGCCCAGCGTGGAGCGGCGCAGGATGTGCGGGACGGTGCGCACCGCGAGCCGTACCCGTGACGCGCCGCCCTCCACCAGGTCGACGGCGATCTCCGCCCCCGTGTTGCCGACGCCCACGACGAGGACGTCCTTGCCCGCGTAGGGGGCGGGGTCGCGGTAGTCGGCGGCGTGCACCAGTTCGCCGGTGAAGGTGTCGCGCCCGGACCAGTCGGGGATGCGCGGGGTGTGGTTGAAGCCGGTGGCCACGACCACGGCGCGGCCGGTCAGCTCCCGGCCGCCGGTCGCGGTCAGCCGCCACCCGGCGCCGTCCGGCGCCCGGTCGATGCGGGAGACCTCGACGCCCGTCACCACTTCCAGCTCGTGGTGCTCGGCGTACTTCTCCAGGTAGCGCACCACGTTGTCGCGCGACACCCAGCGGCCGAACCGGCGGGGCATGGGCAGCCCGGGGAGGGCGGACCAGCGCCGGGTGGTGTGCAGGTGCAGCCGGTCGTAGTGGCGCCGCCAGGACGCGCCGACGTCCGCCGACTTCTCCAGTACGACGGCCCGTTGCCCCTGCGCGCGCAGGGCCGCGGCGGCGGCGAGCCCGCCCGGACCGCCGCCGATGACGTACACGGGGCGGCCTTCGGTGAGGTCCGTGGGGGCCGGAATGGGGCTACCGGGGGTAGATGTGCTGTCGGGCATGGTTTGGAGCGTAATCGCGCGCCCTCTTGATGGGTCTCGGTCAAGACCGGAATCGATTGCGAATTGGTCACGGGTGCGCACTCATGCGCATCCCCTTGCGCGGCCCGCCGCTATCGGGTGAACTGACGCACCTGACCTGACGTACCGTCAGATTGCGCGAACGGGAGGGCCCCATGCGGACGATCTGGCTCGACGGAGCCGAGTGGCTCGCCGTGCTCCGAATAGGCCTCGGCCTGTGGTGGCTGGAGAGCTGGCGGCACAAGGACAAGAAGGGCTGGTTCGAGCGCGGCACCGGCATCGCCTGGGCGACGGGCGTGGCGGAGAAGCACCGCTGGCCGGTGGTGCGCGGCGGCTTCCAGAAGATCGTCGCACCGCGCCCGAAGGCGATGGCGTACGTCGTCGTCTACGCGGAACTCGCCCTGGGTCTGGGCCTGGTCACCGGCTTCCTTACCCCGGTCGCCCTGGTCGCGGGACTGCTGCTCAATCTGCTCTATCTGGTGCTGATGATCCACGACTGGGCCGAGCAGGGGCAGAACGCGATGATGGCGCTGATCTCCCTCGTCGCCCTGTTCGCCATGTCCTGGCAGACCTGGTCCCTCGACCACGCGATCGGACTCTTCCTGTGACGGCGACCCCACCGGCCCCCCGGGCCTCCACCCCACCGGCCCCCCGGGCCTCCACCCCACCGGCCCTCCGGGCCGCCGCCGCCCCGGCCCCCCGCCACGACCTGCCGGAGCCGGACGCCTCCACCCGCCCCTACTGGGACGCCGCCGCCGAGGGCCACCTGCTGCTGCGCCGCTGCCGGGCCTGCGACCAACCGCACCACTACCCGCGCGAGTTCTGCCCGCACTGCTGGAGCGAGGACGTCGGCTGGGAGCGGGCGAGCGGCCGGGCCACGCTCTACACCTGGTCCGTCGTCCACCGCAACGACCTGCCGCCGTTCGGCACCCGTGTGCCGTATGTCGCGGCCGTCGTCGACCTCGCGGAGGGGCCGCGGATGATGACGGAGGTCGTGGAGTGCGAGGAGTCCGCGCTCGCCATCGGCATGGAGCTCCGGGTGACGTTCCGGGAGGAGGAGGGGCGCGAGGCGGTGGCGGTGTTCCGGCCCTGCTGATCGTCGCGGAATGTGGTGCTGAGCCGGCGCGAGCGGATGGTGCCGCGGGCGGGCCACAGGACGTCAGCCCGTGACGTCGAACGTGGTGGCGCGGGGCGCGAAGGCCGTGCCCCCGTCCTTGGCCGTGGCCAGTGCGGAGACGTACCAGGTGCCCTTGTCCAGGTCGGCCGCCTCCCGCTTCGTGATCTTAGGCGTGTAGGTGCAGCGGCTGGTCTCGTCCGAGGTGCTCCTGCACGTGGCGCTCTCCACCGAGCGCAGCTCCGCCTCGGTCGGGTCGAGCTTCGAACTCGCGGGCCAGACAACGACCTTCAGGCCCCGGATGCCCGAGTCGTCGCTCACGTCCACGGTGTAGGTGAACGAGCCCGCGCTGTCGCCGGACGGAGCCGTGTAGCGAGCCGATCCGTGCTCCAGGGTCGGCTCCGTGGGGGTCGAGGCCAGGGCGAGGCCGCCGGCCGCCGCTCCGCAGAGGGCGACGGCGCCGATGAGCGAGGAGAAGACGATGCGCTTGGACATGGGAGGTCCTCCTGAGTTCGTTGGAAAGCTGGGTGGGAAACGCGCAAGAGCGTGAGAGAACCGCTGATGGAGCCGGTCCCTGGAAGCGGTCCTGGAAGTGGTCGTGGAAGTGGTCGTGGAAGCGGTGGCCGACCGCGTTCTCGATGTGATCGAGCCTAGGACCGGGGGCATGGCGCCGTCCTCGCCCCACGGGACGATTGGCACCTCGAACCACAGGCAGAGACTCTGCAACCCAGGTAAGAGACCGGGCTCCGCCTCCAGCCGGACTCGGGCCGCTCACCTGCGGCCCTAGCCTTGATCCGACATGAATCGAACCGACGACCGGCTGTTGCCGGTCCTGCTGATCTGCGCCCAGGCCGCGGTGTGGCCGGGGGCGCCGCTGGTGCGCGGGGCCGTCCCGCCCGCGTCCGCCCTTCTCGTGGCGGCCCTGGTCGCCGGAGTGGTGACGGCCGCGCTCGCCCTGCGCCGCACTCGCCCGGTGACCACCCTGGTCGTGGTCGCCGCCGCCTGCGCGCTGGGTGCCGGGCCGCTGCCCGCCGGGGCGACGGCGGTGCTCGGGACCGCGGGTGTCGCGCTCGCCCTGTTCACCGTGGCGACCGAAGATGACACCTTCACCGCCGTGCTGTGCGTGGTGGCGCTTGCCGCCTGGCAGCTCCTTCAGGGCATCGGCCTGCACGGGCTCAGTGACCGCGACGGGCTCGACCTCGTCCTGACCGCTCTGCTGTACGCGGCCGCGTGCGGCGCCGGCCTGTTCGTACGGCGAACCCGTCGCACCCGGCGGGCGGCCGAACAACTGCTGGAGCGGGCCGAGTCCGAGCGCCACCGGCTCCCGGCGTTCGAACGGCGGCGGATGGAGAGGGAGCTGCACGACGTCAGCGCCCACCATCTGACGGCCGTGGTGGTCACGGCGGGAGCGGCCCTCGGACTGCGCGAGCGCCGCCCCGAACTGGCCGAGGAGGCTCTGGAGTTCGCGGTCGAGACCGGCCGCGACGTCACCCGCGCGCTCGGCGCGGTACGAGCGCCGGCGCCCTCCCGGGGGAGTGAGCCGTCACCGGAGGAACGACTGCTGGACCTGGTCGCCGGGTTCCGGCGCCTGGACCAGCGGGTGGACTGCGAGATCACCCCCTTGCCGGACGGCGCCGTCGCGGACGCGGCGTACGGCATCGTGCGCGAGGCGCTGACCAACGTGGCACGGTACGCCCCCGGCGCCCACACGACGGTGCGGTGCCGGTACGGCGACACCCGCACCGATGTCGTCGTCACGAGCACGTCCCCGCAGGCCGGTGCGGTGGCGCACGGCGCGGGACTCGGCGGCGGTCGCGGGCAGGGCTTCCTCCAGTCCCGGGCCCGGGAGGCGGGCGGCAGCGTGCACAGCGGCCCGACGGCGGAGGGCGGCTGGGAGGTACGGGCGGTACTGCCGGGCCGGACGGCCACGACGGTGGAGCCGTCGGCGCCGAGGAACTACCGCGTGGCACAGGTGGTGGCAGCGGCGGGCCTGGTCCTGCAACCACTGCTCCCCGCCCTGGTCATCCGGGCCGAGGACACGTCGAGCGGGACGACGGTATCCGCGGGCGTCCTCTTCGCCCTGCTGGCGGCGGGCCAGGCGGTGGCCCTGCTGTGGCTGCGCAGGGCGCCGCGCACGGCGTACGGGATGCTGCTCGGGCTGGCGCTCCTGTGGCCGGTGGCGATGGCGGTGGGGAACTACGGCGGCCCGGTCCTCCTCCCGCCCGCACTGAGCCTGTCGGCCACGTGCGTGGCCCTCGCGGTGGGAGCGACCCGCACCGCAACGCCCGGAAAGGGGCGCGGAGCTGTCCGGAAGGGCGGCTCCGCCGCGAGGAAGGCTTCCCAGGAGTGGGGGAGCGGCCGGCCCTCACCGGCGCGCGGCCACGTCACGGCCGTGCTCCTCATGGTGCTGGTGCACGCCGCGGCCGCCACCACCGCGGTTCTGGACCGAGGGACGGCCGCTCCCGTCTGGATGGTCATCGCGGGAACCACGGCCGGCGCAACCCTTGCAGGCACCGCGGCTCACCTGACCGGACGCCGCCGCTCCCGGCGCCGACAAGCCGACCGCCGCGCACACGACGAGCGCCTCGCCGCCTGGACCGAGGAGGCCGTCCGCGACGCCTGGACCGAGCGCCGCCGCATCGCCGCCGGTCTCGAGACCACGGTTCTGGCCCGCACCGCCGACATGGTCACCGAGGCGGAGGCAGGCCGGCTCGACGCGACAGCGACCCGCGCCCGCGAGGCCCTGGCCGCGATGCGCGCCCTGCTCGACACCGTCCGGGACGGCGAGACGGAGATCGGGCTGCGGCCGCAGCCCACCCTCCAGGCGCTCGACCTGCTCGCCCACCAACTCCGGTCCACCGGCCGTGACATCGAGATACGGCTGACCGACCGGGTACCGGAACGACTGCCCACCGCCATCGACCTGGCCGCCTACCGCGCCGCGGAAACGGTCCTCGCGGCCGGCGGCGACGAGCCCGCGGTGCTCGCACTCGACGTGGAGAACGATACGTTGACGCTCACGGCCACCGGGGTGCCCGGCGCCGCCGACTCCGCCGTACGGGAGCGGCTGACCACGCGGGTCGCCGCGGTCGGCGGCACCCTGACCACCGGCCCGCCGGGGACGGTCCGCCTCCGGCTGCCACTCGCCGCCGCGCCGGACAACGAGGAGAGAGAGCGATGAGCCTCAACGTGCTGGTCGTCGACGACCAGGGCATCGTGCGGGCGGGGTTCGCCGCCGTGATCGACGCCGAGGAGGACATGACGGTCGTCGGCGAGGCCGCCGACGGCGCCGCCGCGGTGCGGCTGGCCGAAGAGCTGGCGCCCGACGTGGTCGTCATGGACGTACGCATGCCCGAACTGGACGGCATCGCCGCCACCCGCATCATCACCGGACGGGAGAACGCGCCCCGCGTCCTCGTCCTGACCACCTTCGACCTCGACGCGTACGTCTTCGACGCGCTGCGCGCCGGCGCCTCCGGCTTCCTCCTCAAGGACGTGGAACCCTCCCGACTGCTCCAGGGCATCCGGGAGGTGGCGGCCGGCGAGAGCGTACTCGCCCCGTCCGCGACCCGCCGCCTCATCGGCCACTACGCGTCCGGACCACCCGCCGCGGTCCCGGTCGGGAGCTCCCCCGAGCTGGACAGCCTGACCGGCAGCCAGCGGGGCGTCCTCACCCTGGTCGCGGCCGGACTCACCAACGCGGAGATCGCCGGGCGACTCGGCATCACCGTGGGCACCGTGAAGTCCCACGTGAACGCGCTGCTCCGCAAGCTCGGCCTGCGCGACCGCGTACAGGCGACGATCCTCGCGTACGACCTCGGCCTCGCCCGCCCGAACCCGCCCGGTACCCACCTCTGACCCCCGAGGCGCAACGAAGGAGTCCACCCCCATGACCGGTACCGATTCCGCATCCGGCCGATCCGTTCCCCGCCGGCTGCGCCACCATGTCGGCGTCATCGGCCTCGTCTACCTCGGCGTCTGTGCCGCCCTGCTCGGGTGGGCCCTGGTGGTGACCGCCGTCGACAGCTCGGGCGAGTCCATGGCCGGTGTCATCCCGGTCCTTGCCACCGCCCCCGGCAGCCTCGTGTTCCTCGTGTTGCCGGACAGCGCCGCCGTGTTCGTCATCGCCATCGTTCTCGGGGCAGGGGCCAACGCGGCGATCATCGGCTGGTGCACCCGCGCACTGCGCCGCGGCGGCCGCACGTCCTGAGGGCCTGCGCGGAGTCGTCCCGCGGCGCTGCGGGGGACCCGGGCGCCGGGTGGCGTGCGGGCGGTGTCAGGCTGAGGTTCCTTGATCCGTACGGCCGCGAGGGACGCACCCGATGAACACCGGCAGCTACTACGAGCGCATCGACGCACACCGCTACAAGCCCACCGCCCACGCGAGCGGTGCGTGGAGCACGGACGAAGTGCACTTCAGCCCGCTCGGCGGCCTCGTCGTCCACGCCATCGACCGGCACCTGGCCGACCGGCCGGGAACCGGCCTGCTGCTGTCCCGGATCAGCTTCGACATCCTCGGCCGCCTCGCCCTCGACGAGTGCGAGATCCGGGTCGAGACCATCCGGCCCGGCCGCACCATCGAACTGGTCGAAGCCGTCGCCCTCATCGCCGACCGCCCCGTCGTACGCGCCAGGGCCTGGTGCCTCGCCTCCGGCGACACCGCCGCGGTCGCCGGGGGCGCTGCCGACCGGCTCACGGCACCCGACGCCCTCGCGCCCTGGGCCATGGCCGATGTCTGGCCCGGCGGCTACATCGCGTCCATCGACGTCCGCCCGCTCGCGCCGCCCCGGCCGGGCCGCACGACCGCCTGGATCTCCACGCCCCTCGACCTCGTCGCGGGTGAGCCCGTCAGCGCGCTGGCGTCCTACGTCGCGCTCGTCGACACGGCCAACGGCATCGCCGTACGCCGGCAGCCCACCGACTGGACGTTCCCCAACGTCGATCTGACCATCCACCTGCACCGGCAGCCCGAAGGCCGCTGGACCGGGCTCGACACCACGGTCGTCTTCGGTCCGACGGGTCAGGGCATCACCAGCACCGTCCTGCACGACATCAACGGACCCGTCGGCCGGGCCGAGCAGATCCTCACCGTCCGGCCCGCTTAGTACCGGCCCGGCCCGCCGGCTCAGCGCGCCTGGTCCTTGCGCTGCCTGCGGCGCTCCAGGAGGTTGGGGTGGCGGATGAGCACGCCGCCCATGCCGCACGTGCCCGTGAGCCGGACCAGCGGCGCGCCCGGCAGCCGCTGGCCGGAGGTCTTGTCCTTGAGGCCGCCGAGCGAGGGATTCAGCCCGTCGGTGTCCGCCTGCCAGCCGACCGGGATCACGATCCGCACCCCGGCCATCTGCGCGTCCACCTCCACCTCGATCTCCCGCAGCCGGCACTCCGCCCGCGTGAAGTCGAGCCGCACGCCACCCATGCCGCCCTTCGCGTGAATCCGCGGCGGCACCTTCCAGCGCCCGGTCCGCTCCACGCCGTGGATACCGCCCCGCAGGACCAGCGGCTCACCCGGGTCGAACACGGCCGGCCCGAGGTCGTCGGTGAGCGGCGCGAGTTCGCCGCGCGTCTTGGCCATGAGCGCCTGCCCCAGCCGGGTGTCCAGCTCGTCGAGGTCGATCCGGCCCTCGGCCGCCGCCTCCCGCAACTGGTCCACGACCGCCTCGCGGTCGGCGTCGGAGGCACGCATACGGCCGGCGGATCGCGAGGGCTCTGCAGTCATGAACCTGATGATACGGACGCCCCCGCACCCGGCGGCAGCTCCCGCCCCGGCCGGTTCACTCCTCGGGTACGAGCTGCGCCGTCACCACTCCGTACAGCAACTCCGCGTCCACGAAGTCCCCTTCCTCCGGCGCCCCGCACCGCCAGCTCAGCGGATACGTGTTGCCGTGCGCCGCCGGAATCCCCACGTACTGGTCGCGGGCGGCCGGGCCGAAGCACGTCGCGCCGGGCGGCCAGCCGAAGTCCTGGCTCGCACCGGGCGCCAGCAGGAAGTACGTCCACCGCGCCCCCGCGATCTCCCGCACGACGGGCCCCGGATCGCCGTCGGTGAGGGTGGCCAGATGGTGCACCACCGCCTCGCCCCGTACGCCGCGCAGCCGGATCGCGTCGAAGTGAATGCCGGACAGGTGGAGTTGGAAACCCGAGGCGGGTACCCATTCGGGGAGTTTCTCGCTCGTCATGGCTACGAGCATTCCGCCGGTTGCGTAGCGTGACCAGGAGGACACGGTCCACATCAAGGTGATGTGGGAAGGGTGGTGGTGGCTGTGGGGACGAGCAACGAGCCGTCGCAGGTGCGGAGGCTGGTGGGGGACCTGATTCGCATCCATCGGGTGCGCGCGGGGCTGACGCAGAAGGACGCGTCGGAGAAGCTGTTGGTGTCGGAGTCCCTGCTGGGGGCGTACGAGCGGGCTGAGCGTATTCCGGCCCTGGAATTCCTGCGCGACGCGGACAAGGTGTTCGACGCGGGCGGGGCGTTGAAGGCGTGCTGTGAGCTGGTGGACGAGGAGAAGTACTCGCCGAGGTTCCTGGACTGGGCGAAGTTGGAGCGGACGGCGCGAGTCATCAGCGCGTACGAGACCATGCTGATCCCTGGCCTGCTCCAGACGGAGGAGTACGCGTACGCGCTGCACCGCTCCCGCGTACCGGCGTACTCCGAGGCCGAGATCATCCGGCACGTCGAAGCGAGGCTGGAGCGGCAGGCGGTGCTCTCGCGCACGTCTCCGCCGCGCATCGGCTACGTCATCGAGGAATCGGTCCTGGACCGGACCCTCGGCGGACCCGAGGTGCTGAAGGGACAACTGCGGCACTTGCTCGACTGCGTTGAGCGGTTCAACCACCTGACGGTGCAGGTGATGCCGTCGGCCCAGCACACGCACGGAGGCTTGAACGGGCCCATGCAGTTGATGTCCACTGCGGAAGGCCGCACTTTGCTGTTCGCGGAGGGGCAGGGCGGCGATAGGTTGATCTCGAAGCCGGAGCAGGTGGGCGATCTGTTCGACCTCTTCGGGATCCTGCGGGCGCAGGCGCTCAACCCTTGGAAGTCCGCGGAGGTCATCGAGACGAAGGTGGGACAACTGTGAACCACGGACCCGGACTGACCTGGTTCAAGTCCAGCTACAGCAACAACGAGGGCGGGGCCTGCATCGAAGTCGCCTACGTCTGGCACAAGTCCAGCTACAGCAACAACGAGGGTGAAGCCTGCGTAGAGGTCGCCGCCTGCCCGCACACCGTCCACGTCCGCGACTCCAAGGTCACCGACGGGCCGACCTTCGCGGTCGCCCCCGCCGCCTGGACCGCGTTCCTGGGGCACGCGGCCGGCAACGGCTGACCGGTGCGCCGGGGTCGGTCGAGTGGGGGCAAACGTCATCGCACCGAGGGGTGTTGATCCTTAGACTGCCCGGATGCCAGTAACGGATCTCCAGCGCATCGCGGCCTTTCGCCTGTCCTTCGCCCGGCGGCAGGCCGCGGTCGTGACCGAGGTTCCCGGTGGCGTGGTGGTCCTGGACCCGGAGTACGGGGAGTCGTACGAGCACAACCAGCTCGTCATTGACGGATCACCGGATCCCGCCGGACTCCCGGCCCTGGCCGAGACGGCTCTCGGACACCTGCGCCACCGCCAGATCACCGTGCTCGACGACCGCACCGGTATCGACTGCGCACCCGCCCTCACCGCAGACGGCTACACCCACGTGACCGAACTCGTCATGACGTACGCCGGCTCCGTCGCCGTCCCGGACCCGCCCGCGCAGACCGTGGCCATCGACGACCTGCGCCCCGCCCTGGTCGGCCAACTGCGCAGGTGGATGCCCGAGGCGGAGGACGCTGTGGTCAGCCAGCTGGCCGACCGCCGGACGACCCGGCTCCGGGGCGCAGAACAGGTCCGCTTCCTCGCCGTCCGCGACGAGGAGGGAACGGTCGGCTCCTGGGCCGACGTCTACTGCGACGTCCCCCAGGGGATCGCCCAGATCGAGGACGTCGTCACCGCCGACACCCACGTCCGGCGCGGCTACGCGGACACTCTTCTCGCCACCGCTCTGCAGCACGCGTCGGACTGCGGCCTGGTCTTCCTCCTGGCCGACCCCGACGACTGGCCGCACACCTGGTACACCCGCCGGGGGTTCACGCCGATCGGGCGCTTCCACGTGTTCACCCGCGCTCAGGATCAGTAGGCGAGGGACGGACAGCATGGCCCGCAGGAGCGCCACGGGTGCAGAGGAGCCCGGGAAGTTCGTCGTGCGGCGCGCGAGCGGGTCGGATGCGGACGCGCTGGTCCGGATCGACTCGGTCGCGGCGGAAGGCGACGAGGGGCGGCGTACGAACATCGGGCGGTGGTGCGGTCAGGGCCTCGCGATCATGGCCGAGGACGCGTCCGGACCGCTTGGCTACTGCGTGGTGGAGTACACGTTCTTCGAGCAGGGCTTCGTCACGATGCTGATGGTGGCGCCCACCGCCCGTGGCCGGGGTGTGGGCGGGCGGCTGCTGGCGGAGGCCGTGACTTCGTGCGTCACCCCGAAGCTGTTCACCTCGACGAACGTCTCCAACCAGCCGATGCAGCGGCTGTTGCGGCGAGCGGGATGGGCGCCGGCCGGTCTGCTCCACGGCCTGGACGAGGGCGACCCGGAGCTGTTCTACCTCGGTCCGCGGGATACGGCCGCTGTTCGCCCATGACGCGGACCCGCCGCACCTGCTGAGACGCGCACCCTCACAGCCCCGGCGCCCCCCACACCGGGAACCACCGGGCCAGGTCCTTCTCCACGCGGAGGTCGTCGCCGAGGGCGGCGCGGACCTGGAGTTCGAGTTCGTTGTCGCGCTTCTCGCCGCCCGGCAGCGGGGCGAAGGGGTAGAACGTGCCGCGCTTGTAGAGGTACACCAGCGCCAGTGGCCGTTCCCGGTCGTCCCGGAAGCTGATCAGTGAGCAGAGGAGCTGTGGGCCGAAGCCGCCGTCCTGGAGGAGCGTGTTCACCGCGTGCAGGTCGTTGACGAGCGAGGCGGTGTCCTCGGCGGGCTGCCGGGCGAGCAGCCAGGTGTAGCCGTAGGAGTCCCGGCTGAACTCCACCGGGATGCCGCCGCTCGCGGTGTCCGCGTCCAGCAGCTCCTGTACGTCCTGCCGGATACGGGCGAACGTGCCGCCCTCCACGCCCGCGAAGCACACCGAGCCGAGGCCGGTCGGGACGAAGCCCGTCGCCGCCTGGAGGGTGAGGGCGGCGGACGGGACGGCGAAGAGCTGGTCGAGGTCGGGGCGGACCGGCTTGCTGCGGCCCAGGATGGTGTCGAGCAGGCCCATGGGCGCTCCTTACGGGTGGGCGAGGTCGGCGGAGATACGGGCCAGCTGGTCCAGGCGCTGTTCCAGCGTCGGGTGCGAGGAGAGCAGTCGGCTCAGGCTCTCCTTGGAGGAGAAGGCCGGGACGAAGTAGAAGGCGTTGTACGGCTCCGCCTTCCGCAGGTCCTCCGTAGGGATGCGGGCCATCTGGCCGCTCACCTTGGTGAGGGCGGAGGCGAGGGCCGAGGGGCGGCCGGTGAGCAGTGCGGCGGTGCGGTCGGCGGACAGCTCGCGGTAGCGCGACAGCAAGCGGGTCAGCAGGAAGCTCAGCGCATAGACCACCGCGCTGACCAGCGGAATCAGCATGATCGCGATGCCGATGGGGTCGTTGCTCCGGCTGGAACGGGAAAGTCCGCCCCATAGGGCGACACGGGTGATGATGCCGGCGAGTACGCCGAGGAACGAGGCGATCGTCATGACGGCGACGTCACGGTGTGCGACGTGCGACATCTCGTGGGCGAGCACGCCCTCCAGTTCCTCGGGCTCCAGTCTGCGCAGCAGACCGGTGGTCGCGCAGACGAGGGCGGTCTTCTCCGAGCGGCCGGTGGCGAAGGCGTTCGGCACGTCGCTCTGGGCGATGGCCACCCGCGGTTTGGGCATGTCGGCGAGGGCGCAGATCCGGTCGATGGCGCCGTGCAGTTCCGGCGCCTGCTCGGGGGTGACCTCGCGGGCGCCCATGCTGAAGGCCGCGATGCGGTCGCTGAACCAGAACTGGGCGATGAACATGCCGCCGACGACGATCAGGATGATCGGCCAGGCGCCGCGCAGCACGGCGAGCAGGACGCCGACCAGTACCACGTACAGCAGACCGATCAGGAACATGGTGGAGACCATGCGTGTGGTCAGGCCGCGGTCCGGGGCGTACCGGCTACGGGTTCGGGTCATGGGTGACCTCCAGTCCTCATCTGCTTCCCATAGTGCTCCTCGGCGGTTCGAAGCGGATAAGTACGACCGGTGGACAGACGGGTAAACGGACCGCTGGGGCGAGTAGTGGGGCGAGTGGTGGGGCGAGCGGTGGGGCGACCGTGGGGTGGCCGTGGGGTGGCCGGAAAGCGGTGGGTGCGGTTCCGGCCGTTGCCCGATGGGCGGATACGGGGGATTTGGCCGAACTACGCCTAGCCCATCTAGGTGCCTGGGGCATCTAGTGGGGGTGATCGGCAGGACTCCCCCATCTCTTTGCGAGGTCCTCCATGGCAGAGACCGAGACCGTCACCTTTCCCCAGAACCGCACCTGCCCCTACCACCCGCCGACGGGATATCCGAGTGAGAGCCGGGGGCAGCAGTCGGTGACCCCCGTCCGCATCTACACCGGCCGGACGGTGTGGCTGGTGACCGGTCACGCCGAGGCGCGGTCGCTCCTGGCGGACCCCAGGCTGTCGTCCGACCGGGAACACCCCGAGTTCCCGCTGTTCGCCAAGCGGCAGGCCGAGATCACCCAGCGGCGGGTGGAACTGATCGGCGTCGACGATCCGGAGCACAACGTCCAGCGCCGGATGCTGATCCCGAGCTTCACGGTCAGGCGGACGGCGGCCCTGCGGCCGCAGATCCGGGCGACCGTGGACACCCTGCTGGACGCGATGATCGAGCAGGGTCCGTCGGCCGACCTGGTCAACGCCTTCGCGCTGCCGGTGCCCTCCATGGTCATCTGCGCGCTGCTCGGGGTGCCCTACGAGGACCACGAGTTCTTCGAGGCGCAGTCGCGCAAGCTGCTCCGCGGCCCCGAGGCCTCCGACGTCGAGGCCGCGCGGGACGCGCTCGACGAGTACTTCCGGGCACTGATCGAGCGCAAGCGGCGCGCTCCCGGCGACGGACTGCTCGACGAGCTGATCGCCAAGCAGCTGGAGACCGGGGCGGTGGACCGCGAGGAGCTGGTGCGGCTGGCCGAGATCCTGCTCGTCGCGGGCCACGAGACGACCGCGAACATGATCTCGCTCGGCACCTTCACCCTTCTCCAGCACCCGGAACAGCTGGCCCTGCTGCGCGCCGCCGGTGCCGCTGCCGCTGCCGGCGACGACTCCGGTCCCGGGATGCCCGCCGCGGTGGAGGAGCTGCTGCGGTTCCTGTCCATCGCGGACGGGCTGTCGCGGGTGGCCGTCGAGGACATCGAGGTGGGCGGGGTGACCGTCCGGGCGGGTGACGGCGTCCTCCTGTCCACGGCGGTGATCAACCGGGACGAGTCCGTGTACCCGTCGGCCGATGAGCTGGACCTCGGCCGCAACGCGCGCAATCACGTGGCGTTCGGGTTCGGCATCCATCAGTGCCTGGGCCAGAACCTGGCGCGCGCCGAATTGGAGATCGCGCTGCCCGCCCTCTTCGAGCGTCTGCCCGGTCTGCGGCTGGCGGTGCCCGCCGAGGACATTCCGTTCAAGCCGGGGGACACGATCCAGGGGCTCCTGGAACTGCCCGTGACGTGGTGACCGACATCCGACCGGAAGGCCCTGCTGGGATGCAGATCAAGATCGATATCGACCGGGACGTGTGCATCGGCGCGGGGCAGTGCGCGCTCGCCGCGCCGAAGGTGTTCACCCAGGACGACGACGGGTTCAGTGAGCTGCTGCCCGAACCGGGAGACGCCCTCGCCGGCCCCCTGGTCGGTGAGGCGGCCCGCGCCTGTCCCGTGCAGGCGATCACGGTGAACTGAGCGGCCGGACGGCTGCCCCGCACGCCGCGGGGCAGCCGTCCGCCGGTCGGTCGGCCCGCCGGTCAGGGCCAGAGCAGCTCCCGCTGCCAGGACCCGGCGGGCTCCGAGGCTTCTGTGGTTCCCGCCGCCCCGGCCTCCCGGTGGTAGCGCAGCCGGATGTGCCGCCGCCGCGGGTCGCCCTGGAAGAACTCGACCTCGTACGGCTCGACCACGTACCGCGTCCAGCTCGCCACCTCCGCCTCCGGCTCCTCCCGGGCCCGGTCCCAGGCGGCGTCGGAGGCGCGGTCCAGCTCGGCGGACGAGCCCAGCACCTCGCTCTGCCGCCCCACCAGCGCCGAGGCCAGCGCCCCGGTGGAGCGGGCGTGCAGATCGGCTCCGCTCTCCGCGGCGGAGCACGCGGTGACCGGTCCCCGCACCCGTACCTGCCGCCCTCGCGCGGGCCAGTAGAAGCCCAGCGCGGCATGGGGGCGACCGGCGAGCTGGCGGCCCTTCGCGCTGGTGGCGTGCGTGGCGAAGTGCCAGCCGCGCTCGTCCGCGTCGTGCAGCATCAGCGTGCGCACATCGGGCCGGCCCTCCGCGTCGGCCGTGGCCAGGGTCATGGTGTGCGGCTCCACCTGCCCGGCGGCCACCGCCTCGGCGAACCAGGAGTGGAAGAGGGGGAGCGGGGCCCGCGGCGCGGCGGCCGGGTCGAAGGCGGGCAGCTCGATGTCCCACACACGCTGGGCGTGGAGCAGATCACGGAAGGCGCGCTGTGCGGCGGAGGCGGATGCGTCGGTCATGCGGCCATTGGACCTCACGGACCGGTCGGCACGGAGCCGGCGGCCCGGCGACGCCCGGGTCCGGGAGCCCGGCTCCCGGCCACCCCACCTCCCTCGCCCCCTCGCCCCCTCACCCTCGCCCCAGCACCACCGTCCCCGACGAGCAGAACCAGCCGCCCGTCCCCGACGCCACCGCCAGTTCCGGCAGCCGCCCGCCCGCCTTGCGGACCTGGCGGGCCCCCGCCTCGCCGCGTAGCTGGCGTACCGCCTCCACCAGCAGGAACAGGCCGCGCATTCCGGGGTGGCAGGCGGAGAGGCCGCCGCCGTCCGTGTTCACCGGGAACTCGCCGGTCAGCCCGGTGCGGCCCTTCTCGACGAACGCGCCGCCCTCGCCCTTGGCACAGAAGCCCAGGTCCTCCAGCGTCACCAGCGTCATGTAGGTGAACGCGTCGTAGATTTCGGCCAGATCGATGTCGGCGGGCCGCACCCCCGCCCGCTCGAAGGCCAGCCGGCCCGACACGGCGGCGGGGGAGACCGTGAAGTCGTCCCACTCGGACATGGCGGAGTGCGAGACGTGCTCGCCGGTGCCGAGGATCCAG
Organism: Streptomyces sp. NPDC087428; assembly: GCF_044744085.1. Classification (NCBI taxonomy): domain Bacteria; kingdom Bacillati; phylum Actinomycetota; class Actinomycetes; order Kitasatosporales; family Streptomycetaceae; genus Streptomyces; species Streptomyces sp. NPDC087428. Next base: position 390,473 of record NZ_JBIUXR010000007.1, read on the forward strand.
ACCGGGTCCTTCGCCGTGTCCGGTACGTACTCCTCGGCCGCCAGCAGCACCGCGCAGCCGCCGTCGCTGCGGATGCAGCAGTGCAGCTTGGTGAACGGGTCGGCGATCATCGGGCCCGACAGCACCTCGTCCACGGTGACCGGGTCGCGGAACATCGCGTCCGGGTTGGCGGCCGCGTTGGCGCGGGCCTGCACCGCCACCTCCGCGAGCTGCTCCAGGGTGGTGCCGTACTCGTGCATGTGGCGGCGCGCGGCCATCGCGTACTTGGCGATCAGCGAGTGCCCGTACGGCACCTCGAACTGGAGCGGGCCGCGGGCGCCGAAGGAGAGGTTGGACGTGCGGCGGCCCGCCTTGATGTCCGCGCGTGCCGTCGATCCGTACACCAGCAGTACGGCGTTGGCGCGGCCCGCCGCGATGGCGTCCGCCGCATGGGCCGCCATCACCTCCCAGGTCGAGCCGCCCACCGAGGTGGAGTCCACCCAGGTGGGTTTCAGCCCCAGGTACTCCGCGACCTCGACCGGGGCGAGCGTGCCGAGTCCGGCGGAGGCGAATCCGTCGACGACCGACCGGTCCAGGCCCGAGTCGGCGAGTGCCCGGCGGGCGGCCTGGGCGTGCAGGGCGTACGGCGTGGCGGTGTCGACACGTCCGCAGTCGGCGAGGGATATGCCGACGACAGCGACCTTGCGGTGGGAAGAGGGCATGAATCTGACGGTACATCAGATCAGCTTCGGGTGAACCGGATCGCGGCAGCCGGATCTTGTGGGCCGTCGCGGTGCGCGGCTCTGGGAATCTCGTACCATCCGTCCTAGCATGACGGCCCGTCAGATCAGAGGCTGTTCGGCCTCTGAGGGGAAGGAGTCCGACGATGGATGCCGCCTTCACCGCGGAACAGGACGAGATCCGCCGCACCTTGCGCGAACTGCTGGCCAGACACGGCGGAGCCGACGACGTCGGGAGCGCGGTGGGCACGCGGGACGGATACGACGCCGAGCTGTGGCGCCGGCTCGCCGGGGAGCTCGGGCTGCCCGGACTCGCCCTCCCGCAGGAGTACGGGGGTGCCGGCCGCGGCCCCGCCGAGCTCGCCGTCGTCTGCGAGGAGACGGGCCGCGCGCTGCTGCCGTCCCCGCTGCTCGCCACCGCCGTACTCACCGCGCCCCTGATCGCCGCCCTCGGCACAGGGGCGCAGCGCACCGCCCTGCTGCCGGCCGTCGCGGCGGGCGAGCTCACCGCGGCGCTGGCCGTCCCCGGCGGCTCGCTCTCCACCGCACTCGGCCTCACCGGCGACCTGACCGGCGGAAGCTGGGCGGGCGGCGGCCGGGCGGGCGGCGTCCAGGCCCGGCCGGCCGGTGACGCCGGGGGGTGGCGGCTGTACGGGGAGGCCGATCAGGTGCTGGACGGGCACACGGCGGGACTGCTCCTGGTCGCCGGGCACACGGGTGGCTTCCCGCGCAGCCGCACCCTGCTGTTCCTGGTCCGGACGGACGGGCCGCAGGCGCCCGCCGGACTCGTCCGCACCCCGCAGGCCGCACTCGACGAGACCCGGCCGCTCGCCCGCGTCCAACTGCGTGACACGGAGGCCGAACTCCTCGGCGCCGACGACGCGGTGGACGCCTCGGCGGCCCTCGCCGTGGCGGGCCGGGCCGCGGCCGCCGCGCTCGCCGCCGAGGCGGTGGGGACGGCGGCGGGCGCGCTGGAGCGGACGGTCGCCCACATCGCGGAGCGCGAGCGGCTCGGCCGTGCGACCGGCTCCTTCCAGGCGGTGAAGCACCGCCTCGCGGATCTGTACGTACAGGTGCAGTCGGCCCGCTCCGCGGCGTACTACGCGGCCCGGGACCCGGAGGCCGGCGGGCTCGCCCTCGCCCAGGCGCTGGAGGTCCTGCACGTCACCACCTCGGAGACCGCGCAACTGCACGGAGGCGTCGGCCTCACCCGGGAGCACGAGGCGCGTCGGTACTTCGAGCGGGCCGCCGCCGGTGAACTGCTCCTCGGCCCGGTGCACCGGCTCCGCGACCACGCGGCCCGGCGGGCGGGCCTCTTCGGCCCCGGTCCGCAGGCGGCCGGTCAGGGCGCGCCGGGACCCGCCGGGCAGGGACCGGCCGAACGGGTGGCGGTCTGATGGCGCCCGGCGTCCGCCTCGTCCAGAAGGTCTCCTCGACCCGGGCCTTCGCCCGGATCGCGCCCCATCTCGTACCGGCCATGGACCGCACGGTCCACCGGCTCACCCGCGGCCGGGTGCTGCTCAGCGCGCAGATGCTGCCGGGGGTCGTCCTGACGGTGCCGGGGGCGCGGAGCGGGCAGCTCAGGACCACTCCGCTGGCCTGCATGCCGGAGCACGGAGACGGCGATCCGGACCGGGCGGGCCAGGGCCGGGGCGGAAGGGGCAAGGGGGACCGGGGCGCCGGTGAACCGGGCAGCTGGATCCTGGTCGGCAGCAACTTCGGCCGTACCGGGCACCCGGCCTGGACGGCGAACCTGCTGGCGCATCCGGACGCGGCCGTCATCAGCTGGAAGGGCCGCGACATCCCGGTACGGGCCGGGCTGCTGGCGGGTGCCGAGCGGGCGGCGGTGTGGGAGACGGCGCTGAGGTTCTGGCCGCCCTACGCGGCGTACCAGGCGCGGATCGACCGCGAGATCCGGCTGTTCCGGCTGGAGCGGCGCGACGGTCCGGGGTGAGGGCGGGCGGCCTCACGGCGGTGTCCGGATACACCGACGGCGGACCACGTGCGTGGTCCGCCGTCGGTGAGACAGGACCTGGGGCGCCCGGGATCACCGTGCGTCACCCAGTACGGGGAATCCGGCGCGGGCGCTACTTCGTCGGCTTCTTGCCGGTGATGCCCAGATGCACCAACAGCGCGAGGTTCGGACGGAGTTCGGCCTGCTTCACACCCCAGGTGGTGAAGCCCTTCTGGTGCGAGGCGACCGCCGCCAGCATCGCGACCAGCGAACCGGCCATCGCCGCGGGGCTGATGTCCTTGTCCACCTTGCCCTTGGCCTGGAGCTCCTTCACCGAATCCGTGAGGGAGTTGGTGACGGAGTTGAGGATCTTCATACGGATCTTGTAGAAGCGCTTGTCGCCCTCGGCCGCGCCGAGGTCGACCACGCGCAGGATCGCGTCGTTGCGCCGCCAGAAGTCGAGGAATCCCTCGACGAGTTCTTCGGCGGTCTGCCAGCCCGACTTGCCGACCCAGGAGCGCCCGGCGACCAGTTCGGTCAGTCCGGCACCCTCCTTGGCCATCTCTTCGGCGATCTCGAGGACGGCGCCCTCGACGTCGGGGAAGTACTGGTAGAAGGTCGCGGGTGAAGTCCCCGCCTTCCGGGCGACGTCGATGACTTTGACGTCCCGGTACGGCGAGGAGCTGAGCATCTCGCTGAGGCAGTCGAGCAGCTTCTGCCGCGTCGCCTGTCCGCGTCGACCGGCCACGCGGCCGTCGACGGTGCGTACTTGTCCTGTCATGCCGTCAGCTTACCGACGGGTGATCGGAGCGCGATTCGGCCGACTGCAAATGGGGAGGGCGCCAGGCGTGGTGGGGGGAGTGCGGGGATTTCCGATGATGTGCCCCTCGGTTCCGCACGCCTTTCCGTGCGCCGGTCCCCACAATCTGATTAATGTTATCAACAGCCTGTGGATAACTTCCGTGGATAACTTTCCGTGACGACGGCATTCGAGGGTCTGGCATCGAATGTATGTTCGTATGGAAGGGGCTGAGGCGCGCACCGGGCGCCCCGCGGTTACGTTGGCTGTGACGAGCGTCACCGCGACGGAAGGATCCGGGCCCATGGCCGCATTCGCGCAGTCCGCGCCGTGCTGGGTGGATGTGCAGCTGCCTGACCTCGAAGCGGGCAAGCGCTTCTACGGTGCGCTCTTCGGCTGGACCTTCCGGGCGGGCGACGGGCCCTTCGCCGACGCCCTCAGCGACGGGGCCCTGGTCGCCGCGCTCGCCGCCAAGAAGGACGGCCGGATGCCGACCGCCTGGGGCGTCTACTTCGCGACCGACGACATCACCGCCTCCGTCGCCCGCATCCGGGAGGCGGGCGGGCAGGTGATCACCGAACCGGTCCGGGCCGGCCGGTCGGGGGTCCTCGCCCAGGCGGCCGACCCCGGCGGTGCGGTCTTCGGGCTGTGGCAGGCGGGTGAACGCAAGGGCTTCCAGAAGCAGAACGAGCCGGGCTCCTTCTGCTGGACCGAGGTCTACACCCGGCAGAAGGAACGCGTGGACCCCTTCTACGAGCGGGTCTTCGGCTTCCGCTCCGTCGATCCGGACGCGGCCGGCGCCGGTGCTCCGGGCACGGACGAGGCCGGCGTCGACTTCCGCATGTGGTCACCGGCCGGCACGGAGCCCGGCCCGGACACCGCCGTCGGCGGGCGCGGCGTCATCACCGACGCGTTCCCCGCCGTGATGCCGAGCTACTTCCTCACCTACTTCGCCGTGGCGGACTGCGACGAGTCGGCCGCGACCGTCGTCCGGCTCGGCGGCCGGGTCTCCGCACCGCCCTTCGACATCCGGTACGGGCGGATGGCGGTACTCCAGGACGACCAGGGCGCCGTCTTCGCCGTACTTCAGCCACCGGTGTCCTGATACCGCCCGGAGTGATCCACGACACCCGGTTCTGCCCCCGGGTTCGCAACCGGCGCCTCGGCCAGGAACAATCGGGGTGCGCACCGTCGGGTGGTGCCCAGTGGTGAGACGCTGCACAGGGCGGTTTTTCGCGGGCCTCTGTCGACTGAGGACCGTACGGGGAGGGTGGCAGGCAAGTGATGGAGCAGCTGACGCAGCACGACCCGAGGCGGATCGGCCCGTTCGAGGTGCTGGGACGGCTCGGGGCCGGCGGCATGGGGCTGGTCTATCTCGCCCGCTCGGCGTCGGGCCGGCGGGTGGCGATCAAGACGGTACGCACGGAACTGGCCGAGGACCAGCTGTTCCGGGTCCGCTTCACGCGTGAGGTGGAGGCCGCCCGCGCGGTCAGCGGCTTCTACACGGCCGCCGTGGTGGACGCCGACCCGCGCGCCGCCGTGCCCTGGCTCGCCACCGCCTACGTGCCCGCGCCCTCGCTCGAGGAAATAGTGAATGAGTGCGGGCCGATGCCGACCCAGGCGGTGCGCTGGCTGGCCGCGGGCATCGCGGAGGCCCTCCAGTCGATCCACGGTGCGAAGCTCGTCCACCGCGACATGAAGCCGTCGAACGTGCTCGTCGTGGAGGACGGCCCCCGGGTCATCGACTTCGGGATCGCGTCCGGCGTCTCCAACACCCGGCTGACCATGACGAACGTCGCCGTGGGCACGCCCGCGTACATGTCGCCCGAGCAGGCGCGGGACTCGCGCAGCGTCACGGGCGCCAGCGACATCTTCTCGCTCGGCTCGACGCTCGTCTTCGCCGCGACGGGCCATGCGCCGTTCCACGGGGCCAACCCCGTCGAGACGGTGTTCATGCTGTTGCGCGAGGGCCCCGACGTCACCGGTCTGCCCGACGACCTGCGGCCGCTGATCGAGTCCTGCATGCAGATGGACGCCTCGCGCCGGCCCACCCCGGCCGAGCTCCAGTCGCAGCTCGCCCCGCACCTCTTCGCCTCCGGCGGCGACGACAGCGGTACGGCGTCGGCCTGGCTGCCGGCCTCCGCCACCGAGATGATCGAGCTGCGCCGCGGCGGCGGACGCGTGGTCGCCGCCGCACCCGCCCCGGCCCCTGCCCCGGTTCCCGCCCCGGCACCCGTGCCGCCGCCGCCCGCCAGGCCGCCGGGCGCCGACTGGGACACCGCCTGGCGCAGCGGCGCCGACCTGCGTCCCCCGCACTCCTCGCCCACCCCGGCCACCTCGCCGCTGGAGGCCCCCGACGGCGGCCCCGTGCGGCTGTCCGGTGCGCGGGCACCGATCGGCCCCGGTCCGCGCGCCCAGGACGTCCACGCCTCCGCGGCCGCCGCCGACGCGGCTCCGGCGACCGGCTGGGTGCGCCCGCCCGCCGGAGTGAACGGCGCGCCCCCGGCGCCGCCCGTCCCTGTCCCCGTGCCCGCTCCGGCGCACGCGCCGGACAGCGGCCCCTCCGGTCCGGAACGCTGGCGGCCCTGGCGGTTCCGGATGTCGAACGACGTGTGGGGCACGCCGGTCGTCGTCGGCGGCCTGCTGTACGTCACCTCCTTCGAGGTCCACGCGCTGGACACCGGCAACGGGCGGCGCCAGTTCAAGACCCGTGACGTGGCCTGGGCGATGGCCGTGAACGGCGGCCGCATCCACGCCTCCGACGGCCCGTCGCTCTACGCCCTGGACGCGGTCACCGGCGCCGAGCGGTGGCGGCTCCAGACCGACGCGTGGGTGTACTCGCTCAAGGCCGACCGCGGCACGGTCGTCACCGGCACCCGGGGCGGCGGCGTCCAGGCGTGGGAGGCGTCCACCGGGGAGAAGCTCTGGGAGACCACCGGCGCGCAGACGGACTTCGAGACGGCGGAGGCCGGACCGGCCGTGCACGACGGCACGGTCTACCTCTGGCAGGACGCCCGGCTGCGGGCCGTCGACGCCCGGACGGGCGTCGAGCGCTGGTCCTACCCGGTCGGCGACGCGGCCTCCTGCGGCGGGGTGCCGATCCGGGTGACCCCGGCGCCGGACGGCTGCGCGTACGTCTGCGCGGGCACCCGGGTCCTCGCGCTGGACATCGCCTCCGGCCGGGTGCGCTGGCACTTCGAGTCACCGGCGGTCTTCCTCTCGCCGCCCGCGTTCGCGCCCGGCCCGGCGGTCACCGGCGGCGGGGTGTACCTCGCGGACTACCTCGGCACCGTGTACGCGCTGGACGCCTCGACCGGCAAGGACCGCTGGCGCATCGCCACGGAGTCCCGCCAGTCGACCGAACCGGTGCTGGTGACGACGGGGAACGTCCATGTCGGCAGCGGCAGCGCGCTGTACACGCTGGACGCGGTCACCGGCACCCCGAAGTGGCGGTTCGCCGCAGGCGGCGAGGTGGTCGGCGCACCGGTCGTCGCCGACGGGCGGGTCCACTTCGGCTCGGCCGACCACGTCCTGTACACCCTGGACGCGGCGGGCGGCCAGCTCCGCTGGAAGCTCGCCACGGGCGGCGAGATCACGGGCTCGCCGGTGGCGCAGGGCGGGGTGGTGTACGCGTGCAGCAAGGACCGCTGCGTGTACGCGCTGGACGCGGTGAAGGGCACCGGCACGGGCAACAGGCCCCGCACGTAGCCGGACGCGGGCCGGAGAGGGCCGGTCCGGGCTCGGGTGGGGGTCAGGGCCGTGGGGGACGGTCGCCCGGCGGACGGCCGTCGTCCGGTGGACCCACGTACGGATCGGCCTCCGGCTCCGGCCAGGGGCTCGTCTGCATCGACGGGCCGGGCTCCCGGGTGGGCGGCCAGGTGTCGGGGTCCTCTGACCCCGGCGCGTCGTACGGCCGGCTCCGGTCCGCCCGCGTCCCGAGCCGCGTACGACCGCGCCCCGACATCAGTGCCGCGCCCAGCAGGAGCAGCACCCCGCCGCCCGCCGCGCACGCCACCCCCGACTGGAGCCCGGAACCGTCGCCGGAGACCGTCAGCTCTCCGGCCGCCTGGCCCTGACGGACCATCCACAGCACCGTGAACCCGAGGACCACCACGCCCGCGAGGGCGACCAGCAGCCGGGACCGCAGCACCACGCCGACGACCGTCACGACCGCGGCGAAGAGAAAGGGCAGCAGGATCGAACCGAACACGCCGGGGTGCGCCCCGGTCACCCCGGTGAAGAGGTCACCGATCCGGTAATGCCGCCCGAGGCGGCCGTCGTACCAGTCACGGAAGGGGCTCAGCACGGCGGCCGCCGCTCCTGCGAGAGCGGCGATCGAGCCGAGGACGTTACGGACCATCTCCGGCCTCCAGCGGGTGTGCGAGGCGCCACCGGCCGGTGACGCGGATCAGCACCGCTCTCGCCTCGACGCTACGCCGGGCGCATGTCCCTCGCCACCAGACGGCGGCGCGCGGACGATGACGAGACCGTGACAGGGTCATGACCGGGAGGCCGAACGAAACCGGCCATGCTGTGCGCTACGGTGTCGCGCGGCTGTCCGGCAGCAGTGCCGAACACCGCACAGTTGAGCCAACACAAGGGGGGCGGCATCGATGATGCGGCAGCACATGAAACTGACAGTGGTCCTGGTCGCGGTGGTGCTCGCGCTCACCGGCTTCTCCAGCTCCGGCCACGGCAGCAAGAGCGGCAAGAGCAGGAAGTCCAGCAGCAGCAGTAGCGGCGGCGGGTGCTCCAACTCCAAGAAGAGCAACGGCACCTACCACGACACCGACTACAACGACGACGACTACGGCTCGTCGGGCAGCTCGTCCAGCGGCTCCGCCTACGACACCGCCACCCCCAGCGCCACCGCGACGGACGCGCCCCGGGTGTACGTCTTCCGCTGCGCGACGCCCCGCAAGGGCAAGCGCAAGGCCGTCACCTCCTCCACCGTGCGGCTCAGCGCGAGCGCGCCCGGCAGCCACACCTACGAGGTCGACGTGACGTTCCTCGACTCGCGCGGCAACACCGTCGACACGGGCGAGGCGAGCGTGGCCGCGGACGGCGGCGAGACGAAGACCCTCTCCGTCCGGATGGACAGCCCGAGCAAGGTCTCCCGGGTGAGGAAGTGCTCGGTCACCGCCGAGCTCACCTACTGACCGGCGGCGAAGCCGGTACCGGCAGCGGCTCCGTACTCACCGCAGCCGGTACCCGCCGCCGGCCCCCCTGCCCCGCCCCTCGAACAGCTCCGCCTGCCGTTCCGGCGTCAGGTTGCCGAGCGCGATCAGGTGCGGGGCATGGGCCAGCGCCTGCGTCCTCGCCGCCTCCTTCGCGGACCAGACGGCCCGCACCGTTCCCTGCACCGCCCCGGTCGGGTACGAGGCGATGACCGCCGCCGCCCGCAGCGCCGCCAGCACCGCGCCACCGGTCTCGGTGACCTCGCTGACCAGCCCCGTCTCGTACGCGCGCCGGGCCGTGACCCGTTCGGCCGTCCCCATCAGGGACATCCGGGCCACCTCGCCGAACGGCATCCGCTGCGCCATCGAGATCGCCTCGTAGGCGCTGACCATGCCGTACGTGGTGTGCGGGTCGAAGAACGTCGCGTCCTCGGACGCGATGACGAACTCCGACTCGCCCAGCAGGTAGAACGCCCCACCGCAGGCCATCCCCTCCACGGCCGCGATCACCGGCTTCCACAGGTCGTTCGCCTTCGGCCCGATCGCGATCAGCGGATCGTCGATCGTGTACGGGGACGAGGGCTGCGGGACGTCCACGCCCCGGTCGATCCCGGTACAGAACGCCCGGCCGCCCGCGCCCGTCACGACGACGACCCGCACCTCGTCGTCGTACCGCAACGCCCGCCAGGCTGCCTTCAGCTCTGCGGCCGTCGCGAGATCGATCGCGTTGTGTCTCTCCGGCCGGTCCAGGGTGAGCAGCGCGACCCCGGTCTCCTTGTCCGTCTCCGTGCGCAGCGCCATCGCCGGTCACCGCTCCAGCAGCCAGCGGACCAGGGTCACCCCGGGGGAGACGGGGCAGAAGACCGCCCTCACCGCCGCCCCGATCCGCAGCCGCGACGGATCGACCGAGTTCAGCGGCGCGTCCGGCCCGGTCACCACGTTGCCGACCAGCCGGATCTCCGGTGCGTCGGCCAGTTCGACCACCACCGCGTTGTACGGGGCCTGGGCCGCGTAGGCGGGCAGCAGCGGCGGATGCGGCAGCACGTACGACCAGACGCGGCCGCGCCCGCTCATCGCCCGCCACTCGCTGTCGAACGACTGGCAGTGCGGGCAGCACGGCCGGGGCGGGAAGCGGAGCCGGCCGCAGTCCGGGGCGGCGCACGCCTGGACGCGCAGTTCACCGCGGGCCGCGTACTCCCAGAAGGGCGCGCCGTCCTCGTCCACGGCGGGCAGCAGCATGGCATCCATCTCGGTCAGCTCCTCAGCAGTACGGCGGATGTGGGCACGCCCTCCCCGGCGGTGACCAGGCAGGTCGAGGCGTCGGGGACCTGGGCGGTGGAGATGCCGCGCAACTGCTTCACGCCCTCGTTGATCAGGTTGAAGCCGTGCACGTACCCCTCGCTGAGCCCGCCGCCGCCCGTGTTGATCGGCAGCCGGCCTCCGCTCTCCAGGGCGCCGCCCTCGGTGAACGCGGCGCCCTCGCCGCGCCCGCAGAACCCGTACCCCTCCAGGGAGAGCGGGATGAGCGGGGTGAACGCGTCGTAGATCTGGGCGACATCGACGTCGTCCGGCCCGAAGTCGGCCTGCTTCCAGAGCTGTCGGCCGGCGGCCCAGGCCGGACCGGTGAGCGGGTCGTCGTTCCAGTAGTTGACCATCCCGTGGTGCTGGGCGGGCAGGCCCTGGGCGACGGAGTGCAGGTAGACGGGCTTCTGCCGGCAGTCGCGGGCCCGTTCGGCGGAGACGACGACACAGGCCAGCGCCCCGTCCGTCTCCAGGCAGTTGTCGAAGAGGCAGAGCGGCTCGCTGATCCAGCGCGAGGTCATATACATGTCGCGGGTCAGCGGCCGTTCGTACATCACGGCGGCGGGGTTCTGGTTGGCCCGGTTGCGGCAGGCCAGCGCCACGTTGAAGAGGTGGTCGCGGGTCGCCCCGTACTCGTGCATGTACCGCCGGGCCAGCATCCCGATCTCGTCGGCGGGCCGCAGCAGGCCGTAGGGCCGGGTCCACTGGGCGGGGGTGGGCAGTTGCACCGCGGTGTTCTTCCACGGCCGGGGCCCCGAACCCCGCTTCCGCGAGCGCCAGGCGACCCCCACGCTCGCCTGCCCGGTCGCCACGGCGGCGGCCAGGTGCGCGAGCGTCGCGCAGGAGCCGCCGCCCCCGAAGCCCACCTTGCTGAAGAAGGTGACATCGCCGGCCCCGATGGCCTTGGCGACCTCGACCTCGTCGGTCTCCTCCATCGTGTACGAGGCGAACGCGTCCACCTCAGACGCGGCGATGCCCGCGTCGTCGAGTGCCGCGACGATGGCCCGGCAGGCCAGGGTCTTCTCCGACTCGGGCAGATGTTTCGCGAACCGGGTCTGCCCTATGCCGGCTATCGCTGCCTTGTCCTTGAGCGTCGTCACCGCCACCTCCGAAGCCGTCATGACTGCTGACAGCGGAGGAGGCTACAGCTAATCTGACGGATAGTCAGCTACTGCGGTAAGCAGGGCTGTCCGGACTGAGACGGGAGGGCACGAGATGCGCGGCGACGAGGAATGGTCCACCGTCCCGAACCTGGTACGGGAGGCGGCGCTGCGGTACGGCGACCGCGAGGCGGTGGTCGAGGGCCGCACCAGGATCACGTACACGGAACTCGGCGAACGCGTGGAGCGGGCCGCCGCCGCGTGCATGGCGTCCGGGGTGGAGCCGGGGGACCGGGTGGCGGTCTGGGCGCCCAACACCCTGGACTGGATCGTCTCCGCGCTGGGCGCGGTGACGGCGGGCGCGGTCCTGGTCCCGCTCAACACCCGCTTCAAGGGCACGGAGGCGGCGTACGTACTGGAGCGGAGCCGGGCGAAGCTGCTCTTCGTCACGGGCACCTTCCTCGGTACGTCGTACGTGGCGTCCCTGCGCCGCGCCGACGTCGAACTCCCGCACCTGGAAACGGTGGTGGTCCTCGCGGACACCGCCCCCGCCGACTACGTCACCTGGAAGGACTTCCTGGCCGCGGGGGAGCGGATCTCTCCCGAGCGGGTACGGGAACGGGCGGACGCGGTCCCCGCGTCCGCCCCCTCCGACATCATCTACACCTCGGGCACCACGGGACGCCCCAAGGGCGCGGTCATCAGCCACGCCCAGACCCTGCGCTGCTACGAGATCTGGAGCGAGCTGGCCGGTCTGCGCGAGGGCGACCGCTACCTCATCGTGAACCCGTTCTTCCACACCTTCGGCTACAAGGCGGGCGTCATCGCGTGCCTGATGCGGGGCGCGACGATGATCCCGCAGCCGGTCTTCAACGTGGACACGGTCCTCGCCAACATCGCCGCGGAGCGCATCTCGGTCCTCCCCGGCCCACCCACCCTCCACCAGTCGCTCCTGGACCACCCGGCCCGCTCCAGCCACGACCTCTCGGCACTCCGCCTGGTCGTGACGGGCGCGGCGGTGGTCCCGCTCCAGCTGGTGGAGCGCCTGCGCACCGAACTCGGCATCGCCACGGTCCTGACCGCCTACGGCCTCTCCGAGGCGAGCGGCATCGTCTCGATGTGCCGCCGCGGCGACCCGGCGGACGTCATCGCCTCCACCTCCGGCCGGGCGATCCCCGGCACGGAGATCCGCGTCCTGGCGGCCCCCGGCACCCCGGGCGAGGTCCTGGTCCGCGGCTTCAACGTGATGCGGGGCTACTTCGAGGACCCGGAGACCACGGCCGCCACGATCACCTCGGACGGCTGGCTGCACACCGGCGACGTGGGCGTCCTCGACGAGGACGGCAGCCTGCGGATCACGGACCGGATCAAGGACATGTTCATCGTCGGCGGCTTCAACGCCTACCCGGCGGAGATCGAACAGCTCCTGGGCCTGCACCCGGACGTGGCGGACGTCGCGGTCATCGGCATCCCCGACCCCCGCCTCGGCGAGGTCGGCAAGGCGTACGCGGTGCGCCGCCCGGGTGCGACGGTCACGGCCGACGACCTCATCGCCTGGTCGCGGCGCGAGATGGCGAACTACAAGGTGCCGAGGGCGGTGGAGTTCGTCAGCGACCTCCCGCGCAACGCGAGCGGCAAGGTGCTGAAGGGGGAGCTGCGGGGGGAGGGCGGCCCCTCCTGAGGTGAGCCGATCACCCTATGCGGCGAATCGGGCTGTTCGGCCGAAAGCGGTGATCGCGGGCCGGCAGCCCGGCCGGGCGGTGGTCTTCACCTCGGACGAGGACGCCCTGGGAAACTGCGCGGCGCGGGAGCGCTGGTGCGGGGGGTGCAGGGCCCCGCGCGGGCGGGCCCGGACGTGCGGCGGCCGCGACGGCTCCCCCTCCGCGCCGCCGCGGCCGTTCCCCCACCCCGTCACTCTGGTCTTCAGGCCTTCTCGGAGCCCGCGTGGTTCTCCTGCGGCTTGAGAAGGTCCTTCGGCGTGCCGCCCGCGTGGTTCTCCAGGGTGGCGACACCCTCGGTGACGCTGCCCGCGTGGTTCTCCAGCGGAGTGACCGTGCCGCCGTCGGCGGCCGGGCTGCCCGCGTGGTTCTCCTGCGTGGTGGCGTTGCCGGCCTTGGGCTTGATTGCGTCGCTCATGCCTGTCTCCCAGAGGTGTTACGTGCGCGGTCGGCGATGCCCGTCCGGCTGCTCCCCCGTGGGCTGCCGGACGGGCGTACAAGGACCGTTCACCCTAGCGGTGTGGTCCCCCGTGCGATCCGCCTGCCCCCCGACGCGACGGATCGATGTGCAACAGACTGCCGAGCGGCGATAAACAATCGATGAACGCCGACGGCAATCGTCGACAATGCTCCCTCAGGCGGCGGCCGGGGCGAGGAGCGCGCGGACCGCGGCCGCTTCCGCGGCACCGGTTTGCTCGTAGATGGACAACGCCTCCTGCCAGCACGCCCGCGCCCGGTCGATCTGCCCCAGGTCCAGGAGGGCGCGGCCCAGCGTCGTCAGGACGTTGCCACGCATCCACTCGCCCCCGATGACGCGCAGCGCAAGGGCCTGCTCCGCGTGCTGGGCGGCGAGCGCCGTCTGCTGTGACGCCAAGTAGGCCTCGGCGATACGGAAGTGGGTCGACCCCTCCCACAGGCGCTGGCGCGTGCTCTGGAACAGGCTCATCGCCTTGGCCAGTTGCTTCAGTGCCTCAGTGGTGCGCCCCGCCCGGGTGAGCGCGATACCCAGGGCGAAACGGCCGTTGGCGGTACGCAGGCTGAGCCCCATGCCGTCGAAGATGGCCGTGCCCTGCTGAGCGAGTTCGACCGCGCTTGTCGTGCGACCCATGTCCACGTGGATCCGCGAGAGGTTGCACAACGCCGATGCCTCGCCCACGAGGTTCCTGTCCGCGCGGTAGTTGTCGATCGCCTCCTGCAGGAACCTCTCGCCGTCCGAGTGGCGCCCCTGGTAGAAGGCGATGATCCCCCGGTCGTTCGGGGCCCAGCAGGCGGGGATCGGGTCACCGGAGTCCCTGGCGAGCTCCATCGCGTGCATCGCCTCCTCGTCGGCCAGCGCGAACCGGCCGGACACGAGGTAGACCGTGGACAACGAGGCGCGGGCGCGCGCCTCCGCGCGGGAGTCGTTCTCCGCCTGCGCCGCGTTGCGCAGAGCTGTTCCGGTCGTCTCGTACTGGCGGGAGTTCGCACCCGACTCGGCCAGGTCCTTCGAGGCGCACAGCAGGTCGACGGCGCGCCGGAGCATCCCGCTGCCGGCGCTCTGGTGAGCGCAGGCGAGCAGCGCACTGGCCTCGCTGTAGAGCCAGTCCACAGCGGTGTGGCCGTCGCTGAACCGGAGACCGGGGTTGTCCGGCGCCACCAGGTGATCCACCGCCCGGTCCCCCGGCCGCTCCAGCGCGTACACCCCCGCCGCCGTCGCCAGGTAGAAGTCCAGCAGCCGCGACAGGGCCGACTCCCGCTCCTGCGGCGACTTCTCGTCCCGCTCCGCGCACGAACGCGCGTAGAGGCGCACCAGGTCGTGGTAGCGGTAACGGCCCGGGGCCGCCGATTCCAGGAGGGACGTGTCGACCAGGGCCTCCAGGAGGTCCTCCGCCGCGTGCACCTCCAGGTTCAGCAGGGCGGCCGCGGCGGCGAGGGAGATGTCGGGGCCGTCCGCCAGGCCCAGGAGGCGGAAGGCGCGGGCCTGGGCGGGCTCCAGCTGGCCGTAGCCGAGTTCGAAGGTGGCCTTCACCGCGAGGTCGCCCGCCTGGAGCTCGTCCAGCCGGCGGCGCTCGTCCGCGAGCTTCGCGGCCAGGACCGAGACCGTCCAGGTGCGGCGGGCGGCCAGCCGGGAGGCGGCGATGCGGATGGCGAGGGGGAGGAATCCGCAGGCGGCGACCACGTCGAGGGCGGCCTTGCGCTCGGAGTTGATGCGCTCCTCGCCCACGATGCGGGTGAAGAGCTGGAGCGCCTCCTCGGGCGACATCACGTCCAGGTCGACCAGGTGCGCGCCGGCCAGGTCGACCATCCGGACCCGGCTGGTGACCAGCGCCGCGCAGCCCGCCGTGCCCGGGAGCAGGGGGCGGATCTGGGCCGCGTCGTGGGCGTTGTCCAGGAGGATCAGGATGCGGCGGCCGTCGAGCGTGGAGCGGTAGAGCGCGGCGCGTTCGTCGAGGGAGTCGGGGATCGCGGAGTCCGCCGTGCCCAGGGCGCGCAGGAACGAGCCGAGCACCGTCTCCGGTTCCGCGGTGCGGGAGCCCGCGCCCTGGAGGTCGACGTACAGCTGTCCGTCCGGGAAGTGCGGGCGGGCCTGGTGGGCGACGTGCACGGCCAGGGTCGTCTTGCCGACGCCGCCGATGCCCGCGAGGGCGGAGACGGCCATCACGGAGCCCTCCGCGATGGCGAGCCGGTCGCCCAGCTCGCGGACGAAGGAGGCGCGGCCGGTGAAGTCCGGCACGGTGGCCGGGAGCTGGGCCGGGCGGACCGGGGCGGCGGCCTGCACGGGCTCGTCGGCCGGGCGGGCCAGCTCCTCGTCGGCCTGGAGGATGCG
The DNA here is from genome assembly GCF_044744085.1 of Streptomyces sp. NPDC087428. Classification (NCBI taxonomy): domain Bacteria; kingdom Bacillati; phylum Actinomycetota; class Actinomycetes; order Kitasatosporales; family Streptomycetaceae; genus Streptomyces; species Streptomyces sp. NPDC087428. The sequence goes on from NZ_JBIUXR010000007.1 coordinate 406,048, forward strand.
CTGCTGGAGCTGGGCCAGCTCGGGGCGCGGGTCGACGCCCAGTTCCTCGGCGAGCAGCCGGCGGGTGTCGGCGTACACCGCGAGGGCCTCGGCCTGGCGGCCGCTGCGGTAGAGGGCCACCATCAGCAGCTCGCGCAGCCGTTCACGCAGCGGGTGCGCGGCGGTGAGCGCGGTCAGTTCGGAGACCGCCTCTGCGTGGCAGCCCACCTCCAGGTCCAGGTCGAGCCGGGTCTCGGTCAGCTGGAGGCGCCACTCCTCCAGCCGGGTGCGCTGGTTCTCCGCGTACGGTCCGGGCACCGAGGCCAGCGCCTCGCCGTCCCACAGGGCGAGCGCCTTGTTCAGCAGCACCCTGGCCCGGGAGCGGTCGCCCGCCGCGCGGGCCTTGTCCGCGTCGGCGGCCAGTTCCTCGGCCACGGTCACATCGAGCGCGTCGGGCCCGGTGCGCATCGCGTACCCGCCGGAATCGCTCGCCAGGGTCTGCGGACCCAGGATCTTGCGGAGCCGGGAGGCGTACGTGCGTACGGCGGCCAGCGCCTGTGAGGGCGGCTCGTCGCCCCAGATGGCGTCGATGAGTTCACCGGCCGTCGCGGTGTGACCGCCCCGCAGCAGCAGGGCGGAGAGCAGGGCGCGCTGCTGCGGCGAACCGGACGGCAGCGTCTCGTCGCCCCGCCGGGCCCGTACCGGTCCGAGCACGGAGAAGCGCAGCTCTGTGCCGTCCGTCGGCTGCCGCTCCGGAGCTCGTTGTTCCGGAACACGCACCCGTGACCCGTCGTCACGGCCCATTGCCGCCTCCTGTCCTGCTCTCTGCGCACTGCCCGGTGCCGCACCGAACATGTCGGGACACCGCCGAGGAGATCCGGATTGCTCCATACCGTTCGTATCGCCGTCAACAGTCTGCCTTGTGAGGGGCGGACACGTCAGCAGTGGGTGACTGTCTGCACGAGCCCTCGACAACGATTGTGGAACGGAGCCTCGCACAGATTGCTGACGGTTCGTCAGATCAGCGCTACCGTTGTACGCATGGAGACCTTCCCGAAGATCATCTCGGTGGACGACCACACGGTGGAGCCCCCTCATGTCTGGCGGGACCGGCTCCCGTCCAAGTACGCGGACTCCGGCCCGCGCATCGTCCGGGCGCCGCTCAAGGAAATGACGTTCATGGGCGGGAAGTTCGCGCCCGTGATGGGAGCCAAGGGGGACGACGGCCCGATCGGCGACTGGTGGGTGTACGAGGACCTGCACCGGCCGCTCACCCGCCTCGACACCTCCGTCGGCTACGACAGGGACGAGATCAAGCTCGAAGTCATCACTTACGAGCAGATGCGCCCCGGTTCGTTCTCGGTGCCCGAGCGGCTCGCCGACATGGACATCAACCACGTGCAGTCCGCCCTCTGCTTCCCGACCTTCCCCCGCTTCTGCGGCCAGACCTTCACCGAAGCGAAGGACCGCGAACTCGGCCTGCTCGGGGTCCGGGCGTACAACGACTGGATGGTCGACGAGTGGTGCGGCCCGGCGGCGCACGGCCGGCTCATACCGCTCACCCTGGTCCCGCTCTGGGACGCACAGCTGGCCGCCGACGAGGTCAGGCGCAACGCGGCGCGCGGAGTGCGTGCCGTGGCGTTCTCCGAAATACCTCCACATCTCGGGCTGCCGTCCATTCATACGGACGAGTGGGATCCGTTCCTCCGGGCCTGCGACGAGACGGGGACGGTGATCGCCATGCACATCGGCTCGTCCTCGAAGATGCCGTCCACCTCGGCCGACGCCCCGCCCGCCGTCGGCTCCACCATCACCTTCGCCAACTGCTGCTTCTCGATGGTCGACTGGCTGATGAGCGGCAAGTTCGAGCGCTTCCCGAACCTGCGGATCATGTACGCGGAGGGGCAGATCGGCTGGATTCCGTACATCCTGGAACGCGCCGACGTGGTCTGGGAGGAGAACCGCGGCTGGGGCGGGGTCGCGGACAAGGTCCACCGGCCGCCGTCGGAGCTGTTCACCGAGCACGTCTACGGCTGCTTCTTCGACGACGCCTTCGGGCTGAAGAACCTGGACGCGATCGGCGTCGGCAACGTGCTGTACGAGACGGACTACCCGCACTCCGACTCGACCTGGCCCAAGTCCCGCGAGGTCGGCGAGGAACAGATGGGGCACCTGGACGCGGACGTGGTGGACCGCATCGTGCGCCGCAACGCGATCGAGCTCCTCGGGCTGACCCCGGACGGACTGTGGGCGGGCCCCGGCACCGGGGCGTGAAACGGGCGGGTGCCGGGGCCGTCCGCCCGGACGGCCCCGGCACCCACCCCTCCCGCGTCAGTCCCCGACGACCGGCTCCTGGAGCTCCGTCACCCACTTCGCCTCGTCCTCGGGGCACTCGAGACTGACCTCGCGGGCGTACCCCGCCGACCGGTATCCGGAGGCCTCGATCCAGCGGGCCAGGGCCTGGGCCGTCGGCAGGACGCCGTCCATCGGGCCCCGGTGGATGACGGTCGCCGCCTCGAACGGGGGCAGCTCGACCACCGTGACCCCGGTGTCGCCCAGCGGCCCCACCGGCGCGGAGACCGTCACCCCGGCATGGACGACGACCGCACCGCCCCCCTCGGGCGCGTCCTCGTAACGCGCGATCCCGGGGCCCGTCGGGGCGACCCCGGCCCGCCCCAGCAGCGGGAACAACTGCTCGTACAGCGGGCGGATCACCGGAGTGATGTCCCCCGGCCCGTAGCCGCCGGCCACCCCGGTCAGCTCCGCGACCCGTACCGCCGGCACGTGCCTGACCACCACATCGTCCGCGGACATGTGTCCCTCGCTCTCGATCGACCGGAGCCTCGCCTCGACCTGGGCCAGCCGTGCCGCCGCCGCGGTCATCGCCGCCTCCAGCTCCGACCGCCGCAGCCGGAGCATCCCGCGCAGCTCGTCGGGACCCACCTCCTCGTCCAGGACGGCCCGCACCTGCTGGAGTGTGAAGCCGAGATCCTTGAGGGCGATGATCCGGTTGAGCCGGGCGAGCTGGCCGCCGCCGTAGTGGCGGTAGCCGGTGGCGGGGTCGGTACTGTCGGGGTGCAGGAGCCCGATCGCGTCGTAGTGACGCAGCATCCGGGCCGACACCCGCCCGTACCGGGCGAAGTCTCCGATGGTGAACATGACGTCTCCCAGTGCACGGCCTCACACGGTGTCAAGGTCAAGGATCGCAGCGCCCCGGCCCGGGTGTGACGCGGGCCACTGGAACCTGCTGTCCGTCGCGGACAGGACATGACGTGGAGCATTCCCTGAGAGCCCGGATACGGGCGGGTGAACCGGACGCGTTCGGTGACCTCTTCGACGACTACGCGCAGACGGTATTCCGGTACGCGGTCCGCTCGACCGGCGACTGGGCCGGCGCGGAGGACATCGTGTCGCTGACCTTCCTGGAGGCGTGGCGGCTGCGCGCGACCCTGCGGGACTCGGACGAGGAGCTGAAGCCCTGGCTGCTCGGCATCGCGACCAACGTCCTGCGCAACACCCGCCGCGCCGCCCGCAGACATGACGCGGCACTGACCCGGATACCGGTGAGACCGGCCGTGCCGGACTTCGCCGACGAGCTGGTGGGCCGCATCCATGACGCGGAACAGCTCGACGCCGCGCGGGCCGCGCTGCGACGGCTCAGACCCAAGGAGCGCGAGGTGTTCCTGCTCTGCGTCTGGGACGGCCTGGAGTACCGGGACGCCGCACGGGCGCTCGGGGTCCCCGTCGGCACCGTCCGCTCCAGGCTCTCCCGGGCCCGGAAGCGGCTGAGACAGCTCACCGAGGACGAAATAAATAAAATCGCAGGAACCGCAATAAACAGGGAACTACCCGGAGCGGACGGACAGTACCGGAGTGACCGCGCCACTGCGGTCCGGTCGAACGAGAGGGAGGGAAACCGATGAGTGCCGACACCGACAAGGTCGCGGGGGAGCTCAGGGCGCAGCTGCCCGAGCCGCACGGACCGGTCCTGCCGGACGACCGTCACCGGCTGCTCAGGGAGCATGTGATGAACGAGATCCACCAGGTCCGGGCCGAGAAGGCGCCGAAGGCGGTACGGCCGCGCCGCAACCGCGTCTGGTACGCGGTGCCCGTCGGCATGGTCGCCGCCGGTGCGCTCGCCTTTACCTTCCTGGCGGGCCCCGGGCAGAGCGGCGACACGGGTTTCCACCTGAGCGCGGCCCCCGTGGTCAAGGTCGAGGTGGCCTCGGCGGACGGCGTCGGCGCACTGATGGAGAACGTCGCCCGGCACGCCTCCGAGGGTCCCGCGACCCGCGTCGGCAAGAACCAGTTCGTCTACGTGCGCTCGCACTACTCGAACATGCAGGCCGACGTCGGCAACCCCCTCAAGCTGAAGACGTACTACCGCGAGTCGTGGACGTCCCAGGACCCCGCGAAGGTGCAGAGCCGGCTCAAGCAGCCGGGCGACGACCTCATCTGGTCGGCGCCGCGCGCCGGTGAGGACGACCGCCTGAAGGACCAGCGGAACCAGACCTACGCCGCGCTCCGGGCGCTGCCCACCGACCCCGACGCGCTGCTGAAGAAGCTCCGTGAGGACGCCGCGTACTCGGGCTCGTCCGACCAGTGGCTCTTCGAGTACGTGGGCGGCCTGATCCGCGAGTCGATCCTGCCGCCCGAGACGGGCGCGGCGCTCTACCGCGCCGCGGCGAAGATCCCCGGCGTCGTCGTGGTGGAGAAGGCGCAGGACGGCGACGGCCGCCCCGGTGTGGCACTGGCCCGTACGGACGAGAAGAACCACGAGCGCAGGGAGCTGGTCTTCGACGCCAACAGCTACGACTACCTGGGCATGCGCTCCTACCTCGTCCAGGACACCGAGCTGGGCAGGAAGGGCACCGTCACCGAGCTTCAGGCCGTGCTCGACCGCGGCGTCGTCGACAGCCGCGACGAGACACCCGAGAAGTAGCCGAAAGCCCCAAGGGCCACAGGCCCTTGGGGCTTTCGGTTTCTCGGGGCACAGGCAGGAGCCCCGCACCTCCGCCGAGGCGGGGGAGCGGGGCTCCTTGGGTACTGCGTTACCGGCCGCGATCGGCCGACCCGGGCAACTAGGCCGGGGTGACGTTCTCAGCCTGCGGACCCTTGGGTCCCTGAGTGACGTCGAAGTTCACGACCTGGTTCTCCTCAAGGGAGCGGAACCCGGACGCGTTGATCGCGGAGTAATGGACGAAGACATCCGGGCCGCCGCCGTCCTGGGCGATGAAGCCGAAGCCCTTTTCAGCGTTGAACCACTTGACGGTTCCGGTAGCCATAAGCCCTCCTTGGGCCAAAGGGTTGCCCTGCTCCAGAACCTGCAAAGAAGTCTGAAAACTACAAAAGCCTGCGGGTTACATGCTCCGCAGGCTCTGTACTGCAAGGGAAACCAAACTGCAACTTGGCGTTGAGCCTAGCACGCAGCCTGTGCCGAAGGGTAGAGGGAAAGATCACTTCACTCGAATGTTTGATTGCCGTGTGCGCGCACGGTCCGAGAGGCCCTTCCGGCGGCTCGGGGAGCCCTTGCGGAGAGGGGCTCCGGCAGCATTCCGGAGACCCCCGTGAGGGGGATCGTGCGGCGCCGCGCGCCCCCGGTGGGGCCGTCGGGGGGCGACAGGTCTAGCCTCGCGATGTGGACAATTCAACCGTCACAACCGTCGCAGGCGACGACCGTCGCAACCGGCCGCGCGTCGGCCACATCCAGTTCCTCAACTGCCTCCCCCTCTACTGGGGACTGGCACGGACCGGGACCCTGCTCGACCTGGAGCTCTCGAAGGACACCCCGGAGAAGCTCAGCGAGCAGCTGATCAGGGGCGATCTGGACATCGGCCCCGTCACCCTCGTGGAGTTCCTGCGCAACGCCGACGACCTGGTCGCCTTCCCCGACATCGCGGTCGGCTGCGACGGGCCCGTCATGTCGTGCGTGATCGTGTCGCAGCGCCCCCTGGAGGACCTCGACCGGGCCCGGGTGGCGCTCGGTTCGACCTCCCGCACCTCCGTACGGCTGGCGCAGCTGCTGCTCGCCGAGCGCTACGGGGTCACCCCCGAGTACTACACCTGCCCGCCCGACCTCGGCGTGATGATGCAGGAGGCGGACGCCGCCGTCCTCATCGGTGACGCCGCGCTCCGCGCCAATCTGCACGACGCACCCAGGCTCGGGCTCCAGGTCCACGACCTGGGCGCGATGTGGAAGGAGTGGACGGGGCTGCCGTTCGTCTTCGCCGTCTGGGCCGCCCGCAAGGACTACCTGGCGGCCGAGCCCACCGCGGTCAAGAAGGTGCACGAGGCGTTCCTGGCCTCGCGGGACGTCTCCCTGGAGGAGGTCACCAAGGTCGCGGAACAGGCGGCACGCTGGGAGGCCTTCGACGCCGAGGTCCTGGAGCGCTACTTCACGACCCTCGACTTCCGCTTCGGACCCGCGCAGCTCGCGGGCGTCCAGGAGTTCGCGCGCCGGACCGGGCCGACGACGGGTTTCGCCGCGGACGTGAACGTGGAGCTGCTCGGCGGCTGAGCGCACACACCGGACCCGCGCGCCCGGCGGGTGGAATGCGCACCATTCCGTCCGCCTCCCTTTCCGTCCTGCCGCCCCGGCCTTCGTTCCCCGGGGAGATCCCGGTGAGATATCGATTCGGGTAATACGCGTTGAATGGCCGATTGGCGGGAAGCGTCGGAAGTATGTCCCCGGCGTCTCCCGTCAATCGTTCTGTCACCTGGAACGGCACATTCACGCCCTTTTCTGGTGATGAATGGCGTTGTTCGTTCCCTTGGAGACGAAATCGGCGGATGGTTTGCGTGTGACCCGATGACCTTCGCCTCTAGGCTGCGGTCGGAGGTCCGGCCGGTCCACAGGGGGAGTCCGCATATGCAGCCGCTGGAAGCCGGCGAACCGCTGAGCATCGGTGCCTACCGACTGCTCGGCAGACTCGGTGCCGGTGGCATGGGGCGCGTCTATCTGGGACGCAGCGCCGGCGGCCGCACCGTGGCGGTCAAGGTCGTCCACCCGCACTTCGCGCTCGACGAGCAGTTCCGCGCCCGGTTCAGGCGCGAGGTGGACGCGGCACGGCGGATCGGCGCCCAGTGGACCGCGCCCGTCCTGGACGCCGACCCGGACGCCCCGGTCCCGTGGGTGGCCACCGGGTACGTGGCCGGACCCCCGCTCTCCGCCGCGATCACCGAACACGGCCCGCTGCCCGAACAAGCGGTACGCACCCTGGGCGCCGGTCTCGCGGAGGCGCTCACCGCGGTCCACGAACAGGGCCTGATCCACCGGGACGTGAAGCCCTCCAACGTCCTGCTCGCCCTCGACGGCCCCCGCCTGATCGACTTCGGCATCGCCAGGGCGATCGACGCCACCGCCTCGCTCACCTCCACCGGGGTCTCGGTCGGCTCGCCCGGCTACATGGCGCCGGAGCAGATCCGGGGCCAGGAGATCTCGGGCGCGGCCGACGTCTTCTCGCTGGGCGCGGTCCTCGCGTACGCGGCCACCGGCGCCGCCCCCTTCCTCGGCGACTCGTCCGCCGTACTGCTCTACAAAGTGGTGCACGAGGAACCCGAACTGGGGGATCTGGAAGGTGCGCTGCGCGAGGTCGTCGCCTCCTGCCTGGCGAAGAACCCGGCGCACCGGCCCACCCCGGCGGAGCTCGCGGGGCAACTGGCGCCCGGCGGCGCGGCGGCCCGGGTGGCGGCGGGCTGGCTGCCCGGCCCCCTGGTCCGCGAGGTCAGCCGGTCGGCGGTCGCGCTCCTGGACCTGGAACCGCAGGAGGCTCCGGTGCAGTCGGGGCCGGTGCCGTTCACCAACGCCTCGTACGGGTTCAACGGGGGCGCCGGGCCCGGGGTGTTCGGCCCGCCGGTCGAACCTGCCCGCATGACGGGCCCGACCCCGCCGCCGTACCCGCCCGGCACGGGGACGGACGGAGTGCCGGGGCAGCGCACCCCCGACCCCCGGTTCGCGATCGGCGTGAGCGCCGACCGCGAACCGGGCGGGAGCCGGGGGCGCAGGCTGAGCTGCACCGTCGCCCTCGCGGTGGCCGGTGCGCTCGCCGCGGTGACGGTGGGCAGCGCCTACCTCTTCGACCTGATGCCGGGCGGTGGCGGCGGCAACACCGCCGATCACGGGGGCACCGGCCGGACCCCGGGCGCCACCACCTCGGCCGAACCGTCCGCACCGGCGGACGCCGCCACCCCGGGCGGCCCGGTCACCGAGGTGCCGAAGAGCTTCATCGGCACCTGGGAGGGACCGATCACCGAGAAGACGACCGGCCAGTCGCACGGCAGGCTCAGCGTGGTGATCAGGAAGGGGAAGAAGGGCGACGACGTGGTCCGTACGAGCACGACGGTCTCCAGCCTCGGCATCGAGGTCAGCTGCCACAGCATCGCGTCCCTCACCTCCGGCACCGGCAAGGAACTGAAGCTCCGGGAGCGCGCCGATCCGGACCGCCCCGGCACCGCGGGCCTGTGCACGACCACCACCACGGACATCCACCTCACCCGCGCCGCCGGCGACACCCTGCTCTTCCGGTCCGACGAGCGGGGCGCCGGGCTCCCGTACGGCACGCTCAACCGGTCCGGCGGCTGACCCGGAGCGGGGCTGGCGTACGCTGAACCGGTCCGTAGATCCGTTGAAAAACCGCCGAAAGGTGACAGCCCGGTGACCGAGAAGGCCGACCTCCAGCCCATCCTCGACCGAGCCGCCGAAGGCGGCCGGATCAGTCCGGCGGAGGCGCTCGACCTCTACCGCTCCGCGCCCCTGCACGCGCTGGGCGCGGCCGCCGACGCCGCACGCCGACGCCGGTACGCAGGTACGGAGCACATCGCGACGTACATCATCGAGCGCAACATCAACTACACGAACGTGTGCGTCACGGCGTGCAAGTTCTGCGCCTTCTACGCCGCGCCCAAGGACACCGACAAGGGCTGGTCCCGCGACCTCGAAGACATCCTGCGCCGCTGCGCGGAGACGGTCGAGCTCGGCGGCACCCAGATCATGTTCCAGGGCGGGCACCACCCGGACTACGGCGTGGAGTACTACGAGGAGCACTTCTCCGCGATCAAGAAGGCGTACCCGCAGCTGGTCATCCACTCGCTCGGCGCCTCCGAGATCGAGCACATGGCCCGTATCTCCAAGGTCTCCGCCGAGGAGGCCATCAGCCGTATCCACGCCGCCGGCCTCGACTCCTTCGCGGGCGCCGGCGCCGAGCTGCTGCCGGCCCGGCCGCGCACCGCGATCGCCCCGCTCAAGGAGTCCGGCGAGCGCTGGCTGGAGATCATGGAGATCGCCCACCGCCTCGGTGTCGAGTCCACCTCCACCATGCTGATGGGCACCGGCGAGACGAACGCCGAGCGCATCGAGCACCTGAGCATGATCCGCGACGTACAGGACCGCACCGGCGGCTTCCGCGCCTTCATCCCGTACACGTACCAGCCGGAGAACAACAAGCTGAAGGGCCAGACGCAGGCCACGCTCTTCGAGTACCTGCGGATCATCGCCATCGCCCGGCTCTTCCTGGACAACGTCGCCCACATCCAGGGCTCCTGGCTCACCACCGGCAAGGAGGTCGGCCAGCTGTCGCTGCACTACGGAGCGGACGACCTCGGCTCGATCATGCTGGAGGAGAACGTCGTCTCCTCCGCCGGGGCCAAGCACCGCTCCAACCGCCTGGAGATCATCGACCTGATCCGCAAGGCGGACCGGGTCCCCGCCCAGCGCGCCACCACCTACGAGCACCTCGTCGTCCACGACGACCCGGCGAACGACCCGGTCGACGAGCGCGTCGTCTCGCACATCTCGTCCACCGCCATCGAGGGCGGCACGGCCCACCCGGAGCTCAAGCTCCTGAGCGCCAACTGACGCCGTCATGCTGACCGTTCACGCCGCGCCGCTGGTCCTTCCGGTCGGCGCGGCTGCCGTTGAGCGGGCTGCGGTGGCCGTGGAGGGCGACCGGATCACCGCCCTCGGTCCCTACGACGAGGTCGTCGCCGCCCATCCCTCGGCGCGCGTACGGCAGTGGCCGGGCGTCATCGCCCCGGGTCTGCACCAGCGGCACGCCGCGTGGCTGCTCACCCGCTGCTACCACCCCGACCCGCGCGAGGCGGACGTACTCGGGACCGATCCGCTGTCGGGCGAGGCGTTCGCCCGGCTGGCGGGGGAGCTGGACGCGACCCGGTGGGCCGGCAGCGTACGGCGGGGTCTCCAGCTGCTGCTGCGGTACGGCACGACGCACCTCACCGGCCCGTTCCGCGATCCGGCCGTGCGCACCGCGGTGTCCCGCTCGGGCCTGGTGGAGGTGCCGGGCGCGCAGAGCCCCGTCGCTCCGGAGGGCGGACCGGCCCTGGACCCGTTGGCGGAGGGTCTCGGTCTGCCGGGCTCCGTGCGTGCCCCGCTCGTCACCGGCGCCCGCGCCGACTTCGCGGTCTTCGACGCGCCCGACGAGGCCGCGCTCGTCGCGGCGGGGGCGGCGTCCTGCGTGGTCACCGTCCTGGCGGGACGACTGGTGTACCGCCGCCGCTGAACGCGTGGGCGGCGTGCACCCGTTCCCACGCACCCGCTCTCACGCAACCCCTCTTACGGAACCGATGGTCCGCCCAGGTAGTGGCCCTTGGTGTCGTAGGGCCAGGCGTTGGCGACGCATCCTTTGAGGCCGTATATCTGTTGCATCATGGCGGGGGCGGGGCGGCCTTTGCCGGGGCAGGTCTCGTGGCCGTGGCCGAGCCAGTGGCCGACTTCGTGGTTGATGATGAGGGCGCGGTAGTCGGCGAGGGGTCCGTCGAATTCGGGTGATCCGGTCTGCCAGCGTTTGAGGTTGACCATGACGTCGACGCCGACGCGGCAGTTGACCTCGCCGTGGGTGTCGAGGCCGCTCTTCCCGCAGATCCTGTCGGTGGTCCGGGGCGACGCGATGCGTATGACCAGTCCCGCGGGGCCCTCGGCGACCTGGCGGAAGGTGTTCTCGCCGTGGTGCGACCAGCCCCGTGGTGCGGCCAGGATGCGGGCGACCTCGGCGGCTGCCTTGTCCGGGTCCAGGCCCGAGCCGTCCTCCACCTCGACCCGGTAGGCGTTGGCGTTGGCACTGGCCTTGTCCTCGCCGGTGTCCGATGCCGCCGCGCGGGCGACGGCGAACGAGGAGGTGGCGTGGTGACCGCCCGCCTTCTCGCTCTTCCACCGGAGCCCCGCCACGGCGCCCGCCACCAGTACGACCGGAACGACGGCCATCACGAACAGCCGGTTCCGGCCCCGTCCCCGCTGCCCCTGCCGACGCACGCCTGATCCCGACATCCGCGCCCCTCCCCAGTACTCCGGTGTCCCGTACTCCCCTCAGTAATGACTGCTGTCGGCGCGGATTGGTTCAGTCCACTCGCACACGAAGCGAGCGGGGGCGGGTGCGTACGGGGCTCAGGGAACCGATGGTCCGCCCAGGTAGTGGCCCTTGGTGTCGTAGGGCCAGGCGTTGGCGACGCATCCTTTGAGTCCGTAGATCTGTTGCATCATGGCGGGGGCGGGGCGGCCTTTGCCGGGGCAGGTCTCGTGGCCGTGGCCGAGCCAGTGGCCGACTTCGTGGTTGATGATGAGGGCGCGGTAGTCGGCGAGGGGTCCGTCGAATTCGGGTGATCCGGTCTGCCAGCGTTTGAGGTTGACCATGACGTCGACGCCGACGCGGCAGTTGACCTCGCCGTGGGTGTCGAGACCGCTCCTCCCGCAGATCCTGTCGGTGGTCGCCGCCGTGGCGATACGGACGACCAGCCCCGCAGGCCCCTCCGCGACCTGGTGGAACGTGTGCTCACCGCCGTGCGCCCAGCCGCGTGGCGCGGCCAGGAACCCGGCGATCCGGGTGGCGGCCTCGTCCGGGTCGACGCCGGTACCGTCCTCCACCTCGACCCGGTAGGCGTTGCCCTTGCCGGTCTCCGACGCGCCCGCGCGGGCGACCGTGAAGGTGCCGGGCCCGGACGGGGGAATGACCGGATGGCCCCCGGCCCCGGAACTGGGGCTTGGGCCGGGGCTGGAGCCGGAACTCGGCTTGGCCCTCGTGGGGGGCTTGGCTCGCGCCGTGGGCCCGGTGCCCGTCCCGGCCGAGGCACCGGGACCGGACGCCGAGTCGGCCGAGTCCTTGACGGGACCGGACGACGCGGACGCGGCAGCCGCGGCCGACGGATCGTCCCCATCGGTCCACAGCGGCGCGGCCGCGACCGCGATGCAGATCACCGCCGTCGGCACGAGAACCGCGACCAGCAACCGTATCCGGCTGCGGCGGCGACGCTCCCGCCGCGAGCGCCGCCGGATCCCCCCGCCCCGTCGCCGCGTCTGCTCTCTCCCTGCCTCAGCCGACACGAGCCGCGTACTCCTTCGTTTCCATGGGGTTTTCCGCCGCGTACTTCACGAGGTCCAGGAACCGGGGATTCCCTGCGACGGCGAGCAAATGACCGGCGGTGACGGGGGGCGGTTCCCCCGTGTCCTCGTCACTCCCGACCGAGAGCGCGACGGCCCTGCCGCCGTACGTGAAGCGGACGACGGTGCTCGTCGAGGCCGGTGACCCGTCCGGGCCGGCGATCACCGTCACGGCACGGGCCTTGATGCCGCCGGGAAGCATCGCCGACCGGCAACGCAGCTTCCTGTCGGCGTAGTCGCGGCAGGGCGCTTCCTGCGGGGCGACGCTCCGCTCGCTCTCGGCGCGTACCGAGAGGACGACGGGGAAGACGTTGCCGCCCGTCCCGGCCCGGTACCGGCTGACGGTGAGGTCCACCGGGCGGACCGGGCCGAGCTGGGGCAGCAGCTTCCCGAGCAGCAGTGCGACTTGCCGCTGGAACCCTTCCTGCCGGGCCCGTTCGGCGGCCGGCAGGTCGGCCATGGACGACTCGCCGGGGGACGGCTCGACATGTACGCGAGACGGTTCCGCCGTGTCCGTGGCCGTGGGCACCGGGGACGGCACGCTCGTGGGCTCCGGTGACGGCACGCTCGTGGGCCCCGGTGACGGCGCGATGCTCGTACGCTGCGAGGCCGCGGACCACGTCCGGGCGGGTTCCGTGCCGCCAATGCCGCCCCGCATCGGCAGGAGCGCGCCGAGCGCGCCGAGCGCCACCACACCCGTCGCCACCGCCCCGATGGCCGCGCGGGCCCGGGTGCGGCGCCGACGGCCCTGGACCAGGGCGGCGGGCACCAGGTCGGGCAGGGGCGGCGCACCGTCGGTCGCCTGCTCCATGGCCGCCCTGATCAGCAGGACCTCGGCCTCCGCGGCTTCCGGGGCCCCCTTGTCCGGTGCCCGGCCGGGAAAGCGGTCAGAAGACATGTCCACGACGGTTCTCCTCAGCTTCGGGTGGTGTAGAGGTGCGGATCGCCCAGCCGTGCACGCAGCGTGGCGAGCGCCCGCGAGCACTGGCTCTTCACGGTGGACGGGCTGCACCGCAGCAGCTCGGCGACCGTCTCCACGCTCAGGTCCTCCCAGTAGCGCAGGACGACCATGGCCCGTGCGCGGGGCGGCAGGTCGGCCAGCGCGGCCAGCAGGGTGACCGTCAGCTCGGGGCCGACCGCGGGCGCGTGTGCGGCGATCGGCGTATGGGCACGGAAGTCGCGCAGCCGCCGGCGGCGCTCGGCGATGTAGGTGCGGGTCAGCACGGTCCTGGCGTAGGCGTCCGGATGGTCGGCGGCGCTCACCCGGTGCCAGTGCTGGAACAGCTTCGCCAGCGTCGTCTGGGTCAGGTCACGGGCCGCCTCGGCTTCACCGCACAGCAGGTACGCGGTGCGGTACAGCCGGCGCTGGCTCGCCCGCGCGAACTCCTCGAAGCTGTCGGCGTCCCGGCTGGGCCCCGCGCTCATCCGGCCCCCTTCACGGTCCGTGGGTGGTCTCTCCTCCTGTTACTGAGAGTTGACGGGCCGGAAAGGTTGAAGCCGAATTCAGATCGGTGTCACCGGGTCCCCGGACAGCGGGCCTGCCCCGCCGCCGACGGACCGGGCTGCTTGAATGGGAGACGTGACCCGAGCCTCCCTGGACAAGCAGCCGCACGAAGTCGCCTCGATGTTCGACGACGTGGCGGAGAACTACGACCTCACCAACGACGTGCTCTCGCTCGGCCAGGCCCGGCTGTGGCGCAAGGAGGTCGCCAAGGCGGTGCACGCGCGGCCCGCGGAGAAGGTCCTCGACCTGGCCGCCGGTACCGCGACGTCCTCACTGCCGTTCGCCGCGACCGGTGCGTACGTCGTGCCGTGCGACTTCTCCATCGGCATGCTCCAGGAGGGCAAGAGGCGCAACTCCTGGCTGCCGTTCACCGCGGGCGACGCGACGCGGCTGCCGTTCCGCGACGAGACGTTCGACGCGGTGACGATCTCCTTCGGGCTACGGAACGTCCAGGACACGGACGCGGCGCTGCGCGAGCTGTACCGGGTGACGAAGCCGGGCGGCCGGGTCGTCATCTGCGAGTTCTCCCAGCCGGTCTGGACGCCGTTCCGGACCGTCTACACCGAGTACCTGATGCGGGCGCTGCCGCCGGTCGCGCGCGCGGTGTCGTCCAACCCCGACGCGTACGTCTACCTCGCCGAGTCGATCCGCGCCTGGCCCGACCAGGCCGGGCTCGCCGCCCTGCTCCAGGAGGCCGGCTGGTCGAAGGTCGCCTGGCGCAACCTCACCGGTGGCGTGGTGGCGCTGCACCGGGGCGTACGCGCCTGACGGGCGGCCGGTGCCGCCGGGCCGTCACCGGCCCAGCTCCAGCCGGAAGCACCGCACCTCCCGCCCCGACCGGGGCTCCGTGAAGCTCTCCGCCCGCTCCATGCCGAGGCGCAGGGCCACCGCGACCGAACGCTCGTTGCGCTCGTCGACCGCCGCCACCACCCGCTCCACCCCGGCCGCGCGCACCCGCTCCAGGGCCGGGCGCGCGGCCGCGGTCACGTAGCCGCGGCCCCAGGCCGGGCGGGCCAGCCGCCAGCCGATCTCGATCTCGCCCACCGGGCCGTACGCGGTCTGCGGCCACGGCTGCGCCCCGGTGAAGCCGACGACCCCGCCGCCCGCGTCGAGCACGGTCCACAGGCAGAAGCCGCGCTCCGCGTCGAGCCTGCGCTGCCGGGCGGTCCACTCCTCGTACAGGGACACCTCGGACGGGCGGCCGCCGAGGAACTCCATCACCGCCGGGTCGGCGAAGGCCCGGTGCCAGGCCACCGCGTCCTCGTCGGTCGGGACACGCAGCTGTACGACAGGGAGGGTACGAGGCGCGGTCGACATGGGGGAGCCCTTCGGAAAGTTGGTCGGCAGGCCCCCATAGACTGCCCTGGCCATGTGCCGCGCGGCACTCGATTTCGAGTCTTCGGGAGATCCGACCGTGACCGAGCCCCTGTCCGAACACAGCGCGGACGTGATCGTCGTCGGGGCAGGCCCAGCCGGCTCCACGACCGCGTACTACCTCGCCAAGGCGGGCCTCGACGTCCTCCTCCTGGAGAAGACCGCCTTCCCCCGCGAGAAGGTCTGCGGTGACGGCCTCACCCCGCGCGCCACCAAGCAGCTCGTCTCCATGGGCATCGACATCTCCGAAGAGGCCGGCTGGCTCCGGAACAAGGGCCTGCGCATCATCGGCGGCGGCGTCCGGCTCCAGCTGGACTGGCCGGATCTGGCCTCCTACCCGGACTACGGGCTGGTCCGCAAGCGCGACGACTTCGACGAGCAGCTGGCCCGCCAGGCACAGAAGGGCGGCGCGCGGCTGTACGAGCGCTGCAACGTCGGCGCCCCGATCACCGACCCCCGCACCGGCCGGATCACCGGCGTGCACGCGAAGCTCGGCGAGGAGAAGACCCCGGTCACCTTCCACGCCCCCCTCGTGGTCGCCGCCGACGGCAACTCCACCCGGCTCTCCGTCGGAATGGGCCTGCACCGCCGCGAGGACCGCCCGATGGGCGTCGCCGTCCGTACGTACTTCACCTCGCCCCGCCACGACGACGACTACCTGGAGTCCTGGCTGGAACTCTGGGACCGCCGGGGCGTCGAGGACCGGCTGCTGCCCGGCTACGGCTGGATCTTCGGCATGGGCGACGGCACCTCCAACGTCGGCCTCGGCATCCTCAACTCCTCCTCCGCCTTCAAGGAGCTGGACTGGCGCGAGGTCCTCAAGGCGTGGTGCGCGTCCATGCCGGAGGACTGGGGCTACACCCCCGAGAACATGACGATGCCGATCCGCGGCGCCGCCCTCCCGATGGCCTTCAACCGCCAGCCGCACTACACCAAGGGCCTGCTGCTCGTCGGCGACGCGGGCGGCATGGTCAACCCGTTCAACGGCGAAGGCATCGCGTACGCCATGGAGTCGGGCCAGATCGCGGCCGACGTCATCGTCCAGGCCCACGCCCGCTCGACCCCGGCCCAGCGCGAACTGGCCCTGAACAACTACCCGAAGGTGCTCAAGGAGACCTACGGCGGCTACTACACGATGGGCCGCGCCTTCGTGAAGCTGATCGGCAACCCGAAGGTCATGAAGGTCGCCACCCAGCGCGGCCTGACGCACCCGCTGCTGATGAAGTTCACCCTGAAGATGCTCGCCAACCTCACCGACCCGACGGGCGGCGACGCGATGGACCGCATCATCAACGGCCTGACGAAGGTGGCGCCGCGTTCGTGACCGGAGGCTTCGCCTGTCTCCCGGAACCGCGTCCGACGACCGGTCTCCGAGCCACTCGCTGATCAGCGGGGCCGTGCACGTCGACGAGAAGTGACGGCCCCGCTGACGGGCAAGGGACCGGCGCCGTCAGGAAGCTTCCTCCGCCTCCGCTTCCTCCACGGGCGGCGCGGCTCCCTTGCGGACCGTGCACTGGAGCGAGTCGTCCCGCACATCGGCGACGATCGTGTCGCCGGGGTCGCTCTCGCCGCTCAGCAGCAGTGAGGCGATCCGGTTGTCGAGCTCCGTCTGGATGGTGCGGCGCAGCGGGCGGGCGCCGAACTCCGGCTGGTAGCCGTGGGCGACCAGCAACTTCTTCGCCGCTTCGGTCACCTCCAGCGTCATGCCCTGCGCGTGGACGCGGTGCTTGCTCCGGTCCAGGAGGTGATCGACGATCTCCGACAGGTCTTCCTCGGTGAGGCTGTGGAAGATGATGATGTCGTCGATCCGGTTGAGGAACTCGGGCAGGAACCGTCCCCGCAGGTCGTCCATCAGCTCGTCCTTGAGCTCGGCGGCATCGCCCTTGTGGGCGAGGATGCGATGGGCGCCGATGTTGGACGTCATGATGACCACGCAGTGGCGGAAGTCGACCGTGCGCCCCTGCGCGTCCGTCAGACGGCCGTCGTCCAGGATCTGCAACAGCGTGTTGAACACGTCGGGGTGCGCCTTCTCCACCTCGTCGAACAGCACCACGCTGTACGGCTTGCGGCGAACCTTCTCGGTGAGCTGACCGGCCTCGTCGTAGCCGACGTACCCGGGAGGCGCGCCGACGAGCCGGGCGACCGTGTGCTTCTCCTGGAACTCGCTCATGTCGAACCGGATCATCCGGTCCGCGTCGCCGAAGAGCAGTTCGGCGAGCGTCTTGGCGAGTTCGGTCTTGCCCACGCCGGTGGGGCCCAGGAAGAGGAACGAGCCCACGGGCCGGTTCGGGTCGCCCATGCCCGCGCGATTGCGGCGCACGGCTTCGGAGACCGCGGTGACCGCCTCGTTCTGGCCGACGATCCTGTCGTGCATCTGCTCCTCCAGCCCGAGGAGCTTCTCCTTCTCGCTGGCGGTGAGCTGGGAGACCGGAATCCCCGTGCTGCGGGAGACGATGTCCGCGATGTCGGAGGCGGTGACGGAGACGACGCCCTCGCGGCGCTCCTCGACGCCCGCGAGCTCGCCCTCCACCTCGGCGATCTGCCGCTTCAGGTCGGAGGCCCTGTCGAACTCCTCACCGGCGACGGCCTGGTCCTTCTCGCGTCGCAGCTTCGCGAGGCGGTCCTCCCGGCTGACGACCTCGGTGGAACGGCCGGCGCTGCGCAGCCGTACCCGGGCACCCGCCTGGTCCATCAGGTCGATCGCCTTGTCCGGCAGGAACCGGTCGCTGATGTAGCGGTCGGACAGTTCCGCCGCCGCCGTCAGGGCTCCGTCGGCGAAGCGGACCTGGTGGTGCGCCTCGTACGCGTCGCGCAGCCCTTCGAGGATCTGCACCGTCTCCTCGACACTCGGTTCGGGGATGAGGACTGGCTGGAAGCGGCGCTCCAGAGCGGCGTCCTTCTCGATGTGCTTGCGGTACTCGTCGATCGTCGTCGCTCCCACCACGTGGAGCTCGCCGCGTGCGAGTGCGGGCTTGAGCATGTTGCCCGCGTCCATCGCCCCCTCGCCCGTCGCGCCCGCGCCGACGACCGTGTGCAGTTCGTCGATGAAGAGGATGATGTCGCCGCCGGCCTCCTGGACGTCCTCGATGACCTTCTTCAGCCGCTCCTCGAACTGGCCCCGGTACTGCGCACCGGCCACCATGCCGGACATGTCGAGGGAGACGACCCTCTTGCCCTTCAGCGATTCGGGCACTTCGCCGGCCACGATGCTCTGGGCCAGCCCCTCCACGATGGCGGTCTTCCCGACTCCCGGCTCACCGATGAGCACCGGGTTGTTCTTGGAGCGCCGCGAGAGGATCTCGATGGTCTGCTCGATCTCCTCGGCCCGGCCGACGACCGGGTCGAGCCGCCCCGCCTTCGCCTCCTCCGTGAGATCCCGGCCGAATTCGTCCAGGGTCGTCGAGGGCTGCTTCCCGGCAGCGGGAGCGCCGTCCGCCCGGTCCGCGTGACCCCGCAGCTTCTGGGTGTCCACGTCCTGTGCGCGCAGGAACCGGTTGGCACCCGAGTCCGGGTCCTCCAGGAGCGCGGCGAGGATGTGCTCGGGGCCGATGTAGGACACGCCCGCCGCCTGCGATCCGGCGTAGGCGGCGGCGAGGGTGCGCTTCGCCGCCGGGGTGAGCCCGGGTGTCGCGGACGGTTCGCCCGCCTCCCGGGGCAGCACCTCGGCGATCCGGGCCGCGAGCGTGTCGACGTCGACACCGGCCTGGGCGAGGAGGCTCCGCGCGGGGTCGACCTGGGTGGCCGCCCACAGGAGGTGTTCCGTGTCGAGGTCGGACGTCCCGTTCTCGGCGGCCTTCTGCGTGGCCAGGCCGAGAAGTTCGTGCGACGACTCCGTGAGGAGGCGGCCGATGGGCACCCGCTGCACGGCCGGTGGCGACGAGGCCGGTGACGTACCGAAGAAGCGGTCGAGCATCTCGCTGAAAGGGTCGGACGACCCGAAAGGTGAACCGAACCCCATCGACATGGCGACTCCTAGTGCGGTGACGGTGCCTCCCACTCAAACCCGGTGCCGTTGCCTCCGCAACCCGAGGAAATGCCCCCTGAGCGGGGCACGGCCAGGGGCTGTCTCCCGGGTCTCCGTGAGATCGCCGGTGGCGGCGGGCGGTGTCACGGCGGGCGGTGTCACGGCGGCCGGCGTGCGGGAGGACGTGACCTGGGTGAGGCTGGGAGCCTGTGCCGCCCGCGGACCGGAGGAGCACCCGATGCCCGACCTCGGCCACGACCTCCTCTTCGGCTGCTTCGCGCCGCCGGAGGCCGCCCGCCACCGTGCCTTCGTACGACTCGCCCAAGAGGCGGACCAGGCCGGACTCGACCTCCTCGGGGTGCAGGACCATCCGTACCAGCCGGCCTTCCTGGACACCTGGACGCTGCTGTCGCACCTGTCGTCGGTGACCCGCCGCATCAAGCTGGTTCCGGCGGTGGCGAACCTGCCGCTACGGCCCCCGGCCGTGCTGGCCAGGAGCGTGGCGACACTGGACCTCCTCAGCGACGGCCGGGTGGAACTCGGCCTGGGCGCGGGCGCGTTCTGGGACGCCATCGAGGCGATGGGCGGCACGCGCCGTACGCCCGGGGAGTCCGTGGCCGCGTTGGAGGAAGCCATCGGCGTGCTGCGCGCCCTGTGGACGGACGGTCCGGGCGTACGTGTGGAGGGCACCCACTACCGGCTCGCGGGCGCTGAACCCGGACCGCTGCCCGCCCACCCGGTCGGCATCTGGCTCGGCGTCTACGGCCCGCGCATGCTACGGCTGACGGGGCGGCTCGCGGACGGCTGGCTCGGCAGCGCCTCCTACGCCCAGCCCGAGAAGCTCGCCGGTCTGATGCGCACCGTGGACGAGGGGGCGCGGACGGTGGGACGGGAGCCGTCCGCCGTGCGCCGCCTCTACATCGTCGACCCCTCCTTCACCACCGCCCAGCTGACGGAACTCGCTCTCACCCACGGCCTCAGCGGCTTCCTCCTCAGCGTGAACGCGGACGGCGCCGGCCCCCTGATGCGCTTCGCCGCGGAGGTGGCCCCAGCCGTACGCGAAGCGGTCGCCCAGGAACGCGGCACACCCGCCGCCCCCGCCGCACTCCCGCACGACGCCCTGGTCGAGCACCGACAGCTCGACCCCTCGGCACGCCCCGTCGCACCGCCGCCGCACCCGGACCGTCCCGCCCCCAGTGCCGCCGGTGAGCGCGCCGCCCAGACCCTGGTGCTGGTCCACGACAGCCTCCGCGACGAACTGGCCCAGCTCCAGCACGCGGTCGGCGAGGTCCTGGCCGGCCGCGACAGCCCGGCCGCCGCCCGGTCGTTCCTCAACGCCATGACCATGCGCCAGAACTACTGGTCACTGGGCGCCTTCTGCGCCACGTACTGCCGGGTCGTCACCCAGCACCATCTGCTGGAGGACGAGGTGATGTTCGGCAAGCTGCGCGACGCCCAGGAGGATCTCACGCCGGTGCTGACCCGCCTGGAGGAGGAACACAAGCTGATCGCCTCGTTGATCGCGCGCCTGGACGAGGTGCTGGTCGCGATGGTCGAGGACCCGTCCCGCCTGGAAGAGGTCCGCACCGTCCTCGACAGGCTCGCCGACTGTCTCCTCTCCCACCTCACCTACGAGGAGGAACAACTCCTGGACCCGATCGCCCGCCACAACGTGGTCGTCTGACCTCTTGCACGGGGTGGTGATCCCGGCGACGTGCGTCGGGGGCGCCGCGCCCGCCTCTCGGCCTGGCACGAACGAGACGAGGCTGCGGGCCGCAGCGGGAGGGCGCGGCCCGCAGCTCGTCATGAGGCTGGTTCCGGCTCAGACCGGATCAGCTCAGTGCTTGGAAGTTGAGCCAGCCGGTGGTGCCGACCGTGGTGGGTGTGCCGATGCCGGTGAGGGTGATGGAGGGGTAGAAGGAGAGTCCCTTGTCGGTGTCGTGACTGGTGGCGAAGAGGTCGGGTTTGCCGTCCCCGTTGCTGTCGCCCTCAGAAGTGATCAGCGGGTGGGTGTTGGTGTCCCAGCCGCTCGCCTTGAGGTCGATGGTGGTGTGGCCGAGTCCCTCTCCGGCCGGTCCGGTGCCGGTGTAGAGGCGGAGCCTTCCGTCCGACTTCTGTCTGGCGACCATGTCGACCTGGCCGTCGCCGTTGACGTCGCCGGGAGCGACCATCTCGTAGTTGGCCCAGGCCCCGTCACCGATGAGGATGGGGTCGGTGACCTCATCGAGATAGAAGCTGTCCGAGCCGTAGTAGAGCCACAGATGGTCGCCTTCCTTGACCAGGAGGTCGGTGTGGCCGGGCACGTCGACCGTGCCGTCGCCGTCGACGTCGAGCGGACCGTCGACGTCACCGATGGCCAGGATCTGGTCAGCGTTCTTCCAACGGTTGTTCTCCGGGCTGTACACGTCGAGGGGCACTCGGTCGAAGTCGCATTCCTGTGAGGCGCCGTCGGCCTCCTCGCCTCGTGCGGTGCACGCATAGCCGAGGCCGTTGTTGGGGTAGACGTACAGGTGCTTCTGGCCGTCCGCACCGGGCTGGGCGGCGACGAGGTCTTCGTAGCCGTCGGTGGTCCAGTCACCCCGATGGGTGATGGAGGCGCCGTTGAAGTTCGTGCCACCGGCCACGGTGTAGGGGGCGTGCTGGCCGTTGCCCTGGCCCGGGTAGAGCCACAGGGTCCCGTCGGTGCGGACGCCGTACATGTCGGTGTTGCCGTCCCCGTTGAGATCACCGGGTTTGTCGGTGATGCCGAGGCTGTTGGCGTAGAAGATGTACGCGCTGCGGTCGGAGACGTTGCCGGCTCTGTCGATGCTGTGCACGTAGAGCGTGTGGTTGCCGGCTGCGAGCGGACGGATCTTGACGTTGACGGATCCGCCCTGCACGGAGGGGCTGGCGGGGACCTTTTTACTGTTCCAGTCGGTCCAGTACTCGTACTTGGTGACGTCGGCGACTCCGCCGCTGCTGAGGGTGAAGGTGCCCTCAACGCGGGCGTCGCTGGTGGTGGCGGGCCAGCCGTCGGAGCCGTCAGGGAACTGGACGGAGGTCACGCCGGGTGGGGTGGAGGGCCGGGTGGGGTCGTAGACGAAGCGGCAGCCCGGTATGCCGGTGGCGGGCACCCAGCCGGAGGACAGCGAACTGTCCTGGGTCTGTGCCTTCCAGGAGAAGTTCCCGTTCGCCTTGGACAGGTAGGGGGTGAGCTGGGCTTTCGTGACCTTGAGCTTGGCGACGGTACCGGAGGTCGCGGACACCGTCTTGTTCACGATCAGCACGCCATTGGGATCGTCGACGGGGTGGTGTCCCGTGGCCCAGAGATTGAACTGGACCTTGACCGTGCCACCGTCCCGGTCGGAGCCCTTGGCGGTGAGATACAGGTCGGTGTTGCCGATCAGCCCGTAGGGGGCGGCGCTGCCGCAGCCGGCGCTGTTCTTGGTGGAGGGAATGGTGTCCAGGCCGGTAGGAAGGCTCGGACGGGTGTTGTAGGTGGTCGACAGGAGTGCGGACTTGGCGTCGAACTTCTTCCAGCCGAAGACGTCCGTTTCGCTGCCCGCCTTCAGGGCGACGGTGATGGTGTTCCAGTGGCCCTTGACGGCGTCCTTGGCAGCGGCGGTGGTGTCGAAGGCGAGTTTGGCGGCCGGGCAGGCCGAGCCCCAGCCGTTGGCGTCAGTGACCGTGTCCAGGGTGCGGATCTTCTTGGGCTGGTTGTTCCAGGTGGTGGCCGAGCTCATGTACTCGGTGTGCCACAGCTCGATCGGCTTCTTGGTGCACGACCAGGACCAGGTGTTCTTGATGGTGAACTTGGAGCTGGAGATCACCTTGTCGGTGGACCACAGGTTGCCGGTGTTCATACGGAAGTAGGAGCGGGCCAGGCCGTTGGTCTCGTTTTCGTAGCCGGCGCGAGCGGTCGTGGTGCCGCCGCCGAAGTTCGCCCCGTTGTAGTAGGAACTCGTGGGGTGCGCCTTGTAGGCGATGGTCCAGGCGTACCGGGAACCTGACACCGAGGGATCCAGCAGGACAGGGTACTGGGTGTCCTCACCCGTCAGTAGCTCCTGATTCGGCGTGAGGGTCAGCTTTCCGTTCGCCACGGCCGCTTCCATGGAGGCCTGTTGCGCTCCGTAGCCTGGTTCGAACTCGTCCGCCGGCGGTGGGGGGCCTTCGTCCACGCCTGCGGTGGCCGTTCGGGCCTGGGGAGTGTCGGAGGTTCCGCTGTCCCACATGAGCGGGGTAGGGGCGGTAAAGACCTCCTGACCGGCCGGGTTCACAGCGGTGAGGTTGCCGTACTCATCCGTGCTCGGTTCCACTCCGTCGGTGGCCAGATCGAAGTGGATCTGCTTCAGTGCCGGATCAGCGGCGGCCTGGGCCGTCTTGACGACGAACAGGCTGGTGAATCCGGCGGGACCGGCGCGGAGCTTGAGATCCACATCGGTCAGGACGTTTGCGAAGGTGACGGTGTCCCCGTCGACCTGAGCGCTGGGCAACGCGTGGGGCCAGCTCCACGACATGCTGCGGCCGTCGCGCACGATCGTCGCCAGGGGGCCGTCACCACCGCCGGAGAACCGTACGGCCGTCTCGGTGGCCTTGGGAGACAGCGTTCCGTCGGAGTTCGCCTCCAGGCGCGTGTCGATCGGTACGAGCTTGTTGTCCTGCCGGGCGAACTGGGGCAGTACGTAGGCGTCCTGAGTGAATGACCCATCCGGATTGGCGAACACCTGCGACACCTCGGTGCGTCGCGAAAGCACCTCGGCGGGCCGGCCCGTATCGGCTGCCTCGGCCAGAGCGCTCTCGTCGGCTCCGAGTTGCCGTGCTGTCTGCCCGGCGGTCCGGGTGTCGTTTGCTGGTGCAGCGGCCGATGCCATCTGTTGCGGCAGGAGTACCGCGAGCGTTGCTACCGCTGCCGTAGCGGCGATGGCACCCCTTGATGCCATTCTTTTGGACTTTTGTCCGCAAAGTTCCATTAAAGAAGTCCCCTCCCGGGTCTGATCGATTCGCACACTAGAGCGTGATCGATCGGTGAAGGGTGTGCTTTTTTGATGAGTTCTGGCGAAGGTGCTCGACGAGGCCGAACTTGGCTTAATCGAGCCGCATGGAATCGGGCAATTAGTTTCACAATGCACCAAAATGAATGCGCTGGATTCCTCAAGTTGGCTTGAATCCACCAAAGATGTGCAGACATTGAGTGAGTTACGTGTGTGCGGACTGCTACCTTCCGTGCCCAACTGTGTTTCTTACATCGAACAGTTGGGGGAGTTCAGCGCATGTACTTGGGTGGGGGCGTCGACACGAGACGCATGGGGCGGCGGGTGCGGCTGATAGCCGTCGCGCTGATCGCGTTCCTCTTTGCGAGTTTGCTGGCCGGACCTGTTGTGGCCGCCGCCGAGCTACAGCTGCTGAAGTTGCCGAAGTCCGACCCCGTGCCCACGTCCGAGGTGAAGAAACAGCCGGATCCGAAGCCCGACCGGGCGCTCCAGCATCCTTGGAAGCAGCCTCGGGTCACGTGGCCGAAGGCGGGCACCGCCACCGCAGAGCTTCGCCGGACCGGTTCCCTCAAAGCTGGTTCCCTGCCCGTACGCGTGGGCCCGGCTGCCGGTAAGTCCAACGCGACGACGAAGCCGACGGGACCCGAGCGGGTCCAGGTGCAGGTGCTCGACCGCGCGGCCACCCAGAACCTGGGCGTCGACGGGATCGTGCTCGCGCTGAGGCCCACAGAAGGAGCCCGGGGCGTGGTGGACGTCCAGGTCGACTACTCCGGTTTCCGCAATGCCTACGGCGGGGACTGGGCCTCCCGCCTGACCCTGCGGAAGCTGCCTGACTGCGCTGCGACGACCCCGGGCCAGAAGGGCTGTGCTGTCGGCCGGACGCTGCCCACGAGCAACGACACCAAGGCCGGCTCCCTGACGACGCAGCTGACTCTCCCCACGGCCGCGCCCGTGCTCGCCGCCACGGACAAGGCATCGGTTCCGGCGCCCGTCACCACGCACGGCCAGGAACTCTCGCTGGCCGAGGGGACGGTTCTCCTCGCCGCGACGGCGGCAGAGTCGGGACCGTCCGGCAGCTTCAAGGCGACGTCCCTCGCCCCGTCCGCCTCTTGGGCTGCCGGGGGTTCGAACGGCGCGTTCTCGTGGAACTACCCGATCGGCGTCCCGGATGTGCCCGGTGGGACGGCGCCCGACCTGAAGCTGAGCTACTCCTCGCAGTCGGTGGACGGGCGCACCGCGTCCACGAACAACCAGGCCAACAGCATCGGCGACGGCTGGTCGATGGAGCCGGGGTACATCGAGCGCCAGTACGTCTCGTGCTCGGACGACACCACGAACAGCAACACCACCGCCAAGGTCGGTGACCTGTGCTGGAAGAAGGACAACGCCGTCATCAACCTCGGCGGCCAGTCCAACAGCCTCGTCAAGGACACGGTCTCGGGCGAGTGGCACCTGGAGAGCGACGACGGCACCAAGGCCGTCAAGCTCACCAACACGGACCTGGCCAACGGGGACAACGACGGCGAGTACTGGCGCGTCACCACCCCTGACGGAACCATCTACTACTTCGGCTACAACCGGCCCCAGGGCTGGGCCACGGGCAAGGACGAGACCAACTCCACCTGGACCGTTCCGGTCTACGGCAACCAGACCGGAGAGCCCTGCCACGCCACGGCGTTCAAGGACTCCTGGTGCCAGCAGGCGTGGCGCTGGAATCTGGACGCGGTCATCGACCCGCACGGCGATGCCATGACGTACTACTGGGACAAGGAAACCAACTACTACGGTCGCAACGTCAACCCGTCCACCGGTGACTCCACTGCCACCGTCTACGACCGCGGCGGTTCCCTCAAGCGCATCGAGTACGGCCTGCCCTCCACCAATTTCTACGAGAAGCCGGCGGCCAAGGTCGACTTCACGACCTCCGAGCGTTGCCTGAGCGATTGCGGAACCTTCGACAAGGCTCACGCGAAGAACTGGCCGGACGTCCCCTTCGACCGCTACTGCGCCTCGGGCACCCAGTGCAAGGATCGGTACTCCCCGTCCTTCTGGAGCCGCAAGCGCATCACCAAGATCGATACCTCGGTACGGGTCGGCAGCGCGTACAAGCCGGTCGACACCTGGGCCCTGGCTCAGCAGTTCCCGAGCACCGGCGACGGCAGTGACCCGGCCCTGTGGCTGGCCTCCATCACCCGTACCGGGCACACCGGCACCGGCGACGTCACCCTGCCGGCCGTCGGCTTCAAGGGACTGACGCTTCCCAACCGCGTCGAGGGCGCGACCACCGGCGGCGATCCGGACCCCGTCCCGGCGATGTGGCGCTACCGCGTCTACGGCATCAACACGGAGACCGGGGGAACACTCGGCATCACGTATTCGCCGGCCGACTGCAAGGCCGGCGACGTGCCGTCCCCGACGTCCAACACGCGACGCTGCTATCCCGTGAAGTGGTCACCGCCCGACGCGCCCGCCGCGAACTACGAACCGTATCTGGACTGGTTCCACTCCTACGTCGTCACCCAGATTCTGGAGACGGACAACACCGGTGGAGCCCCGGCCAAGCAGACGAACTACAGCTACCAGGACGGCATGGGCTGGGCCAAGTCCAAGGACGACGAGTTCACCACCGCCAAGCACCTGACCTACAGCGACCGCAAGGGCTACGGCCGCGTACGGGTCCGCACCGGTGCGGCCCCCGACCAGCGGACGCTCAAGGAGTACCGCTACTTCAGGGGCATCGACGGAGCGGCCGTCAAGGACCACGAGGGCACCGCGGTCACCGACAAGGAGGCCTTCGCGGGGATGACCCGGGAAGAGGCCACCTACAACGGTGACGGCGGCAAGCTGGAATCGACGACGAGCTTCGTACCGTGGCTGTCCGCCGCCACCGCCACGGAGACCCGGGCCGAAGGCCTCCCCGCGCTCAAGGCGTATGCCACCGGCGGGGAGAGCGAGCAGACGCGCACGGCTGTGGGGGACGGATGGCGCACCACCCGGGTCCAGCGGACCTTCGACGCCGTGGGCCAGATCCTCACGGAGTCGGAACTCGGGGACACCGCGAAGACGGGCGATGAGCAATGCACCACCACGACCTACGCCCGCAACACCGCGGCCAATATCCTCACCCTCGTCTCCGAGGCCAAGACCGTTGCCCGGGCGTGCGGCACCACCCCCACGCTGCCCGATGACCTGATCTCGGCACAGCGGAACTATTACGACGGTGCGACCAGCCTCACCACCGCACCCGTCAAGGGCGATGTGACCCGCCTGGACGAACAGGACGCCAAGGGCACCGGCTATCTCACCACCGCCACCCACACCTACGACCAGCACGGCCGCGAGAAGACCGTGACCGACGCGCTGAAGAACACCACCACCACCGAATACCTCCCCGTCACCACAGAGGCCCCCACCTCGATCAAGGTGACGAATGCGGCGAAGCACGAATCCACCACGACCTACGAGCCCGCCCGTGGCGTCGCCACGGCGGAGGTGGATGCCAATGGGAAGCGCACCGACGCGGTCCATGACGGCCTCGGCCGCGTGCTGAAGGTGTGGGAGCCGGGATGGACCAAGGCCGATCACGGTGACAAGCCGTCCGCCCAGTACAGCTACACGATCTCCAAGACGGCTGCCAACGCCGTCGCCACCAGCACGTTGAAGCAGAACGGCGACTACCGCACCACCTACGCGCTGTACGACGGGCTGCTGCGCGAACGCCAGACGCAGGCGCCGGCCACCGGCACCCAGGACCGCATCATGACCGAGACGATGTACGACACCCGTGGCTGGGCCTGGCAGTCGTACGCCGCCTACTACGCGGCCGGGCTTCCCTCGGCGAAGCTCGAGTCCACCACGGTGAACAAGGTCCCGGCCGCGACTCAGAACCTGTTCGACGGCATGGGCCGGATCACCGACTCGCTGTCGGTCAAGTACGGGGACGAGCAGTGGCGCACCAAGATGGCTTTCGGCGGTGACCGGACCACGGTGATCCCGCCGAAGGGCGGAACCGCTTCGACCACGGTGACCGACGCGCGTGGCCGCACGACCGACCTGCTCCAGTACACCGACACAGCACGGACCGCCTCACAGAAGACCACGTACACGTACGGAAAGTACGACGAACCGAAGTCGGTCACCGACCCCGACGGCAACGTCTGGAGCTACACCTTCGACAGCCGAGGCCAGAAGACCGTGGTCGACGACCCGGACCAGGGCGAGGTCCACAACACGTACGACGACGCCGGTCGCGTCACGGCTGTGACCAACGACCGTCACATCACCCTGACCACGGAGTACGACAAGCTCGGACGCAAGACCGGAGTCAAGCAGGGCGACACCGTACTGGCGAAGTGGACCTACGACACCCTGGCCAAGGGGCAGCTCACCAGTAGCACGCGTTACGTGGACGGCGCCGCGTACACCACCGCGGCCGGGGCCTTCGACGACCGCTACCAGCCCACTTCCACCATCACCACGGTTCCCTCCGCGGCCGGAGGACTGGCCGGTACGTACACCTGGACCTACGGCTACAAGCCGGAGACCGGGGCTCTGCTCTGGACGTTGAACCCGGCTGTCGGGAACATTCCCGCCGACCGCGTCACCACCAACTACAACAGCGACGACCTGCCCTTCCGGGTCAGCGGAGGACTTGGCGTCCTGGTCTCCAACACGACCTACGACGAGTTCTCCCGCTCCCAGCGACTCGAGTACGGAGCCACGCTGGGCAAGAAGGTCTACAAGTCCCAGATCTACGACGAGCACACCGGCCGCATGACCCGGCAGATCACCGACCGGGACATCGCACCCCAGCGCGTGGACGACACCTCGTACTCCTACGACCCCGCCGGTAACGTCACAGGAGTGACATCGGTCAGCGGCCAGGACGCGCAGAAGTCCACCGACACCCAGTGCTTCAAGAACGATCCCCTGGGCCGGCTCTCCGCGGCATGGACCGCGAAGACGGACTGCGCCGCTGGTCCTTCGACAGCGACGGTTGGCGGGCCCGACGCCTACTGGCAGAGCTACGGCTACGACGCCCTGGGCAACCGCACCGAGCAGACCGACCACGCCGCCACGACCACCGGCACGGACGCGATCACCACTTACACCCACCCCGCGCCCGGAACGGGCCTGCCCCACGGTGTGCAGCAGGCCAAGGTCAACGGCGGCCCGGACAACGGCCGCACCAGCACTTTCGAGTACGACGAGACAGGCAACACCACCAAGCGCACCATCGGCACCACCACCCAGAACCTGACCTGGGACCCGGAGGGCCACCTTGCCACTCTCACCGAGGCCGGCAAGACCAGCAGCTACCTCTACGACGCCGACGGCAACCGGCTCATCACCAAGAACGCCGACGGTTCCAGCACCCTCACCCTGCCCGACGGCGACCAGCTCGACCTGGCCGCGAACGGCACCAAAACCGGTACCCGCTACTACACGCACAACGGAGAAACCGTCGCGGTCCGCACCGGCAGTGCCATCTCCTACCTCATCAGCGACCACCAGGGCACCGCGATGAGCGCCATCGCCGTGGGAACCCTCGCCATCACCCGAAGGAAACAACTCCCCTTCGGCCAGCTCAGATCCTCACAGTCAACGGCCTTCGGCAACCGCGGCTTCGTCGGCGGAACCAACGACCCCACCGGCCTCACCCACCTCGGTGCCCGCGAATACGACCCCACCCTCGGCCGCTTCCTCAGCGTCGACCCCATCATCGACACCGCTGACCCGGCCCAGATGAACGCCTACAGCTACGCCCACAACAGCCCCCTCACCAGGTCCGACCCGGACGGCCTCCGCCCGGACGGCCCGGCCGGCGGCGCCACGTACAACGACGACCGTTGGGCAGAAGACCGTGGAATGAACGCGGGCTACACCTACAAGAGCGGCAAATGGGTCTGGCACCAGACACCCAAGTCCTGGTTCGACCCCCGCTACCAGGCATACAGGGCAAAACCCAGCACCTACAAGGTATTCCACTACAATGCGCAGGCGGTAGCTGCGAAAAGAGCTCAAGCTGTCAAACTGGCGGCCGCCCGAAAAGCTAACGCCGATGCCGAGCGCCGCGAGATGGGCGTCAAAGAGGCCATCTCGGAGATGACCGTCGGAAACCTGAAGAAGTTGTGGAACAGCTACACTTCGGGAGATACTGCGGGGCGCTGCCTTAGCGGTTCAGCGGGATTCATAGTCGGGGGCACTGGGCAAGTCTGCTTGGTCACTACCAAGCGCCCCGACGGAAAGACAGACTATGGGCTGTCTGCCAACTACGGTGCGGAGATGTTGTCGTTCGGGGCCGGTCTGCAGTACGAGATGTATGGCAGCAACGCTGACGATTTCGAACAGCTGCGAGGCGACAGTACCGGAGCTAATGCATCCCTTGGGATGGGCGTGCAAGTCTCCGGCAGTCACGAATACGCCATAAATCGGTCGGGGAATTCGGTTACTGTAGTACGAAATAGTCGCGGAGAGCCTGTCACGGCCACCTCCTTGGCTGCAGGGGCCGGGGTTGGGGTCGAAGTAGGTGTACAGAGCGCATATGGCACTAGGATAGGGCACCTCTTCACCCGGTAACTTTGGCGATCACTTGAGGCGCACGGACCTATCAGTCTGTGCGCCTCCGGAGGTAAGAATGTACGAAATGATCCTTGCGGCTCGAACCTCGCATTCTGTGAACTACGGAGAACTCACCATCGGGGCAATTGTCGCTATATTTGGATCCGTCCTGGCATTGAACACTCGAGGCTGCGCCGAGGCGGCTGCCGACTTCTTGGGAAATAAGGCGTTCCCGGCCCTCTATCACAATGAAATCTTCTTGAGAGTTCCGGCCGCATTCTTTGCAATATTGGGGTCGATATTCGCTTTGATAAACATCAAAATTCTATTCTTTGGGTTCTAGTGCTTCAGTCACGCTTCTTCATTTGTCCTGGCCGCAGGGCCCTTTTGGAGCCTAGTGTTTCGTGATCCCGTTCATGTCAGTTCGAGTTGCTATTGACGAGTTTCTTCACGTTGGTCGCGACGAGTCTGACCTTCGCGAGGACCTCGCCAGCGGTCGCGGTCCAGGTGAACGGGTTCGCGCTCTCGTTCCAGGAGTTGATGTAGTCGCGGACCTGCTTGATCAGGACGTTGACGCTGGAGAAGGTTGCCGCGGCCGATGGACTGCCGGGTCAGGATTCCGAACCAGATCTCGATCAGGTTCAGCCACGAGGACCCGACGGAAGTGAAATGGAAGTGGACGTGCGGGTTGTTGGCCAGCCACTCCTTGACCTCCGGGGTGGTGTGCGTCGAGAGGTTGTCCAGGACGACATGGATGTCCTTCTCGGCGTGCGGTCTGACGCCTTCTTCAAGAAGGCCAGGAAGTCCTTGCCGTTCCGGGTCGGCTTGCACTCGCCGATCACTTCGCCGGCGGTCACGTTCAGGGCGGCGAACAGGTTCGTGGTGCCGTGCCGGACGTAGTCGGCGGTGCGCTTTCTCGCTCGTCGCCTGGATCTGCGTCTTCTCGTCAATCGAGAGGACCACCGCGCCACCAGGTGGAGCGAGGTAGAGGCTGATCACGTCGGCGACCTTCTCCGCGAACGTGGGGGCCTTCGAGATCTTGAAGGTGCCGTTCCGGTGCGGCTTGAGATGCTCCTCGCGCCAGATTCGCGCGATGTAGTGCCAGGACACGGAGATGCCCTCGGTCCGCTTCAGGTATTTTGCCAACTCGCGTGTGGACCAGTGCGAAAGCTCCGTGACATCGACAAACCGCAACCCAGAGCGGCACCGTCTCCTACCTCATCAGCGACCACCAGGGCACCGCGATGAGCGCCATCGCCGTGGGAACCCTCGCCATCACCCGAAGGAAACAACTCCCCTTCGGCCAGCTCAGATCCTCACAGTCAACGGCCTTCGGCAACCGCGGCTTCGTCGGCGGAACCAACGACCCCACCGGCCTCACCCACCTCGGCGCCCGCGAATACGACCCCACCCTCGGCCGCTTCCTCAGCGTCGACCCCATCATCGACACCGCAGACCCGGCCCAGATGAACGCCTACAGCTACGCCCACAACAGCCCCCTCACCAGGTCCGACCCGGACGGCCTCCGCCCGGACGGCCCGGCCGGCGGCGCCACGTACAACGACGACCGTTGGGCAGAAGACCGTGGAATGAACGCGGGCTACACCTACAAGAGCGGCAAATGGGTCTGGCACCAGACACCCAAGTCCTGGTTCGACCCCCGCTACCAGGCATACAGGGCAAACCCGAGTAGCTACAAGGTCCACCACTACAACGCCGCTGAAGCCACCTCGGCCTATAAAAAAGCCGAAGCCGATCGGGTCGAGCGCGAAAAGAAGGCCGCTGCAGCCCAACGAAAGAAGGATGGAATTTGGGGTAGCATCAAGAAGGGTAACTGGGGAAATGCCTGGGATAACACGGTTGACGCGTTCGCGAACCCTCAGGACCACTGGCGCGGCTGGCTCGAGACCGGGGCCTTCGTGGTCTGCGTGGCATCGATGCTTGGCTGTGTGATTGCCAGCGCTGTGGTAGTGGGTGCAAAATATGTTGCTGACTATCGCGAATACGGGTCCCGAGTGGCCGGCGAGAACTTCATAGCGAATGCCACCGGGGCAGTTCTCGGCCTTGGACTCGCCAAGGCCGGAGGGCTGGCCATGAGCAGCTTCGCCAAGGGCGCACGCGTAGGGAAAAACCTCCCGGCAGGGCGCCATGCGGCAACGGGGTCCGGGAGACATGCCGCCCCCAAGGGAGGAAGGCATTCGGCACGTCCGGACCAGTTCGCGAGAGGCGGGCTGATCGGTGGGAACGCGGTACTCGGACAAGCAGGATGCGGCACAACGATGAACGCACCCTCATGGTGCGGATGAAGAATCAGCACTAACTAACGAGTGGGTGGACCCTCCCCCGCCTGGGCGGATCCACCCACTGATCCACGTGAGCGGGCACTTAATATTTTGAATAATTTTACAGCCGTCACCCAAAAAGGCATAAAATTCTACAGCAAGGTGCGCTACCTCGGCCTGGCTGCGACCGTTGCAATGTTCGGGGTAGGGGCGTTCGTTGCACTAGTTCCAGGGAAAGTGGAGGAATCATTGATCAATAGGTCACTCACAGGTGGAACCCTTAGTGTGACGATTGCCTGGATGGCATGGGTACTCGCCGTTCGCCCCCAGATAACAC
This sequence comes from Streptomyces sp. NPDC087428, assembly GCF_044744085.1. Classification (NCBI taxonomy): domain Bacteria; kingdom Bacillati; phylum Actinomycetota; class Actinomycetes; order Kitasatosporales; family Streptomycetaceae; genus Streptomyces; species Streptomyces sp. NPDC087428. The sequence continues at coordinate 439,404 of NZ_JBIUXR010000007.1, forward strand.
TGTCCGAAAAATCGATCAAAGTGCGAAATTGGGTAACAGAGAGCGTTATCCCCTACGGACAGATAAACAGAGTGAGCGTCAGCAACGGGCTGACCTTCAAACTCAGAGACGGTAGCGAAATCAGGGGACGCGTGGTGGGCACCTCGATGATTGGCCAGCTCGTTGGTTATCCATCAGCCAAGCTGATCAGGCGTGAAATTCTCCCATTTATGAGCAGTGCTGATCCTCACGGAAACGAAAGGATACTTCAGACCTTTTCCTTGTCTCTGAGAGTTCCACTGGTTGTCGCAGCGCTTCACACGCTACTGTACGGATTCTCAAAATATATCTTCCAAATGTCGTGACGAACTGTCATGGCATCCACAGGGTGCGATAAAATACTGCACCGGCGTTCCTGGCCAATTCTTGGCGGAGTATTGGCTGCCGCGTTACAGTAGGCATTGGCATGGCGGCAGCGGTGTACAAGGTTACTTCGGTCAATGGGTTCAGGACCGGCTGGCAATGCATCCCCGTCTACTTGGCACTCGCGGCAGTGTTCGAGTCCGACGGAAGACACCTGGAGGATTGGGCTAGTGGAATCCGGGCGGCGGGCGTGAATGCCCGGTGGCCCTGACAAGCTACCCTCAATCGGTCGTGATGGCCCCGTCGGTTTCTCTGGCGGGCCGTTTCTGCGTTGTGGGCTGGCCGGGCGCCTTTCCCGAGACCGTCGCGGCCTGTAGGCGCGAGATCATTGTCGGCTTAGGGAAAGGCGGATGCCTTCCGTGCTGAGCGGGGCACTGAGTTCCGTGTGCACGCAGGTCTCAATCTGGCGGTGGAGCGTACACTGAACAGAAAATGAAAGGATTCATATGGCGGCTAATGATCCTCTTCGATTTCGCTGGAAAATGGCATTCGGGGGTATGGCGGTGATTGCTGTGTTCATTGCGTCCAGCCCGCTGCCGGGGCCTTTCGATATTGTCGTTCCTGTGACAGTAGGGACGGGCCTGGGGGGCGTTATTGGCAAATCGCGGGCGCGCTAGCGACCACTTCTGCTGACGTCTAGGCATCTCAATCTGAGGCGGCTCGGGTCCTCGGCATTTACGAGGCGTGCAGCGCAAGCCCGAGCAACTACAAGGTGCACCATTACAACGCTGTTCAAGTTGCCGCTGACAGGGATCAAGCACTGATCAGGGGCCGTCGGGGGGAGCCGTCATGAGGGAGCTGCGAGGCAGCTACAGAGTGCACTTCGGGCTGGCGTTGGTGCTCTGCGGGGTCGACCTGCTGTGCATGGCCTCGACTTGGCTGCCCGGTGAAGGCATCGTGCCCAAGTGGCTCGTAGTGGGCTTGTTCGTTTCGTCTCTTCTGGTCTTCGCAGTCGCCCTCATCCGTAGCTTCACCAGCGGAGCCGCGGCCCAGTTGATGGGGCGGGGCAATGCTGATCGGTTGTTTAGCTACGTTCTGCTGCTGCCACTCACCCTCAAGCTCGCGTACGCGTCCATCATCTGCCTGGCCGTGCTTGGCTTTGCCACCGGTGCCGGAACGGCCGAGGATGCACAAGTAGACGCGTCAGGCTATTACTACACCTACTGGGACAGGGCGGCGCATCCTCAGCAAAGTGCCAGGGTCGAGCTCACCGAGTCCGAGTACTACGAGGCGCTGAAGAGCCAACTCCGGATCTTCAGCGCCGGCACGGCTGTGTTCCATGTGGTCGGCAGCTTCCTCGTCCTCGCCTCCGCGTCGGCGGCCGCCGGCCGCACCCTGACGGCTCCGGAGTGTTCGTACGGTTCGGCGGAGCGGCCCCGGTGGTCCTGACGGCCGGACGCGCTCTCGCGGGTTCGGTGAATGCGGTGACGGTGATGGTCGCGGCAGGGCTTCGGCAGGTGCGGGAATGCCGTGATCGCCTACCCCCATCTGTGCAGCGAGCAAGCGGTTCGGCCTTGACGATTGCCGAACCACAGTAGGCCGCGGAACTTGATGTTGAGGTTCTGCACGTGCTGTGGCGTTCGGCGTTCGCCCTGCGGTGCCGCGAGGACGACACCGCGCCGATCGTCGTGATCAGCGAGCTGGGAGACGCGGCCACTCCTCGCGAGGCCAGCGCCGAGTGGATGCTTCTGCGCGTCCTGCAAGGTCACGGCAACAGCCCCATCGCGGTATACGCCCAGTTCGAAGTCGGCGGCGAACTCTCGCTCCGGGATGAGGTGTTCACCCCCAGCGGCAAGACCGTCCTCAGTGCCCACGAGTGGGCGGGTCCCCTGGACCCCGCGATCCTCGGCACGTCCGTCGCCGTCAGCCTGCTGCGTCAGGACGTGCGTGAGCTGATCGAAGGCTTCGCGCACTGAAGCGGCGTTGAGTACGTGGCTCGTGCGGAGTTGGACGCGGATCGCTTCGCGGGGGACGGGCAGGACGCGGAGGTCGACCGGTTCCGGGACGAAGCCGGAGGGTTGGGACTACACCCCGGGCAACAGGAAGACACCGATCCTCGGTGCCGCCTCCGATGGCCTTCAACCGCCGGCCGCAGACCGGGCCAGGGATGCGGGGATCGCCGTGCCCACCGGCCACCAGCACCGGCAGGCCTGTGCGGCCAACGCGCAGACGGGTAACCGCTCAGCGCCATCTTCATCGCTTGATGAGTTCAGACAGTGATTCCGAAACCGAGAGGACGGTGAGACGCAAACCCATGTTCCCGTACCCAAGCTGACGGGCAATCATGGGCAATCAGCGCTAACCGACGCAGAGTTGACACCTTCTCATGATCGACTTCTCGTAGTACGATCCGCCCGGATCAGATTTTCTGATGGACAAAGCCACGAGGAGGAATCAGGGATGCGTGTCAGAAAGGTCCTTGCCGCAGGTTTCGTAGCCTTTGCCGCAGTTGTGGGGACAGCCAGTACGGCGTCGGCGGCCCCCGCTTTTGGGGACTGCCTCTTTGACCAGGTGTGCCTTCACTACAACTCGAGTTCGTACGGGTATGGGGCCTACTACGCACAGGGTGGGAACATTGCGGACTACTCGGGTCGCTATTTTAAGTCCGGTGTGAACGGCAGCGCTGGCACAGGTGTATCGGTGAAGAACAACGCTGCTGCGGTGGACAACCGTGGAACACCGCGAAACTTCTACCTTTACTACAACAGTAATTACGACTGCAGCGTCGCATGTGTCACCGTTTCGCCGGGTCAGGTGATCAACCTGTCCGCGACGATGAAGAATAACAATGCATCGGGCAAACTTGGTCCGTCTCAGGTCGGCTGACGCCTTGCGCATTCCCGCGGTGGGCTCTGTTCGGATCCTTTCGGCAGGGCCCATGGCGGCGCACTTCACTCAGTAACCCTTTCACGCATTGCTGTACCGAAAGAGTCGTCCAGGTGTTTCGTCGCTCATGTTGTACAGCTGCCTCCCTGATCCCGTTGCTGCTGCTGGTTGGCTGCACAGGCACCGGCGGAGAGCGCCACAGGATCAATAGTGCGGCGGTGCGTGAAACCACGCAGACTCCGCCTCCAATGTCTGCCATTCCGAAAATCGATTCCGCAAACGATAAGCCACTGCCACTCGATGCGTATCTGGTGAATCCTGGACAGCTGTCAATGATCAACAAGGCGTATGCGAAGTCCATCTCCCTCTGCATGACGCGCTTTGGATTCACTTATATGCCCTCGGTGGAGTCCCAGGGGCCGCGTGACAGCGATGCTCCTGTCACTCGGACGGACGGCCGGTACGGGCATCAGAGTGCGCGATTGATGGCACGGTGGGGATATCATCCGGAAGGCGGAGCTTCGGTGAGCCCGCCCAGTTCCGAAGAATCCACTCAGAAAACGAGTCCGGACATGGTGATTGCCGGGCGCGGTTCATCCGATCCCAGTAAGGCTTTTGGGCCGGGCGGCCAAATAATTAACGGCAAGGCTGTGCCGTATCACGGCTGCATGGGCGAGGCGGTCAAGAAGTTGACCGGTAGCGTGGACGGCGCCCTGTACGACCCGCAAATTGCTATTGATGTCAAACTGAAGACTCTGGAAGAATCCCAACAAGACAAGCGAACCAAAGCTGTATTCGCCAAGTGGTCGCGGTGCATGAAAATCAGGGGCTTCACTTACGAGGATCCCCTGGCGGCGGGAGGCGATCCGCAGTGGCGGAAGGCTGCTGAGCCCACACCGCATGAGCTGAAGGTGGCGACTGCGGACGCGGCATGCCGGCACGAAAATAACGTGGTGGGTGTTTGGTACGCAGTGGACTTCTCGTACCAGGAAAAAGCCATTGCAGGAAACGCTGTGGCCATGGCCCGCGTAAAAACCGACTTGGAATCCAAAATAAGGATCGCCATTCAGGTGCTGGGAAAATGAAGAGTTTTCCCCGGTCTGCATCCGCGGTCGTGGACTCTTCCGCTACGGAAGTTCAAATCCTGATTTCGTGTCCTTGCTCAGGCGAATCGGATGGATGCCTGCCCGGCTGATGATTCGAAGACGTGTAAAGACGGTTCGAGAGTTCAGGGGCCGACATTCCAAGTGCGCGCAGCATCGTTGCCCGATCCGATCCGATCCGATCCGATCCGATCCGTGACTCGGCCGAATGGCCCGTGTGCCGGCTGTCCGAGCCGCAGCAGAGTGGATCTCTGGCCGAGGGCAACAGTCGTTCTTTTGTGAAGTGTGGGGTGCGGTCATTTCTCGCACCCCACACTTCAGAGAAAAGTCATGGCAGAACGCGTACCGTTGGAAACGTTTCTCTGATATCTGTTCTGCCGTGAATTTAACCGCAGTTGGTATTTTCTCGGTCGATCCTGACGGTTCCGATGTACCCGCTCCAGTTCATGCAGGTTCCTGCGCCGCTGACGTATACCGGTCCTGCGTACGAGGTGTACTGGCCGACGTCATACGTCCACGAGTAGACGTCGTTACTCCGTTCGAGACCGGCCATCATTCGTATTGCTGTACCCGGGCTGTTGCGAACCGTGACGACGCAGTTCTGCTTAGTGGATGAATTGTAGGTCAAGTACACCGTGCCCACTGAACCCAGTGCGGCCGAATTAACCACCGAATATCCAGATCCGCAGGCACCGTTATACGCTGCGGCGGCGGCTGCGCTTGGTGCCACTGCGATGCCGGCGCCGAGCATGGTAAATGCTGCAATTGACCCAACGGCTGCACGAGAAAGCAGTCTTCCCATTTTATTTTCCCACCATTTTGAAGTGCTTGATATTTGGATCACTGTAACGTCCGTGTGGATGTTGTGGCAAGGGTTCTATTGTGATGAGGGAGGCGGGTCCTCGAAGTGGCCTTGATTCCTCGGAGAGAACGGGTCACCGAGTCGCGGTGGCGCATATTTCACCATTTCCGGACTATTGGCGTAATGACTGCGTAGGCGTGCCAGTGCCGGTGGCTGACTCGCGCACAGTGTCGGCAATGACCCCGTCAGGCCGACCGGAGCAGGCGTGTCCGGCGTCCGCGGGTTGTGTGGTGCGTCAACGGACTTACGACCTCGTGCATGGTTGGGGCGAGGGCGTGTTGAGGTTGCGGTCGGCGTTTTGATCATGCGGGTGTGGCGGGCAGTGCGAGTGCCTTCGT